>JAQXBQ010000193.1 GCA_029252325.1 Akkermansiaceae bacterium
ACGATATTATTAGACATCGCCAAACACTACAATGTGGATATCAAGAGCACTAAGCCAGTAGTAGAGACTACCAAAGTTCCAAGCTCAAAGAGACAGCCTAAAAAGGAATCCCTGTTGAAAAGTGGTAAGCTCGGAGACAAAAGAACCATTCCGAGCAGCCGCAAGCGATATGATGACCGATAATGGATTGAGCCGAGACTCAGTCGAAAATTTTCTAGCCTCCGCTGATTGGAAGCCCTCTTTTTCAAGCTTATGCCTCACCGCTGGATACAAAATGGCCCGTGCCAAGCAGGTCACCAGTTGCTCGATTGAGGCCCTAGATACAGGAGATATTGAGATCACCGCAACGTTAATGGAGCGATCTGGCCACCAAGAAGAGACTATTATTGCTCTGTGGCTGGAAGATGATGTGACACAGCTCGACACCTCCTGTTCCTGCTCTGTTGGCGTCTGCTGTAGTCATGCCGTCGCTGCCCTTGAGCACTTGAGCCGGCCTGGGAGATTAGACAGCGCCTTCGGTGAGGTAAGCACAGAGCCCCCAACAAAAACCCTGCACCAAGCGGCTAGTATCAATACCCAAGCTGACAAGGAAGGCCACAAAAGCACCACAGACGCACACAAACCACACGAGCCAAACTCGGTCACTTTTCGGCTTCATATCGAAAAACGCCCAGAGGGCTCCAGTTACCTCTGGCTTCCTGATGTATATGCATCAGCCAATGCCATCTACGACAACCATCAATACCCACTCGACCCAGCTGGAAATATTGGTAAACCGCGCCAGCGAGCGGCAGAGATGACAGCCCTCAATACTCTGTATGCTCTTGATCTCCTGCCTGGAGCAGAACAACCACCACCATCGCTGAAGAAACTATCCACTCCTAATCAAAGCGGTACGCTATGGTCTCCAGACCACAAAGAGTGGCAACCCTCACTCTACTGGCAACGCTTTCACCACGAAGCCATCCCGGCTCTCGAAAAACGAGGGTGGCAGGTTACCATTGCGGCCGGAGCTATTAACCCTCCACTCCAATTTGAAGCCTCCACATGGCGAGCGGAATTTATCGATGAGGGTAGAGGATGGTTCAGCCTCTCTGCCGGTTTTGAAGTTGATGGTCAAGCTATGGACCTTCAACCAATACTTGCAACACTGGTCGAATATAATTTCCTCAAACTCACGGAAGGCATGCCTGATGGACAGGAGTTTCTTGTTTTTCTGACCGGAGGAGAGCACGCCGGCAGCGCTATCACCCTACCGGTAGGTCGCTTTCGCCGGATTCTCACTCACCTTGGTGAGCTGGTGAATTTCAAATTCACAGGCAAACCGATCCGAATGCATAAAATCGAAGCCCCATCTATCTGCGAGGCTCTCGCTGAAGACGACTCTAATTTCACCCCTCCTCACGAAATCACATCTCTTGAATTACGGGAAGCCTCTCAAAGCAAAGTAGCATGCGAAGTTCCGCCAACTCTAAAAGCGACACTACGAAGCTATCAACGCGAAGGCTACGAATGGATGCAGTTTCTGGCACACCATGGCCTCCATGGTGTTTTGGCAGACGACATGGGACTTGGCAAAACCATGCAAACCCTGACGCACATCTTAGCTGAAAAACAAAAAGGTAACACTCTGCCCAACTTAGTCATTGCCCCCACAAGTGTTGTCGAAAACTGGCAACGTGAAGCAGCTCAATTCGCCCCCTCACTAAAAGTCACCATCTTACAAGGTGCTGACCGCCATGACCGCTTTTCCGAGCTCTGCGACACTGACATTGCGCTTACCTCCTACGCCCTTCTACACAGAGATCTCGAACAATTCAGCCAACAACCATTTCACCTACTCGTTCTAGATGAAGCGCAGCACATAAAAAACCCTAGCGCTCAAGTCTCTCGGGCAGTGCGTCAGCTTGACGCTCGTCATCGTCTGTGCCTCTCAGGAACCCCCATCGAAAATCACCTTGGAGAGCTTTGGAGCCTTTTCGATTTCCTCATGCCAGGCCTACTAGGTGACACCGAAACCTTCCGTGAAACTTTCCGAACACCTATCGAAAAAGAAAGAAATCAGCAGCGTGCTGATGCCCTAGCAAACAAAATAGGCGCACTTATTCTACGCCGCACCAAAGATCAAGTCGCCACTGAGCTACCACCAAAAACAGAAATCCCCCACCTTATCGAACTCGGAACAGACGAAAAAGACCTCTACGAAACCGTGCGCTCCACGATGGACAAACACGTCCGCCAAGCGCTAGCCATTCGTGGCCAAGAAGCTCAAATTGTCTTCCTCGACGCCCTACTTAAACTACGTCAAATTTGCTGCCACCCAGACCTCATTGCCAATAAACTCATTGCCAATAAAGATACAGATTTATCATCAGAACACCTCCCACAAAAACCAAGCCAATCTGGAAAATTCAACTATCTAAAAGATCTGCTTGAAACCCTCAAAAAAGAAAATCGAAAAGTGTTACTGTTCTCACAGTTCACATCAATGTTAGACATTATCGAACAACACCTTATCGATCAACAAACCAGCTACCTCAAGCTAACAGGAGCCAGTAAAAACCGGCAGGATCTGGTTGAGCAATTCCAGGCTGGCGAGGCCGAGGTGTTTCTCATTTCTCTCAAGGCGGGGGGCACTGGCCTCACCCTCACCAATGCCGACACCGTTATTCATTACGACCCTTGGTGGAATCCTGCCGTTGAAAACCAAGCCACAGACCGCGCCTACCGCATCGGGCAAGATAAGCCTGTCTTCGTTCACAAACTTATATGCAAAGGCACAGTGGAGCAGCGCATCCAACAAATGCAGCAAAAAAAATCAAATGTTGCCGACTCCATCCTCACCTCCTCTATCAACCAGCTCAAGCTCGATGATGATACCCTTATCAAGCTTCTTGCCCCCATCGAATAACTCTCTCTTTTTTTGCAACTAATATGACAATCAAGGGTTTCATCGTCAGACCGCTCGAAATCAGCACATGAAACAGCTCATCATATTTTTTGCAACCTGCTCCTTAACTGTTTCTTTTGGCTACTCGATCAAGCCTATACCTCAGTCGACAGCACGAAACACCAGCAACCAGATTGATCAATACATAGCGGCTTACCTGCAAACACAGGACCTGAGCGCTAATCCCCTCATCGACGACGCTACCTTTGTCCGTCGATCTTATATCAACATATCTGGGCGCATCCCCACTGCTGACGAAGCACTCACTTTTATTGAAGGTGCCAATCAAGACAAGCGCCGCTCTCTTGTCGACTCACTCGTTGAATCAGATGGTTTTAACAGCCGCATGTTTAACTTCTGGGCCGACTTGCTACGCCTGAAAACCAGCCTCGATAAACACGGAGTGGGATGGCACATCTGGATTCGAGATGCCGTAAACAAGAACATGCCTTACGATGATTTTGTCAACACCATGCTCTCATCACAAGGCCTCGCCACAGACAACCCCGCTGTCGGTTACTATCTTCGTGATCGCGATATGCTTCTCGATAACGTCAGCAACACAGCTCAAGTATTTCTCGGCACTCAGATAGGCTGCGCTCAGTGCCATGACCATCCATTCGATGACTGGACACAAAAACAATACTACGAGCTTGCTGCTTTCACTGGGAACACCGTTTACAAAAGCGACACCGCCAATCACCTGCTCCGCAACCTCGTCAAATACTCTCTAGAAAAAGACGGAACGCTCGACCAGAAGTCAAAGAAGTCAGGTAAGAAAAGATTCAACCAAGCGAAAAAAGAAGGAAAAAAATACTTCAAGACTTACTCATATCTTTTCCGAGACCTCCGCAAGGTGGCCATCAGTGAAAGCCCAGACCAAACACTCCGACTACCAAAAGACTACCAATACAACGATGGAGAGCCGGGTGATATACTTATCCCCAAAACCCCCTTTGGAGAATCCATGCCTGACAACATCCCCATCGAGCAACGCAGACAAGCCTTTGCTGACTGGGTAACATCAGAGCAGAACCCCCTATTCACCAAGGTCATAGTCAATCGTCTTTGGGCGGAAGTCTTTGGTCGTGGCATCGTCGACCCGCTAGATGACTGGTCAGATACGACACGCATCTCTCACCCAGAACTACTCGATTACCTATGCACAGTCATGCGAGCCCTTGATTATGACACCAAGCAGTTCATGCGTATCCTTTATCACACCAGGCTTTTTGAGAGCAAAGTGTCGGCAGAAGAAGCTGAAATGGGAGGGCATTATAACTTCCGTGGACCCACACTACGCAGGATGTCGGCAGAAGAAGTCTACGACTCTTTTCTTACACTCGAATCTGGCAACCGCGACAACAGTAAGAATGAGGCCTTTGCTTACCGATGGAATAGCTACGTTCAAAGCGTGGATGAATTTTTCAGCATGTCCATGCCCGATCTCATTCAACTCAGCGAAGAAACCCAGAGCATGAAACAAATTTCGGATTCCGCAAAAAGCGAAGCCGCTAAACTCCGCACGCAAGCGCGACAAGCAGAAGCCGAGGGCGATACCGACCGAGCCAACAATCTCACCAAACAAGCGAGGCAAAAAATGTTAGCTTCCAAGAAAATTCAAACTAAAGGTAAGAGCTCGATAGTAACTAACATGATGCAAAAAAAAACGCGCACC
>JAQXBQ010000047.1 GCA_029252325.1 Akkermansiaceae bacterium
AACCGAATCTCCCACTTCCTCTGGAGTCGATCCGCATCAGGTGCGCTTCTTGCCGACGCGAAAGCGGGCAAACTTAAGGACAAGGCGGTGCTAAAAAAACACGTCGACCGCATGCTCAAACATAAAAACAGCTTTACGCTCTCCGAAGGGTTTTTTACTCAATGGGTCGATTTAAAGCGATTTGATGCCGTTGGCATTGATGAAACCACCCATATCAAATTCAACAAAGGAATACGGGATTCTGCTAAATTAGAAGTGCAGAACTTCTTCGACACATTGATTAAGGAGAACCTCAGCCTGGCTCAATTGATCGACTCTGACTTCGTCGTCATCGATGACCTCCTCGCCTTACATTACGGGCTGGAAGTACCCAATAAGGAAGGCGGATTCCGCAAAGTCAAACTCCCCGCAGACTCACCACGTGGAGGGCTACTTGGAACCACCGCTTTCCTCTCGATGGGTTCGAATGGAGAACGCTCATCCCCCATCATCCGTGGCGCGCTCATCCAGGAGAGGTTCTTCAACAGAAAACCACCTCCTCCTCCACCCAACGTCCCTGAACTTGAAAATGCCAGTGACAAGCCGCTGGCTGTAAAAGAAGCCATCGAACTGCACCGTCAAAAAGCTCAATGCGCATCCTGCCATAGTAGTTTCGACCCATTAGGATTCGGCTTAGAAAACTTTGACCTTCTCGGTCAATGGAGGGACCTGGAAACAGTAGGAAAGAGTGATGAAAAAAATCAGGCTACAAAAGACACAAAACCAACACTCATCCCCGTGAGGGCCGAAGGCGTATTCCCTAACAAAAAACCATTTCAGAATCTGGACGAATTCCGGTCCGGACTAATGGCACACAAGCATCTGCTGACCCGCTCCATTACAGAAGGTCTGTTATCTTACGGATTAGGCAGACACATCGAATTTTCCGACCAGCAGGTACTCGATGAGATTTGTAAAAAGGCCGGCCAAAACAACGAACAAATCGGCGACCTCATCTACTCCATCATCAGTCACCCACTTTTCAAAAAAGCGGATCAATTCACAGACCCCTCAACTGCAAAAAATTAACCCCACAATATTATGAGTCTACACCTCTATAACCGGCGCACCGTACTCAAAGCAGGAGCCACCTCCCTGGCACTCCCATTCATGGAGTCGCTCGGGATGGCCCAAGTTGCCAGCGTAGCCAAAGCGGCTAGCGCCGCCGCTCCGAAACGCTTCCTCTTTATTGGCTGTGGCTACGGATTCACCAAACACAGCTTCTTCCCCACCAAAGCAGGAAAATTCTCCGAAATCGGGCTCACCGATGGACTCAAACCACTCGACCGTCACAAAGATGACATCACCATGGTCTCAAACCTCACCAACTTAGGTGCTAGAAACCCGCACGCCGGCAGCACCACCTACCTCACAGGCGCAAACGTCGGAGGAACGCGAGGGAGGAAATTTATTAACACCGTTTCACTCGACCAGGTCATCGCACAAAAGGTAGGTCGAGACACTCGCTTCTCAAGCCTCGCACTCTGTGGTGAAGATGCGGGCGGACATGGCCCGGGACTCTCAATGTCTTGGTCACAGAAAGGGCACCCCATTCCGGGTATCAAAAACCCTCTCGCCCTCTATCATGAGCTCTTCGGTCAAAGCAAAGAAAGTAGTGCTGAGCGAGAGTATCGCCTGTCCCAAAAACGCAGCATCCTCGACGCCGTAGTCGCGGAGCTCAAATTCTCGAAAAAGAAAATCAGCAAGACCGATCAAGATAAACTAGAAGACTACCTGCAATCCATTCGTCAGATCGAACAAAGCATCAGCAAGGAGGTCGAATGGGCGAATACCCCAAAACCAGATGCTCCCCTTGCAAAACCAGGAGACAGTATGGACGGAGTCCGATCGCTAAAGATCCTCCAGCAGCTTATGGTGGCAGCCTTTCAAACCGACTCAACCAGAGTCATCACCTACCGGCAACCGGTAGACTCCTTGCTCAAAAGCTGGGGAATGAATATTGGATCTCACCCGCTCTCTCACCAGAACATGAGCAAAGCTCGTGCCGAGATATCTCGGTTAAAAGACTTTAAATCCATGGAGCTATTCGCAGGCCTTATTGACTTGTTTAAAAAGACCCCAGACACGAATGGCCAAAGCCTCTTTGACTCCACCCTCATCAGCTACGGATCTAACATC
>JAQXBQ010000201.1 GCA_029252325.1 Akkermansiaceae bacterium
GCTGCTTCTTCGAGGTATGCTGCTTGTTACTAGCGCCTTAGCCTGTGCATTACGCGCCTAATATCCAGCATGATCTCACGCACACCTGTCTATCCCGAGCTGATGTGTGCACAACATGTCACCGTCATCGCTGCAGTATACCCATTCTTATCACAAATTGTTAACTCAATCACCCTACAAAATATATGAACACACCGAAAAAAATATGCTGTATCGGCGCTGGCTACGTTGGTGGCCCTACGATGGCGATGATCGCAGCCAAGTGCCTAGATATTCGCGTCGACGTCGTCGACCTCAATGCTGACCGTATTGCTGCATGGAACAGCAAGGAGCTCCCAGTCTATGAGCCAGGCTTATATGAACTAGTTGAGGAGGCGCGTGGCAGAAATTTATTCTTCTCCACTGATGTTGAAGAGCATATTGCTGATGCAGATATCATCTTTGTTGCCGTTGGAACACCCACCAAGACTTATGGCATGGGCGCTGGGCGTGCGGCAGATCTTTGTTACATAGAATCAGCAGCACGTATGATCGCTAAGGTTGCCAGAGGGCCTAAGATTATCGTGGAAAAAAGCACTATTCCTGTGCGCACAGCCGAGGCGATGCGCACGATTCTCGATGCCAACGCGGGTGACGGTGAATTCCAGGTGCTATCCAACCCCGAGTTCTTAGCCGAGGGAACAGCCGTTGAAGACCTACAAGATCCAGATCGTATTCTGATAGGAGGAGAGCGCACCCCAGAAGGTGATGCGGCAGTAGCGGCTCTTGTCAGTGTTTATAATCAGTGGATACCCCGTGAGAATATTCTAACGACGAATTTATGGTCTTCTGAGCTGTCTAAACTTGTTGCAAACGCATTTCTTGCACAACGTATTTCCTCAATCAACTCGATTTCCGCATTATGCGAGAAGACGGGTGCAGATGTAGACGAAGTAGGTCGGGCCATTGGCCGAGATTCCCGAATTGGACCAAAGTTCTTGAAAGCTTCTGTTGGCTTCGGCGGCTCATGCTTCCAGAAAGACATTCTCAACCTTACATATTTGTGTGAGCATTTTGGCTTGCCAGAAGTAGCGTCCTATTGGGATCAAGTGATCAAGATGAACGATTGGCAGAAGTCGCGCTTCTCAGAAAAGATCGTTAAGACTTTGTTCAATACTGTGCGAGGTAAACGCATCGCCATTTGGGGTTTTGCCTTCAAAAAAGACACCAATGATACCCGTGAGTCTGCCTCTATTTACGTATGCCGCGATCTGATGATGGAAGGAGCACATGTTGCTCTTTATGATCCACGTGTTCCGGTCTCGATGATTCATGAAGATCTGCGTTATGTCGGTGTGAGTCAGGAGGTCATCGATAACCAGCTACATATCTGTTCCTCGTGCGAGGAGGCCGCTGATCAAGCGCACGGAGTTGCATTGCTGACGGAGTGGGATGAGTTCAAGACTGCCGACTTTGCTAAGGTTTATGATAACATGTTCAAACCAGCGTTCCTTTTTGATGGTCGTAATATCCTCGACCATGACAGCTTGGAAAAACATGGGTTCGATGTATACTCAATCGGTAAGGGCTAGGCAATAAATGCCCATGTTTAGGCATTTTTTCCTGATGCTTATTCTGATGCTTATTTAATCCTACAATTAATACTTAATGAAACGTATACTCGTCACCGGTGGAGCTGGATTCCTTGGATCACATCTCTGTGAGCGCCTTCTCGATGAGGGCAATGAAGTTATCTGCATGGATAACTACTTCACAGGCTTCAAAGCTAATATCGCACATTTAAGGCAGCATCCGAACTTTGAGCTGCTCAGGCATGACGTCATCGATCCGTTCAAAATAGAGACAGATCAGATATATAATCTAGCCTGTCCAGCGTCGCCTCCGCATTACCAATACAATGCGATTAAAACTATTAAGACCTCGGTCATGGGTGCCATCAACTGCCTAGGGGCAGCCAAGCGAACCAAGTCTCGGGTATTCCAAGCCTCCACGTCAGAGGTGTATGGTGATCCGTCAGTGCATCCGCAGCCAGAGAGTTATTGGGGCAATGTCAACCCTATCGGTATTCGTTCATGTTATGACGAAGGCAAGCGGGCAGCGGAGACACTCTTCATGGATTACCACAGACAAAATGGTGTCGACATAAGAATTGTTAGAATTTTCAACACCTTTGGGCCGCGAATGAATCCAGACGATGGCCGCGTTGTGTCTAACTTCATTTGCCAGGCATTACGGGGTCAAGACATTACCATTTACGGTGACGGCAAACAAACTCGCTCATTTTGCTATGTAGATGATTTGATTGAAGGCTTCGTGCGTCTCATGAATCAAGACGAAGTCACAGGGCCAATTAACATTGGCAACCCTGGAGAATTTACCATGCTGGAGCTGGCTGATCAGGTGCTCACTAAAGTGGGCGGATCCTCGAAGCTTATTTTTGAACCACTGCCCGGGGATGATCCTCAGCAAAGGCAACCCGATATCACACTCGCCAAAAAACATCTTGGCTGGGAGCCGACCATTAACCTCGATGAAGGTCTAGATCGCACTATTGCTTATTTCAAAACAGTTGTCTAAACTGCTATTTGAAATATTCACCATTTCTTAACGCATTATGAAAAGAGTCTTCATTTCCGGTTGCTACGATATTGTGCACGCTGGTCACCTTCAGTTCTTTGAAGAGGCTCGAGCGCTTGGGGATCACCTCACCGTTAGTTTTGCATCAGAAGATGTGCTCTGGCACCATAAGCAGAGAAGATCATCAATCCCAGATGAGCACAAGAAAGCAGTCTTAGAAGGCCTGCGCATGGTGGATGAGGTTATAATCGGTACTGACCATGATACGGGCTTAGACTTTAAAAATTACTTTTTAGAGGCCAAGCCAGATATATTAGCGGTTACTGAGGATGATGAATACGGGGATGTTAAAAAAGCTCTTTGCGCACAAGTCGGAGCTAAATATGTCGTCCTCTCAAAAACACCGCCTAAATTTAAGGCGGTATCTACTTCAGGCATTGTAAAGTGGGTGAAGGCACCCACTGAATCTCCACTCAGAGTTGATTTGGCGGGCGGTTGGCTCGATGTGCCGCGTTATGCACGCGATGGGGCTTTTATCGTGAACTGTGCCATCTCACCACTTGTTAGCCTTCGTGCTTGGGATTACGAGAAACAGTCTGGTCTGGGTGGCAGTGGAGCATGGGCTTTGCTCAATGGTGAAAATGGGATCGATGCTGAGCTTAAGCTTGGCGTCGGCTGGCAAGATCCGGCCATCATTAATGAGACAGGTCTCTGTGTATGGAGAAGTGGACAGCGCCCAGTGCTGGATTTTAAAAGAAATGGCGACATGTTGGAGGGCAGAATGGCGATTTTCTGGACAGGTATCGAACACGATACACCAGGGTATGCGGACAAGAAACGTGACTATGATAAAATCGAGGCCTCCAGTAAGCTTGCCCGTGAGGGGGTTTTGAATGAAGATATTTTCAAACTAGCCGAAGGCGTGGGCCTCTACTATCAGGCTCAACTTGCCGAGGGAATGAGTGAGCTACCTGAGGTAAAAGGATCAATAGCCGCGAAGTATTGTGGCGGCGGACACGGTGGCTATGCCCTCTATTTATTTGGCAGCCAAGCTGCTAGAGATACAGCAGTGGCAGAGCACGATGCAATGCGTGCCATTGAGCCATATTGTGTATGACCTTGTCAGATCCAAAAACCATTGACCTTATCGGCCTACCCGTAGCAGCTCTTCATTACCAACAAGCTATTGAGTGGATTAGTGAAGCCGCGCTAGCTGGTGATCGCGCTTATGCGGTAGAAGCAGCTAATACCCACGTCGCTGCTCTTGCTCGTCATCAACCCGGCTTTGCTGATGTGATGGCAACATTTGACTTAATATGCCCTGATGGCATGCCGCTGGTTTGGTTGCTTAATCAACATCTAAAGCAGGCAGAAAAACTAACAGATCGTGTTTATGGGCCGACTTTAATGCTTAAAACAATTGAGGCATCTAACCAGAGACATGACCTCAAGCATTTCTTTTTTGGCGGCACGCAAGATACGCTGGATCAATTAAGCGAAAAATTCTCGCAAGACTACCCTAACGCTCAAATAGCGGGAAGCTACGCCCCTCCATTTGGAATATGGCCTGACGATGAGTTTGATCGTATTCGTAAAAAAATTGAAGCGTCAGGGGCTAATCTAGTATGGGTAGGCTTGGGCTGTCCCAAGCAAGAGCGCTGGATAGCAGAACATAAGGATCGCCTGCCGCCAGCCGTCTATTTTGGTATTGGTGCTGCTTTTGCCTTTCATGCGGGCGAAGTTAAACAAGCACCTCCATGGATACAAAAAGCAGGGGTAGAATGGCTTTATCGATTATGTAGAGAGCCACGCCGACTTTTCCGTCGCTATTTTACCTATAACTCGCTTTTTCTGTGGTATGTTTTGCGTGATCGCATGAAAGACTAATCAGGAATACATCATTATTTCCATGCCAAATTCTAACAAAACTGTCTACGTAGGAATGAGCGCTGACCTCATCCATCCAGGACATATCAATATCATTGATATTGCCAGAGGTTACGGTGAAGTTACGGTTGGGTTACTAACAGACAGTGCAATAGCGAGTTACAAGCGACTGCCAAGCCTTCCCTTTGAGCATCGAAAAACGATTGTGGAAAACGTCAAAGGAGTGTCTCGCGTGGTTGCTCAAGAAACACTCGATTATGTACCTAATTTGAAGAGGCTGAAGCCAGATTTTGTGGTGCATGGTGATGACTGGAAAACGGGGCCACAAAAACAAACTCGTGACCAAGTTATTGAGATACTTCGACAGTGGGGGGGCGAGCTTATCGAGCCTAAATACACAGAAGGCCTATCTTCAACGGCTCTTAACAAAGCGGTTAAGGAAGTAGGAACAACACCAGGAGCCAGGCTCGGTAGATTGAGGCGACTGGTAGCGGCTAAGCCTATTGTCAGGGTGCTAGAAGCACATAATGCCTTGTCTGGTCTCATTGTGGAACACAGCAGCTATCACGAGAATGATCACAGTGCTGAGTTTGATGCGATCTGGCTGAGCAGCTTAACTGACTCAACAGCAAAAGGCCGGCCCGACACGGAATATATTGATCGAACTTCACGTGCACAGACGATCAACGAGATTCTCGATGTTACCACTAAGCCAATTATCTATGATGGTGATACAGGAGGTGCCACTGAGCATTTTACCAAGACGGTGTGCTCGCTCGAACGGGTGGGGGTTTCCGCTATTATTATCGAGGATAAGCAGGGCCTAAAGCAGAACTCCCTCTACGGCATCGAGCGAGAACAAGTGCTGGAAGAAAAAGAAGTAATGTGCCGAAAGATCCACGCAGGGAAGCAGGCACAGGTTACTGAGGATTTTATGATTATTGCCCGGCTTGAGAGCTTGATCGCTAAGCAGGGTGTCGATGACGCTATCGAGAGAGCCCAAGCCTACATAGAAGCTGGTGCTGACGCAGTGATGATTCATAGCTGTGAATCTACTACCACAGAAATCACCGAGTTTTGTCAGCGATATGAGGAACTGACGATCAAGGTTCCACTTGTCGCAGTTCCCACCAGTTATAATCAAATTTATGAATCTGAGCTTATCGAGCTGGGATTCAGTGTTGTCATCTATGCCAACCACCTTCTCAGAAGTGCTTACCCTGCGATGCTAAATACCGCGGAGTCCATTTTAAAGCATGGTAGGTCAGCCGAAGCTGAGAGTCGTTGTATCTCTGCGAAGGAGATCTTAGGACTCATCAAAGACTAATATAGTGGTCAATCCTCTCACATTTTATAATGCCTTGACTGAGTCGGGTGTTGATTTTTACGCCGGAGTCCCAGATTCGTTACTGGGATCCTTCTGCTCATGTGTCGCAGAACACATTGCAGAGGACAGGCATATTATAACAGCCAACGAAGGTGCCGCCATAGCATTGGCTGCGGGAGATTATCTGGCATCAGCTAGGCCTTCGCTTGTTTACATGCAGAATTCTGGGTTAGGAAATGCCATCAACCCACTGCTTTCTCTGGCTGATGCTTCGGTGTATGGCATTCCGATGTTATTGATGATTGGCTGGCGGGGCGAGCCAGGCCTTGCGGATGAGCCACAGCATCTGGCGCAAGGGAAGGCAACAGTCGCACTGCTCGATGCAATCGGCATCACACACTGTCACCTTCCCAAGGAAACGAGCGAAGCCATAGTAATGCTGAAGCAACTCCATGAGCGCACGCTAGAGGAGAACAAGCCGATCGCGATGCTCGTCAGTAAGGATACATTCAGCGAATATAAGACGGATGATAACAAACCCGATGAAGCGATCTTACTGACTCGTGAAAGAGCGATTGAGCTTATTCTCAAGGCAATAAAACCAGATAGCTCTGTAGTAGCATCAACTGGGATGATATCGCGTGAACTCTATGAATTGCGTGATGGATTAAAGCAAAGCCACGATACAGACTTTCTCACTGTAGGAAGTATGGGGCATTGTTCTCAAGTAGCACTCGGTGTCGCCTTAGCAGGTAAGAGCAAACAAGTGATCTGCCTCGATGGCGACGGAGCAGCTCTGATGCATATGGGCTCGCTAGCGATCATAGGCCAAGCAGCAACAGCAAATCTCGTACATGTTATTCTCAACAATGGCAGACATGACTCAGTGGGCGGGCAGCCAACTTGTGGCTTAGAAATTGATTTTGCCACGATTGCAAAAGGATGTGGATATCGATCAGCTGATATAGTGAATAGCGAATCTGAATTACTGACAGCTCTCGAGACTCTATCGAATGCCGAGGGACCGGTTTTATTAGATCTTAGAATAGGCCCAGGACACAGGGCGGACCTTGGCAGGCCGAATATATCGCCGCAGGATCAAAAGCATGCCTTCATGCGTCATTTAGAAGGGTGAAAATTTGGCTATGCCAGAACAACAACACTATCACGGAGATGACGGCTGGGCAAAAGTTGCTGAATACCTTGATGCTATCTCGGCGGATAGGATTCTTCTAGTAACAGGAAATAGAATGTATTGTGCTTCTGGCGCAGAGCAGGCTCTAGAGCCGATATTGAGTAACAAAGAAGTGACTCATCTCAGCTGTTGCCATACAAATCCACGGGTTGAGGATATTACCGCACTACTTGACCAGATCGATCACAAGGAAAGCTATCAAGCTATTATAGCGGTCGGCGGAGGTAGCGTTATCGATGCCGCTAAATTAATGAAAGCCTTCTGGTCGAATCCACTCAGCCTCGATGATTATCTTGGATGTGAGGATCACAGTGACCTGCTGCCCGCGCCACTACCGCTCATCGCTATGCCGAGCACCGCCGGCTCTGGCAGTGAGGCCACGCGATTTGCTGTTGTTTATAAAAACAAAGAGAAATATTCTGTTGAGCATGATGAGCTACTCCCTACTTTTTCAGTCGTCATACCTTCACTACTAAAAAGTGTTCCGTCTCATACCGCTGCAGCGAGTGGTATGGATGCACTGTGTCAGGGAATCGAATCTTACTGGTCGATACATTCTACCGATGAGTCGAGGCAGTTAGCGAAAGGAGCGATTGAGCTAGCTTGGAACTGGATCGAGTCCGCGGTAATCGATCATGACCCCGTGGCGCTTGAGCATATGGCGGAAGCATCGCACTTAGCCGGTCGTGCCATTAATATTACCAAGACTACGGCACCTCACGCAGTTTCTTATCCAATGACCTCACACTTTGGCATTACCCACGGACATGCGGTGGGATTGCTCACCGCCAGATTCCTTGATTTTAACCAAAAAGTGACGGAAGAAGATTGTCTGGATAACAGAGGGGTTGATTGGGTCAAAGGACGTCTACGTGAAATATCATGTAAGCTGGGGGCGAGTGAAACAGAAGAAGCATCAGATAGCCTGCTAGCGAAAATGCGAAATCTCGGCTTGGCTACAACTTTGCCCGCACTGGGAATCAAAACACAAGATGATGTTGAGATTATTATTCAAAACGGTTTTGATCCTGCTAGAGTAAAAAATAATCCAAGGGCGGTCAGTGAGTCAGCATTAAGAAAGACGATGGAATGATAGTTTGTATAGCTGGAAAAAATGACATTGCGGCCAATGTCTTGCGAAGACTTGTTGCATACCAAGATGTAGCTTTTGAGGTATGTGTTGTGGTTAATAGTGATGACTATGGGGAAAATACGTGGCAAGAGTCCTTAAAGTTTGCTGCTTTAGATTTAGGTATTGAAGTATTGACGTTAGAAGACCTCTATAATGTCGATGATTTGTTATTTATTTCAGTTGAATATGATAAGATAATCGCGCCATCGAAGTTCAAGTCTAACTGGTTATACAATATACATTTCTCAGCTTTACCACGCCATCGCGGCACATCAACAGCTGTTTGGCCGATTTTGGAAGGCGATAAAATAGCAGGTGTAACATTTCACGAAATTGACCCTGGAATTGATACTGGGAAAATCGTTGCTCAATCACTGTTTGACCTACCCGCCAATTATACAGCACGTGATTTGTACTTTAGGCTAATGCAGGAAGGCGAAAATGTTGTAGTTGATAATGTTTTAGCTATCCTAAAATCTGAATCTAAACCATTGGCGATTGCTCAAAATGAAGACTTGGCAAGTTGCCATTACCGTAAAGATATTGATTTTGGCAACATTGAAGCTTTTATTGATTACTCGTCAATAGGGGTCTCGCGCTATTTGCGGGCGTTTAATTTCCACGAGTAT
>JAQXBQ010000205.1 GCA_029252325.1 Akkermansiaceae bacterium
TGAGACAAGTTCTTTGAAATTGATGAACGATGTAGATGTTTTAGCAAATCAGACTCTCCATGAGGTAAGAGATAATTTCATTGCTCAATGGGGCGCTTTTGGCAGCCACTGGGGAATTAATAGGACAATGGCGCAAATACACGCGCTCCTGATGATAGGTCGTGAGGCACTGAGTACTGATGAGGTGATGGACAAGCTGTCAGTCAGTCGTGGTAATGCTCACACCAATTTGAAAGAACTTGTCTCATGGGGACTAGTTCGAATCGTTGTCAAAAAAGGAGACAGGAAGGAGTATTTCGATGCTGAGAGGGATGTTTGGAAAATATTTACGATCATCCTCAGAGAACGTCAGCGCCGTGAGATAGATCCCGCCCTTGAATTGCTGAGAAATTGTCAAAAGGAGACGAGAGCTTTTAAGGGAGAGGATGCCGAAGCGTTTCGCAATCAGGTTAAGGAACTCGAAAATTTTGTCAGCTTTGCCCGCAACATCGGGAGCAAGGTGGACAAGCTCTCATACGGTCCCGCCATGAAATTGGCGGCTAAATTTTTAAGCTAACGATAAAATACAATATTCAAAACAACTATTACTACGACCCACATCCCATGAAAATCACTCAATTTAACAAGTCCCTAGATATTTATTATGACAACAGGTGTGCTGTTTGCACTACTTTCATAAATTGGCTTAGCCTTGAGCCATACGTATGCAATGTCAATTTCGTCAGCTACCAGTCAGCCCGCGCTGAGGAATGGTTTCGCAGCCTGTCAACGGGTGAATCTGAACGGTCATTGGCCGTGCGTAATGACAGTGGGGGAATGTATCGAGGCGATGCGGCTTGGGTTCAGTGCATGTTGGGATGTCTCAACTATGGGGCCATTGGAGAAAGGCTAACCTCACCAATGCTTACCGCGGTAGCTAAAAAAGTCTGCCATTTGGCAGCAAGCGATGAGGACGCTTTGGTAAAGCTTTTCTCCCATGCGCGTGATGAGGAGATCCTATCTGAGTTGGCGGAGCAGCCGCTAGCTCGCTGCGAAGTTGATGATCGAGATGACGTAATGACGATTATGGCGGGCATTCCTGACAGTATTATTTAATAAATGTCTGAAAACTAACAGGCGTAATATTGTTTTAAATAAAACAGGTTTCGCTACATAAAATGAATACGATGAAAAAGCTCATAATTGCTGGTGCAAATGGTTTTTTGGGCCGTCACATAACGCGTCACTTTCATGCCAATGGGTGGGAGGTTGTTGGCCTTGCTAGACGTGAGCAGGGACTGGATTCAAATTGTAGGTTTGTGTTGTGGGACGGCAAAACAATGGGTGCATGGTCTGCAGAACTTAACGGAGCTACTGCGCTGATCAATTTAGCCGGTAGGTCTATCAATTGCAGACATAATAAGAAAAATAGACGCCAGATCATGGAGTCTCGAGTCGATAGCACCACTATCTTGGGCGAGGCGGTGTCGCTATGTTCTCATCCTCCTGAAGTATGGCTCAATGCAAGCACAGCCTCAGTGTATGCAGATGCTGAGAAAAGTCCTCAAGGTGAGGGCATGAAGCTAGGGCAAGGTTTTTTTGTTGATGTAGCCAAGGGCTGGGAAGGGGCAATGATGACGGCCAAAGTATCTGAAGATGTGCGTAGAATTGCATTGCGGACCTCACTGGTCATGGCGAATGAAAAAGGAACCGTGTATGATTACCTGCTGAAGCTATCGAAACTGTTTCTCGGGGGGGCTGTGGGCGGAGGCAAGCAAATGGTCAGTTGGGTTCATGTAGAAGACTACTGCAGGGCTGTAGAATGGCTGGTTGATCACGACGACATAAGGGGAGTTGTCAATGTTACAGCTCCTGATCCACTCACGAATGCAGATATGATGAAACGTTTTCAGAAGCTTGCAATGAGACCATTTGGTTTGCCGGCAACAAGCTGGATGGCAAGAATAGGAGCTCTTGTGCTGCGCACTGAGCCCGAGCTTATACTGAAGAGTAATTGGGTGGTACCGCGGAGACTATTGCAAAATGGCTTTGTTTTTAGACACCCTGAGATGAATCCATCGGAGTGGTGAAATCGCCGCGGTTTAAAGCTAAAATCCGAGCTCGAAGAACCTCACGAAATTATCGTGTATACGAGATGTGTTGATTGTTCTTGATGCCTCGGTTGTGATCTTGTTGATGTTCGCCGGATGATTAAGTTCTAGTTTCAGTCTGTGCTCAATACATGATTCAGGAGGTAGCATGTCGGGTGCGTCCGTTTCTATTAAGATGCGTTCAGGAGGTATTATTTTGAAAGTATCTCGTAAGTTCTGTTTGCGCTCGTGGAGAAAATATCCAGAAAAAGAAAAATAGGCCCCAAGTGAAGCAAGGCGGGTTACGAGTTCAGCAGAGCCCGAATAGGAGTGAAGTAGAAATCCGCGTTCTGGCAATGCCTTGGATTCAAGAATTTCCAGCATGAGTCCCCAGGCTTTTAGGCAATGAATACTCAGCGGTAGATTGCGTTTTGTCGCAAGTTCAAGTTGGCTCACGAATACATCTTCTTGTATCTTAATATCATAATTTTCAACCCAGCGGTCGAGTCCACATTCGCCAACACAGGCGTGGGGCACATTATCTAAGTATGAGGTGAGTTGCCTGAACCATTGCGGGCTTGGATCCTGCCAGGGATGAAGCCCGAATGAGGGAATGATAAGCTCAGGGTAGGCTTTTGCTAGGTCAGCAACGAGTTGCCAGTCTTTTGGTGATGTGCCGTTGACGACACAGCGGGAGACGCCACGCTCAACCATAGTTTTGATGATGTTATTACGAATACCATCGAGGCGGGGATCTTGGAGATGGCTATGAGCGTCTTGCACAGCGGATCAATGTGTCGGAGACTAGTTCTAGGGATGGTGCAGTAAAGTCTTCCATGTTGATTGTCTCTTGCGGCGTTTGGTAGTTCGACTTGTCGTCACCTGCACGGCGATAAACGAGGTCGTAATGATCGCGTAATACAGATTCAACAAAGTCAGTCCATTGTTGAGCGTCGATGAGTTCATGCCATCGGGCGATTTGATCCTTGCCCCTCAGCTTGATGAGGCGATTGAGTAGTGTCTTTAGATGCTCCGAGTTCTCTGTAAAATGAGGATAGTCATCGAGCAAGAAAGCCGCGCGTTGTGCCAGTGGTAGTTCAATATTGAAGACCTCACTTTCGCCTAGTTTTTTCCAGAGTGATGGGGGGCAGTGAAGAATGCCGATGCGATTACTCTCTGCTTCAACGAAGACGGGCAGGGAGCTATCAATTTGAGTTAGAGTATGCCAAAGACAAGTTTCAAAATGCTTTTGACTCGGTTGTTGCGTATTTGGTTCTAAGCCTAGGACTGAGCCTCGATGATTGGCTAATCCCTCGAGGTCAATAACTTGAACTCCCTTGTTGTCTAAGGTGTTTAGTAAACGTGTTTTGGCCACGCCAGTTTGACCTGCCAATACCGAGAGCTGCAGGTCGGGGTTTGACAAGATACGCTCGGTGTCGATGCTGACAAAGCTTCTGAAGGCTTTGTAACCACCATCCAAAAGGCGAGCTCTCCAGCCTACAGATCGTAATATTTGCGCCAGAGAGTTTGAACGCATGCCACCTCGCCAGCAGTAAACCAAGGGGGCATAGGTTTTATCTTTGTTTGCTAGGTGTCCATGCAGGTGGTTAGCCGCATTAGACGATATTAGCGCTGCTCCGAGTCGACGAGCTTCGAATGGGTTTGTCTTATAAATAGTTCCCACTCGAGCACGTTCTTCGTCATTGAGTACGGGAAGGTTGATGGCTCCCGGGAGATGGTCTTCTGCGAATTCAGATGAAGACCGTACGTCAATGATCTCAGTGAATTCACTGAGATCATGAGGTAGGGTTACAGTTTCGACATGTTTCATGGCGAAACGATGACTTGTGAGCTTATTCCGAGGCAGCTGCTACCGGTTTGTTGCCCATGGCTGGCTTCTTGAGTCCTAGGTAAGCGCTGGCCATGCCGAGAGCGATGATGAGGATCCACGCAGCTAAGCCCTTGATGATTTTACGTTTAGCGAGAACTGTGCTGGCTCCAAATGCTAACCAAATAACAATCTTGATAATCATCCATGTTGGAAAACCAGACCCGTAAACGGCTAGGTAGACATCTTTCATTTTGGCTTGCATGCCAAAGCCACCAAGTAAGATTAGCAACAAGCCGATGCCGTGACCGATAGCGGCTCCTTTTGTTGTTTTGTCTCCTTTGAAAAGCGAGCCGAAGGCGAAGAACAGGGTGAATATTCCGGCGAAGTGGATTAGTTTGTAGGTTTCGTAACTCATGGTATTAGTAGGTATGTTATTTAGTATTCAATAGGTTGATATGTTTCAGCTTCTGAGATGTCGAGGACGTCCTCCAGTTGTTTGCATGTTTCTTGCATCAGCTGGGTGAGCTCATCGATGATGATTAAAATGGCATCTTTGTAATCACCCTGGCTGAGTGAGGGTTGCGCTTTATCAAGCACATGGTCGAGTGCTTTTCGAGCTAAAAATGGTTCGAGTCCATACCCAACCATAAGAGCACAGCATGAACGACCTGAATCAAGGCCCAGTAATACGGTATGGTTTTTACCGCCTTTGCGATTGCTCGTACTCAATGAATCCTGATTGAAAAGCCAAAAAAGATGTGTGGAGAGAGAGTATTTTGGATCAAATTTGTTGATGATGACATGCATTCTCACTTGAGGGAAGCGTTCCGCAAGTTTAGATAATGACTTGTTAATTTTTTTCTGAGATTTTTTGTCCAGTGTGGCATCAAAGTCGTTGATCCCCGATGATAACTGAGGAATGGGACCAAGTAGTGCGTTAGCACTCTTTAGCGACAGATTACAATAGTTGCACTCTATGGCTGATTCTGTTAGCTTGGCTTGGCAATAAGGACACTGCATGTCTTTGATCATACGGGACATTAAGTATGGCTAAAGCGAAAAGAGCGCTTTTTGGTTAAATAATTGAAGATCTGATTAGGCTGTCTATTTTGGGCTTAATTAAGCTTGTCTATAAAGTGAGTTCTTTCAGATTCGGGCGTATGCACCTTCGTTTTACCGATGATGAACTGGCAACGCTGGCGGAGATGTTGACTCTTGCATGCTGGGCAACGTTTTGGAATCACAAGCAGGACTCGGAAGAGGGGGTTGCTCGTTTCGATGATATGCTTGAGAAGATATTATCACGCATGCAACACAATGGCCTTTCAGGTGAAGTTGAGAATGATCCTGAGCGACAACGATTACGCCTTCGAAAAGACAAAGAGGAGGGGTCGTTCTATGCGCAGTGCTATGATGAGATGCGAGCCGAGACATTTTGGGATGAGCTCGTGATACGCATGGCAGAACGCGAGCTTGAAAAACGCTATGGCAAATCTGAGATGGAGGCGATGAATGAACAGCGGCGCAAAGAAGTTGCTGAGCCAATAGCCAAACGCTTTTGGCAAGAATTTACAACCAATGGGCTGGAAAATCTACACGTTGTTAGCAAACAAAATGAAGGCTAGCGGGCGTAGGGCTTATGTTGTGACTAGTGCCGACACTTTTCAAGAAGGCCTTCAAGGTAGTGGGTGATCTCTTCGAGGCCATTACGCCACTCGCTAGAATTGAGGACAGTTAGGCACTGACGAGCCTCAACGAGTAGGCCTGATGCAGTATCTAGAGCTGATGCTACCGCACCCTCATATTCGGCGATGCCGACGAGGACTGGTAAATCAAGAGGTTCCTGCTCTATAATGCGTTTGTTGAGCTGGTCTCTTTGAGTTTTGTCTGCTTTTTCTAGTAGATTAAGCAAAGGGAGTGTCAGCTTGCCCTTTTCTAAGTCGGTGCGCAAGGTCTTGCCTACTTGGTCTTCAGTCCCCACAAGATCAAGGCAATCGTCGTATATCTGGTAAGCCGTGCCTAGTTTCATGCCGTAATTGTAGAGCATGTCTTCAGTGTCTTGGCTGACATCCGATAAGGCGGCTGAAATACTGGTTGCCGCGGCAAAGAGAGCTCCAGTTTTGAGCTCAATAATGTGAAAGTAGTCTTCTTTGGTGAGCGTGAGATCAAACCGTCTTTGGGTTTGCATCACTTCACCTTCGCACACTTCGCGTGAGGCTTTGCCTACTTTACGACACACTTCAATATCATTAAAATTAGTGGCGAGGAGGAGCGAGTGAGAAAATAATGCGTCACCGAGCAGGACCGCCATGCCATTGCCCCACTTTGCATTAGCGGTAGGAACTTGGCGACGGGTGTCAGCACCATCGATAATGTCATCATGGACGAGCGTTGACATGTGAATAAGCTCAAGTATGACGCCAATGGTGAGGTGAACTGGTTTGACACCACCGGTGGCTCCGCCAGCTAGAATCGACAAAATAGGTCGGATACGTTTGCCACTTGTGTTGCAAATGTAATCAATATAAGGCGCTACGGCTGGATCAAAGGCAAGTACCTGGTCGCGAATTTGAGCCTCGACCTCCTTAAGCTCTTTTTTGACAAGCTTGAATGGTATCTTGGGGCTTGAACTAGGCTTTGTAATAGTCATGTCTATTGTTGATAACAGGGAGTTATTTGTGTGCTGAATCTAAGCACATGGAGAAGCTTGCTGCAACTTTTATCCGGTAAAGTTGGGTGCGCATGATGTCATGATGAACCATAATAATAACGTGCGCTCTCGAGAATACCGCATGATACCTCATCTAGGCTTAAACCCGTGGTATTAACCTCTAAATGCGCAGTTTCTTGATAGAAAGGTGATCGTTCTTTTAATAGGTTTTTTATAGCATGCAGGGGGTCGTCGCATTGAAGAAGAGGTCGATTTTTGTTCTGAGAGGTCCTCTCGAGAATTTCTTGGCTCGAGCACTGTAGCCAGACGACAAAACCAAGCTCGCGCAGTAAAATGCGATTTTTTGGTGAGCAAATCATGCCACCTCCGGTTGAAATAATGTGTTGGCTTGTTTGTTTGTCTTTCAAATGCTCGAGCAGTTCGGTTTCGTAATTGCGGAATACAGCCTCGCCTCGTTGCTCGAATATTTCGGGAATGGTTTTGCCGCTTTGCTGTTCAATGACTTGATCAGTATCGATAAGTTCATAGCCAAGATTGTGATGCAGCTCCCTACCAATGCTAGATTTTCCTGAGCCCATAAAGCCAACCAATACAATGTTTTGCAGAGGCGGCTTGATTTTAGAGCTTTGGTTGGCTGCTGATTCCATCGTGGACACACTAAGTGGATGAAGCGGATGAGGCGATAGGGAAAAATAGAAAAATTGTCATCGAGTTATTTGGGTGAAGCTGTAATCGAATGCGAGTCTGCTTCGAGTATGACCAGATAGTAATTGGGCAGTAGTTAAGCCGAGGCGTGTATTAAGCTTCTATTTTGTTCGCAGGTGCGCTAATTAAACAGCGTGACTGATACTCGTATTATTGATGCTTCAGATCCTTCGGATCAAAATGGGATTGTGGATTTGGCTGTTGGGCTATTGGTAGAGGGCGAGGTGGTAGCTTTGCCCACTGAGACCGTGTATGGCCTTGGTGCTGACGCATTGAATGCCGATGCCGTGGCTAAGATTTTCACAGCAAAGGAGCGTCCTAAATTCGATCCCCTCATTGTGCATGTCGGATCATATGAACAAATTGACGAAGTTGCCAATGTGCCTGATGAATTGAGGGAGGTTATCGACAAGTTGATGAAGGCGCACTGGCCAGGACCATTAACTTTAGTTTTGCCGAAAAAAGAATGTGTCCCAGATATAGTAACCAGTGGCTTGCCTGCTGTGGCCGTGAGGATGAGCGCTCACCCCTTAATGAAAGCGATCGTCAGGAAGCTAGGAAGACCAATCGCAGCACCGAGCGCTAATAGGTTTGGCCGCATTAGTCCTACATCTGCGAGTGCGGTTGAGAAGGAACTGGCGGGTCGTATCCCGATGATTATTGACGGAGGTGCATGTAGAGAAGGTTTAGAGAGCACAATTATACGGCCAGAAATCTCCGCTGACGCAGGTAAAAAAGGAGTGCTTATTCATGTGTTAAGATCAGGTCCAGTGACAAAAGAAATGTTACAGCGTTTTGGTAAAGTGGTGAGGGTGAAAAAGAATCGCTCTGAGGATGCCCCCGAAGCTCCTGGTCAATTGGCGAGCCACTATGCTCCAGTTACGCCTCTGCGATTGTTGTCAAAGCCGTCTGAATTCAAGCCAGAGCCGGGTAAAAAGTATGCTTTGCTAAGTTATTGTGGTTCCGAAAAAGCCGGCTTCATGGACCTACATGAGTGGGTTGCTGTTGAGCAGTTATCTCCCGGAAATGGCAAGCTTGCCGAGGCGGCAGTGAGATTTTTCTATGTGTTGCGCTTACTTGACGAGATAGGTGCGGATGAAATTATTGCTGAGCCAGTTTCTGAGACTGGCTTGGGAGTGGCAATGATGGACAAGCTGCGTCGGGCGAGTGTTCGTTAGCTCAGATTGTCGGTGCATGGGCCAGGGTAATTTATTTAAGTAATGATACGTTCACTGATGCAGGTATCCGGTTTCACGGCGATAAGCCGAGTGCTTGGTTTTCTGCGTGATATTCTCATTGCTCGTTACTTGGGCTCAGGGTTATTGGGTGATGCATTTTTCTCAGCATTTCGTTTTCCGAATTTGTTTCGGCGTATTTTCGGAGAGGGTGCTTTCAATGCTGCTTTTGTGCCTATGTTTGGCAGGCGCTTGGAGAAGGACGGTGAGCAGGAGGCAATGAAGTTTGCTTCGAATGCTTTCTCTACATTGCTTGTCATATTGGTGGCTTTGACGATTGTTGCGATTCCTTGCATGCACTGGGTAATGAGCGTAGTTGTGCCAGGTTTTAAAGCCAAGGTTGAGATGCCTTTGGTCGCATCAGCTGAGTCAAATGAACGTGAATCGTTCTCGATGGAGATAGATGGCTCTGGCGTCGTCTATTTGCGTCTTGATGGTAGTAATAGTGAATCAGAAATACGATTTGCTAACTTACGCCTTGTTAAAGAAAAGCCGAAGCAGTTTCCCAATATCTTCGGTGACGGGCAAAGAGGAGAGTCGATTGGTTTGATGGATTATCAATTGCAGCGGGGGAGTTTGTCCGCATCGAGTGATTATGAAAATAACCGCTTGGTAAATGGACTATCGCCAGATGGGAGTGGATTGGCATCCCTGCAATACGGGGTAGACGCTCAGATTGAACTTCCGAAGGGCCATGAATATGGATGGTTTGAGGGAGAACTGCTCAGAGCTAGTGATGGAGATGATCATGCGTCTAATGGTTATCTTAAAATCTACCGCAATCATCCGGATACTTTTGATCTCACAGTGAGGCTTTCGCAGATTACCTTTAGTTACCTTCTGTTTATGGCGTTGGTGGCACATTTGAGTGGGGTGCTCAATACTTTTAAGATCTTTGGAGTGCCAGCAGCTGCGCCAATTCTCCTTAATATTGTCTTTTTGAGTGGTCTTGGGTTATTTGTGGCATGGCAGCATTCGGAAGTGCCGGCACATGTGTTGGCCTGGTGTATTGCGATTGCAGGGGTATTGCAGTTTGCTATGCTATACTGCACGTGCTGGAAAAATGGCTATCGAGTCAATCTGCAAAAGCCGGTTTTCGACAGCTCGATGAAGCGTCTATTTTTGTTGATGGGGCCGGGGGTTTTGGCTGCCGGTATTCAACAAATCAACCTGCTCGTGGGAGGGGTTATCGCGTCGTTTAAGCAAGGGGCAATATCATGGCTGTATTACTCAGACCGAGTATACCAACTTCCTTTGGGTATGATTGGAATTGCTTTGGGCGTAGTGCTTTTGCCTGAAGTAACAAGACTAGTTCGGCGCGATGATGCAAAAGGGGCATCTGATAGTATGGTGAGAGGTATGGAGCTGGGCTTGCTGATTACTCTTCCTGCCGCCATCGCGATGATTGTTATCCCCGAGCCTATTATTAAGGTGCTTTTTCAAAGAGGGGAGTTTAGTGCGGATGATGCTTACCAGACAAGTATGGCACTACGTGGTTTTGCTCTGGGGCTTCCGGGCTATGTGTTGATCAAAGTGCTTCAGCCTGGTTTTTTTGCCCGTGAGAATACGCGAGCCCCGATGATGATGGCGGGTATTACGGTGTTGGTAAATATTGTAGTGAGCTTGGCTTTGTTCAGCAGCCTGGGGCACGTGGGAATAGCGATTGCGACAACGGTTGCCGCATGGGTAAATGTTTTTTTATTGGCACGTGGGCTGAAGGGGCTCGTGCACGTGGACAAAGAATTTTGGAGGAAGACTCTGCGTATATGCCTAGCGAGTATCGTGATGGGTGGGCTGGTGTGGGCCGGCTACCAGCTACTGGGCTCATGGTTTGAAGATGTATTCTGGAAGCAGTGCGCCTCCTTGGCGCTACTGATAGGTTTTGGAATTTCGATTTACGCTGTTCTCGTTCTAGTATTAAGAGCAACTAGCCTTGCTGAGTTGAGAGTTGGGTTTCGCCGAGGGTGATCTGTTGCTATTGTATTGATGTAATTTCATCTTATGTTTAATCGTATACATAATATGCTTCATAAATACCGATCAATTTTAGCCTGTGTGCCTCTGTTTGTAGCTTCTTGGCTCGTGTCTGCTAGCGCATATGCCCAAGCTAAGCCTCAAAAATACAATACTTCAAAGCAGCCGTGGAGTGATTATACAGTCCATCAAATGGACCGGCCTCATCCCGAGAAGGTGAAAACAAATGGGGCTGTATGCACTAAGCCGCCAGTGGGTGCGATTGTGTTGTTTGATGGTAAGAACATGGATGCTTTTACAAAACCTTGGGCGTTGAAAGATGGTGTGATGGTGGCTACACGCCGCAGTAATCATACTAAGCAAAGTTTTGGAAATTGCACGCTGCATGTGGAGTGGCGAATTCCTGCGGGTCGAGAGGTCAATGGTCAGCAGGGTGGCAACAGCGGAATTTTTCTGATGAGTCGTTATGAAGTGCAAGTTCAGGAGAGCTACAAGAATGTAACGTATGCTGACGGGCAGGCAGCGGCTATTTACGGACAATATCCACCGCGAGTAAATGCCTCGGTTCCTCAGGGGCAGTGGCAGAGTTATGATATTATTTTCGAGGCTCCCGTTTATGGTGAAAATGGAATCGAGAAACCAGCCTATATGACGGTGATCCATAATGGGGTCAAAGTTCATGATCGTCAGCAGCTTCATGGACCCACGACCCATAAAAAATTAGCGACTTATCCGAATACTCATCCTGAAAAAGCACCTGTCCGCATACAATGGCATGGTGACCCGATTGAGTTTCGCAATATTTGGCTGGTGGAAAATGAGTGATAGTCGCAACTGGGCCCGGAGAGACTTGGCGTGAGCATACGTTGGTTCGCTTTAGCATGCCTTGGTTGCATGAGGAGCAGGGTGCCCAACGCATGTCAATTTACTTGCCGATGTGGTTTCTAAGAGTTACATCATTTTTTATTCAAAGTAGTTTGAATTCAGCTCGGCCTGAAGCTATCCACTAAAAATTTATGCCAACCAATCTTACAGCCGCAGATATTAGTAAAGGTGTCGAAGTTATCGCTGAGCAAATTGTTCGGTGCAATTCAGATGGGGGATTCGTCCTTGTTGGTGTGCGCAGCCGTGGAGATGAGGTGGCTTCGAGAATTCTAGAGCAGTTATCAGCGCTAGGACTCCAGGTCCCCATGGGTATACTGGATATTTCACTGTATCGAGATGACCTAGCGCATCTGAATTCAAATCCTAAATTGCAGGGCAGCGACCTGCCTTTTGCGGTAGATAAGGCTAAAATTATTTTAGTAGATGATGTGCTTTTTACTGGGCGCACAGTGAGAGCAGCTATTGATGCGATTATGGATTACGGAAGGCCATCTCAAATCGAGTTGGCGGTTCTGATTGATCGTGGTCACCGAGAGCTTCCTTTCGCTCCTAATTATGTGGGCATCCAACTCGAAACTCAACGATTAGATTATGTTGATGTGAAGCTAGAGAATACAGACGGAATTGATTTTGTTGAGATTACCAAGAACAAGAATGTTTAGTCTGTTCATGCTTTTGATTCATCAGCGATAAGAGCTTTAAAGGATATTGAAGACAAGGTCATATCATTGCTTGTGTATAGCTGCATAACAGTGTAAGAAACAATCAGCTCGAGCAGACACTTAATGACGCGCAAGGATCTATTAGATATTGAATCTCTCCGTCGAGAGGAGATTGAGCATTTGCTCGATCAAGCAGCTCCTTTCAAAGAGCTCTTCACGAGGTCGGTTAAAAAAGTGCCAGCCTTAAAAGGTAAGTCGGTTCTCACCTTGTTCTACGAGCCAAGCACGCGGACCTTATCTTCATTTGAAGTAGCGGCAAAAAGGCTCTCGGCTGATGTTACTACTTTCGATGTACCTCAATCATCGGTGGTGAAAGGGGAGTCTGTGCGTGATACGATCGCGACTTTGCAAGCTATGCGAACCGATTACATTATCGTTCGCAATCAGATGGCAGGCATTCCGCTGGCCATAGCCCGTGCTACCAAAGCCAGTGTGATCAATGCTGGTGATGGCGCTCACGCTCACCCAACTCAGGCTCTTTTAGATGGCTTTACCTTCAAAGAGGTGTTTCCCGAACCAGCAGGGAAGAAGCTTCTGCTGGTGGGAGATATCCTGCATAGTCGGGTAGCACGCTCTACATCCACATTGATGAGAAAGCTGGGAGTTGAGGTGGCTTGGCTGGGACCCGGATCTCTCGTTCCTAAGCATGGCCCCAGCGAGATTAGAAAATTTACTGATTATGATGAGGCGATGAAGTGGTCTCCAGATGCCATTTATTTGCTACGCATCCAAATGGAAAGACAGAGTGCACCATTTTTCCCCAGCCTCAGAGAGTATACAAAGCTTTATGGGGTGACTCAAGAGAGGTTTAAGCGGATCGCCGACCAAGGCACCTATATCATGCACCCTGGGCCGGTGAATCGTGGAGTAGAGCTTTGTGACGATGTGATGGATTATCAGCGCTGCCTCATCGACCAACAGGTTGAAAATGGTATAGCAGCCCGCATGGCAGTGCTCTACTGGCTCAAGCCTAATACAGGTCAAAATGAACTTCCTGCAGAGCAATAGAAGAACGAATTATCATGGCATCATTACTTATTAAAAACGCGAGGATTGCATCAGAGGACAATGATGACTTATTGCAAGCGGATGTCCTCGTCGAAAAAGGCGTGATCACATCCATAGAGAAGGACATTGATGCGAAGGCGGGTATTCATGTGATCGATGGCAGTGGGAAAATATTGTCGCCTGCTATGTTTGACACTCATATTCATATGCGCGAGCCAGGCCAGGAGGCTAAAGAGACCATTAAAACGGGAACAGAGGCTGCAATCAATGGCGGTGTTACGGGCGTTGTCCTGATGCCTAATACTTCGCCTGCTATCGATTCTGCGGCTATGGTACGCACGATCTATGAAATAGCCCAACGCGACTCACGCATCCCAGTATATACCTCTGGGTGTATCACGAAGGGGCGGGAAGGTAAGGAGCTTGCAGGTATAGACGGAATGCTTCAGCTAGGTGTTAAGATGCTCACGGATGACGGTGATGCTGTGCCAGATATGATGCTGCTTAAACGAGCGATGGAATATGCTGGTGAGTTCGATTGTTTTTTTGCCAGTCACTGTGAAGTACTCGAGCTTTCTGGGCCCAGGGCCCTCAATGAAGGTAAGGTGAGTTACAAACTTGGTATTCAAGGCACGCCAGCGTGTAGTGAGGAGATTTGTATGGATCGTGATATTCGACTTGCTCATGCCACAGGCGCGCGTCTTCACATTCAGCATGTATCCAGTAAAATTGGCATGGAAACGATTCGCTGGTGGAAACAAATGGGGGCAAAAGTCACAGCTGAGGTTTCTCCCCATCATTTACTTTTTAATGAGGAAGACATAGGTAATTACGATACTCATTATAAAATGAACCCGCCGCTTCGAACGGCGGAAGATAATGCAGCCTTATTGGAAGGACTGAAGGATGGAGTATTTGATATCATAGCCACTGATCATGCGCCACATACACCATTTGAAAAGCAACAGGATTTCATCAATGCTCCAAACGGTATTACAGGTTTAGAAACAGCAGTGGTTTCGCTTTTTCACCACTACATCAACAAGGGTGAATTTGGCTGGAGCTTGCTAGTGAATCGATATTCTGCTCAACCTCGGCGTATGATGGGGCTGGAGACGGTCGCTATTGTAGAGGGTGGTCGAGCCGATTTTATTCTTTTTGATCCTGAGGGAAAGACAACGTTTAGTTCAGATTTCATGCGTTCAAAGAGTGAGAATACACCGTTCCTCGACAAAACGCTTGATGGCAGTATTGACCTAGTGGTAGTGGGGAACGATATTTTGTTGCAGCGATAACACACATGGAGGCAGAAAAAAGCGCCGTAGCCTGTTGAGGGCTAGCGACGCGCAGTGGAGGTTTTAAACTTGTGTTGGCGGCCTAAGGTGTCAGTAACTCTCACACTTGGGCTACTAGCTTCTGGCGGTTGGCCAGTTTGAAAATATAGATTGAGTTTGCTAGGAAAGCTAATGAAACCATTAGACCAATGACAAAAGTGCCATTGCTCTGCCTAATAATTGATCTGTAAGCATGTGCACGTGCTGCCTCAGTATAGATGATCCCGTTGTGAAGCATCTTAGGATCTGTTTCTTGGCTGGAAACTTCAACATAGGCGACATCATACGCCGAGCGTGGTTGGTAGAGTGAGCTGCTATCCTTGAGTAAAACGATAGCGCTTAGTACTACGATAGCGATGACGATGTTCATGTAAAAAAACCAACGGTTTTTCTTTGGTTGCTTGGACCAAGATACATTTTTTGTGTTTTCAGAATTGTTTTGCATGTTGTGGAGGGGAAGTAAGAATTACAGTTTGGGGAAACTGGCCTTTGGGAAAGCATTCCTATTAACCCACCTCACAATACCTGTGACAAAACAATTGTGCATTGTCATGGGTTAACGCCCTATTTGTAGGAATTGAAGCCCTGACTTTTTTTAAAAATAATATCAACATATCTTGATGATATTGCATAAACCACACAATCAAGAGAGGCTAGTTAGTCGTGGTTATTGATTGTAAAATATTGACGAATATCAAGTTAACTAGCTGATGTGCCATCTATAAGTAGCACTATTTCTCCCTTGGGATTTTTTGCCTGAAATTGAGACAATAAATTGGCAGCGGTATCGCGATGATATGTTTCAAACTTTTTACTTAGTTCACGTGCAACACAGACCCTTACTTGGGGACTAATATCAGTAAGTATTTCCATCGTTGAGATGATGCGATGCGGTGATTCAAAAAAAATGGCTGTAGTCTGCGAATGAACACCAGCCTCTAGGCTTTTTCTGCGTTTGCCTTTTTTTACCGGGAGAAAGCCATCAAAACGAAATGAGTGACATGGAAAACCTGAGCCAGCAAGGGCGGTAATTACCGCGGACGGGCCCGGTAGGACTGTGTAGGGGATATCTTCATCAATACAGGCCTGCAGCAGTCTGTATCCAGGGTCTGAGATAAGGGGCATGCCAGCATCTGATATTACTGCTACCTGCAAACCCTGCTTAGCTTTGGCAATTAATTCGTCAATTCTTTGCGCTTCATTGTGGTCATGCAGAGAAATAAGTGGGCGGTCAATGTCATGGTGAAGGAGTAATGGGCGAGAATGACGAGTGTCTTCACATGCGATAAGGTCAGTTTTTTTTAAAACATCAATAGCACGTAAGGTGATGTCGGCACGGTTACCAATAGGAGTTGGAATAAATGATATCACAGATTTGCTATGGGAGTCGGGTATTGGAGTTGGTGATGTTTAAAATCCATCTGCCAAGCGAGAGCTCAGGGACTCACATGCGCGTTGAAGTGCATCTGGTAGGGCATTTGTGCGTGCGATATTTAAATTACCGCGGGCAAAAAAAGTCGTGCGCCCCGTTGATCTTCCTTTCACTAAAATACGCGATGGGTTTGATGCATCGACAAGAGACCAATCGATGTGAATGGTCAGGCTTAGTTCCTCTGAGCGTAAGCTGTCTGTTCGTATTGAGCTTACTTGACCATAATCGAGATCAGTAATACGACCTTTCAGTATAGCGTCTGCGGATTCTGAAGAGGCTATTTGGTATGTGCCGTCACGATTCAGAGCATCGACAACACTATTCGTGGCTTGGGTTTCTGCTCGCACAAAGAGCGTGTCATTTTGGAAGAGGGGGATGTGGATACTCTTTACATGGCTGAGGTTGCTGGGCTTGGATCCACCAAGTTGATAGCCAGCACAAGAAACTAAAAAGAGGCACAGAATGATCACTAACTTTGACATGGGAGACTGGTCGAAAACTTTGTTATACAATGTTGATTGGGCCGATAGTAAAGAGCTGATCAGCGGCTAAGCTCGCTAAGGCGTGCCGATGCTTGATCATGAAGTGTCCCAGATTTACTATTTCGAATAACTTCCTTGTAGTAAAAGATAGCAGAGTCGCTGTTGCCCTTTTTACGGTAAAATTCAGCGGTTTCGTAACTGCGTTGAATGTCTTGGCCTGCTAGCTTTGAGATGCTCTCGCGAGCGTCAGAAGCCCTTTTGTCATTGGGGTATCTTTCAATGAGATCTTGAAAAATATCTCTCGCCTGATTCAAGTGAGCGCTGTTTTGGTTACCTTTTTCTGCTTTCATGATGAGGATTCTCCCTCTTTGGTATTGAGCCTCTGGCGCGTATGAGCTACTAGGGTAATCAGCTGAAATAAGTAGGTATGCAGCTAAGGCTTTTTGAGCATTTCCATCTTTTTGCCAGACACGACCAATGTGGTATTGGGCCTGTGAAGCACTGGGAGCTTGAGGAGCATTGTCCCTTACGCTAGCGAGCATTTTGCTTGTTTTCGTAGGGTTTATTTTTGTTTTCATACCTAAAAAGTTGTTTTGAATTACTCCCTTTGCAGCATCCAGGGCAACAGCCTGTTGGCGTTTTAGCGCTGGAGAATAGTGCTGGCTACGTGGATAGTTGGCGATTAAATCTTGATAAGCTTCAAATGCTTTAAGGAGATCACCTTCGTTGTAGAGAAGGTTACCTTCTGCAAAGCGAGCGTCTGCAGCTGCCTCCGTGCGCGGATATTTTTTGCTGACGTCTTGATAAGTATCAATCGCTTTGCCAATTTTGCCTCGCGATTGAAGATTTCTGGCTTCCTCCAGTAGCAGGTTCGCAGCCCTATTGCTTGGATCATTTTTGACCGTCGAAGAGAGAGGTATTTGATTATCAGAGGAACCGCAGGAGCTGGTTAAAAAGGGCAGGGCAATACAGGTACAAAGACCGCAAGCGAAAACAACATAAGTGCTTATTTTTTCCATACGCAATGTTATGTGGGGACTTGTAGCTTGCCAAGTATAACTCAGATGAAATCACAAGCACTGCTTTATGTTTAAAAAATGAAAAATAATAACGGAAAAAGCTCTCAATATTACAAAAAACAAGCCCTCAAAAAGTAATTGAAGCTAAAAATTACAATAAGCGAAATATTATAGACTTCTTGATAATGTAGGAGTAATAATTATCTACTATGAAGAAATTATGCACCCTTACAACCGCATTTATCTTGAGCCTCTTTTTGGCATCATGTGCATCTAATTTGACGGCTCCTAATCAACCGTCATCTGCCGCCTTGTCAGTTAGTGATGATGAGCGTGTCATTGCCGAGCGCGTGTATGCGCTGATCAATGGAGAGCGGGAAGCCGCCGGAAAAAGATTAATGCGAGGTCATTATGGGCTAAACCTATTAGCTCAAAAACATAGTTTGTTCATGGGGTCGACTTTGAGTGATGCAAATCATTTTGGATCTGAAAATAGAGCCCAGTATGCAGATCTTAAATACGGCATCGAGAATTTGAGTGAGATGACGTAT
>JAQXBQ010000233.1 GCA_029252325.1 Akkermansiaceae bacterium
TTGTTGGTCGTTAAAATATTACTATTTTTGGGCCTAGTTCTCGTTGTTTCTTCACCAAAGCTCTGCGCAGATGAGCCCAAAACGAATGATAAAAGTTACTTAACGTTCTACTATGAAAATGACCTTTTTAATGGTGAGGATGCAAATTACACCTCAGGAGGAAGGCTTTCGTATATTACACCGGGACAACCGGCGATTGATATTGCCTTTATTCAACAGAGTCTTGATTTTTTGAGTGGTGGTGCGGATAGCTCTAAGTTGATGAAAAAAATATGGGGTCTGAATGATTCATCAAATATTCGATACAGCTATGGCTTTGCCCTGACTCAGTTAATGTTTACTCCGGATAATAAATTCTCAGAGGTGCCTGACCCAGGAGATCGTCCTTACGTTGGTTGGTTAGGTCTTGGTTTCTCGGTGCATGCTCGTGATCAACACACACTGAATTCAGTAGAAATATCACTTGGTACTGTGGGTCCCCATGCGTTTGCGGAAGATACTCAAGATTACATCCACGATATTCGTGATTTAGAGAAATTTCAAGGTTGGGACAGCCAGATGCCCAATGAGCCAACCCTAAATATCGTTTTTAACCAGAAGCGGCGTTGGTATTTGTTAGAGGGTGCCGACTTACCGATGGATATAGAAATTGATGGCTTTCATGAGGCAGGGGTATCTTTGGGTAATTTTCTCACGGATATTTATGTTGGTGGAATGATCCGAATTGGTTGGAACTTACCAGTCGAGTTTTCAGATGCTCGGCTCACGCAGACGGCGCACACTCAAAGGCTTTTCACCAACGGTGAGGATAATGATCAAAGGTGGTCAGCTTACGCTATCTTAGGTGCTCGGGGCAGTTCCGTTTTTCATGATATCACGATCGATGGCCCCGTGTTTAGGAGTTATCAATCCAATATCAAAAGAGAGTCTTTTGTTGGAGAAGTGTATATTGGCTTTGGAGTGCGCCGCGGTAATTGGGAGTTTGGTTATGTGCACACCTACCGCAGTAAGCAGTTTGAATCTCAAGATGACCCACAAGGCTTCGGTTCACTTGCAATAAGAAAACAGTTTTGACCCGTAACAAATTATTTTGCGAGCCCCGTAATATAATGAAGTAAACTTGCGGTCTCGTGCACTGTGAAGCTGTTCATCAGGCCAGCAGGCATGAGAGAATTTGACAAGGTGTCCCGAGTGGCAATGTCTGACTTATTGAAAGTGGTTTTCTTGCTGGTGATATCTCGTATGGTGACTGTCTCTCCAGCTTCATCAGTGACAAAACCCATGTGAGCAGCACCGCTTTTCAGGGTGATTAAGTTCGTTTTAAAACCTTGGGCGATAGCCTTGTTGGGTAGAATGATCGCTTCAGCAAGATCTTGAGGACGAAGGATGTTAGCAATGGATCCGAGATAGGGACCTTTGGGTGGCTCATCTGCACTGACAGTGTGACATGCATTGCATGTAGCCCGGGCAAAAACAGCCTCGCCTAGAACGGAGTTACCTTGTTTGTGGTTAAGGATCTGAGTCACAGCTTCCTCCGGATTGAGCGAGGCAATTTTTGGAGTTTTATCAATGCCTGTTGCTTGGATACCAAGCCGACTAGCGGCACCCTTTGCCCGTCTATTAAGCCCAGCGTCTGTTGAATTGAGCATGAGTCTGATGTGTTCATTGAGGTAGGGAACTTTAGTCCAGAAGGCGGCTTCCATGAGGGTATGCTTGTACTGGTTGTTCACTGACCAAGTTGAGTCGATGGCCTTGCGGCTACTCTCGCGAGCTTCAATACCAATATTTTTACCGGCTGCGAGCTGGAGCAAAGCTTGAGCAGACCAACGTCCTTTGGCACTTTCCGGTTTTAGTCGATAGATGGCAATGAAGCGCTCGACATAATTTTCGAGTTGGGGTGATGCCATTAGGTGCTGGCGGATATCATCACGAATTTTGGCGGCTTTGCTGTTATTGATGAGGGCCTCAAGTGAGCTCATTAGTGCGTCAAAGGCATCGGGGTGGTTCAGGGTGAGTAGTATAGGGATCGCTACTTTATGAGTTTCGGCAGGGTTTTTGGTATTTTTGGCCGCTTGAATGATGAGCGGTATCGCGTCAGCTGGAATGTTTTCTTTATCTGCCAATTGTCCGAGAAGAGTCGGCAACAAGGTAGGGTCTTGCTTAGCGAGAGTAATGATGCGTTGTAGGCCGCGGTCGTTCTGTATGCGGTTTTTTCCAAGTAAGGTTACAAGCGTCGAGTTTTCTTCTTTGCTGGTGGCTGGGTTCTCGAGCACGCTATTAAGGGCTTCAAGAATGCGCGCTGATTGTTCCCAAGTAGCTGGCTGATAGTAGGGCCCGCGGGTGTCAGGCCTGGTGCTCCATGAGTCACCGGTCCATACGCCCTCACGTTGATAGAGCCTCGTTAATACAGCTAAAATGGGCTCTCGCTTGGCGGGGTCGAGTTGAGTCTCAAGTTGACTGATGAGAGCATCAACCACCTCTTTTTTATGCATTCGCATGAGTGCGCGTGCTGCAGAAATACGTGTGATTAGATTATCGGAGTCGAGCTTGGCTAGTGCCACCTTATAGGTGCCGAGCTTGGAGAGGGCGCGGTATGCAGTGTGTCGGATTAATGGGTCCTCACTACCAAGGTGCTTTGCGATGTCAGCGGCGAGTTCCGGCTTACTTTGGAAGCTAGTGGCGACGATGGCCTCGAGAATGGCACGAGGCTGGCTGGCCTGTAGTTGTTTTTTGAGGAAGTCATTCGGTATCGGTCCTGGCTGGCCAGCCGTGCGGGAGTCGATGGCGAGATCGCCGAGTGCGCGGGTGACAAGAGGTAGGATGGGATCGTCAGCGGAGGTGGACGAGAAGGAGGGCACAATAAGGTCAATGACGGATTGGCTATGTTTGCTGTCTAGGCCGCGTTGGGTGATCGCGTAGAGCGCGAGGATACGCTTGCCGAGGTCGAGTGATTGGTCCTTGGTGGCCTGTAGCAATGCTTCAGTCATCTCTGCATTTGCAGGGCGGCGAAGCAGACTGCGTTGAGCGGCTAGTGAACGAACATGACTGGGTGAAGTGCGGATGAGCTCGATGAGCTGGATATCACTGAGTTGGGCAAAATCAGGTAGTGGCGTGGGCTTGTAGTTGGTGGGAGCGACTCGAGCGATGTAGCCATGCTCGGGGCCCTTCCAGGTGAAGTTGGCAGGTCCAGCCCATGAGGCTTGGTAAATATTACTCATGCCATCGACATCAGCGTCGGTAGGTCGGGACATTTTGATGAGTATTTCAGGCTTAGCTGTTTCCTTGAAGGTAGCGCCATGAGGCTCAAGGATGTGGCGGTAAGAGCCCTGACGACCCCAGTCGCAGGTGTAGGGACGATTATTCCAGGCTGCAGGGATGCCGGGCTCACCGAGGTAGAAGGCACCAACACCGGAGCCGCCACCGTAGTCGACAAGTGGGGCTACGATTTCATCAGCAAAATTCATGTAAAGTCGTGGGTAACCATGATCCTCAAGTCCAGAGAGGTGGTGCAAGCGCACGTTCCAACCACCACCGTCGTTGGTGTTATCACGGGCGAAAAAATCTAGAGTGGGAGTAATGGCAATACCATAGGTGTTGCGGGTACCGTCTGAGAAAGTTTCCATACCACTTCCGTCTGGGCGAAAACGAACGGCTCCGCCACCACGCATCTGGAGTTTGCGCCCGTCGCTACCCGTTGCGTTCATAAAACCGAAGTCACCGACCGCAATGTAGATCCAACCATCGGGTCCCATTTCTAATCCATTGGTGGTATGGTCGGCAGCTCTATCTTTGAAGCTAAAGGCGATATTGGAAATGAGACGCCTGGATGAATCAGCAACTCCATCTGCATCTACGTCGTGGAATACAGTGATGTGAGGAGGGTGAAGTAGGTAGAGGCGATCTTGATCCCAGAGCAAACCTCGGGGGGAGTCTATATCGCGGATAAATTCGGTGACTTCATCAGCTCGACCATCGTTATCAGTATCGCGAAGTCGTAACACTCGTCCGCGTCCAGGTTGACGTCCGCCGGAGGCGTTACCATCCGAGGAAACATAAAGATCACCATTGGGAGCAGCAGCCACATAGGTTGGGTAATTGGCCATTTGCCATGGGGCAAAGAGGCTGGCGGTGAAACCTTTTGGAACACTTACATCGTTGAGGATTTTGGCCTCTTCCTGAGCGCTGAGTCGGTGTGGGTGTGGTTTGTAGTTACCGGAATCCTTGTAGGGGTCTAGCTTGCCTGTTGCCTTGTCTTTCTTGGTCGCATCAGTCGTTCCAACAGCTGAAGCTTTCTTCTGTTCAAGCAGAGCAAACAAAGGCACTTGTTTGTTGTTTTGGTCATAGAGACGAACCTCCCAAAGGCTCGGCCAGAGTTTATTCTGCTGGGCGAGGATATTGATTTTAATGAAGCGAATGCTTTCATTGCCTAACTTATCCCTACGGGTGCCAGTGGCTGTGTTATCAGAAGCATCGAACGCTAGCTGCCATGACTTGCCATCTCTGGAGGTCTCGATGGAGTATTGCATCCACTGGTTGGGAATTTCCCAAACGATCTCTGCGCCACTCAGATGAATGGGTTTTTCAAAGGCAACCTGAATCCATGCAGGTTTAGTGCCTGAGTTTGCACACCACCTGGTTTTGGAATTGCTGTCGACAGCATGCCAAGGCAGATGACCTTGCTTTGTTTGAGCCGATTGGGCAGTGACTTTGACAAAACTTGCATTGGCGGGTGCTACTCTCTTGCCAATGTCTTTAATTATT
>JAQXBQ010000237.1 GCA_029252325.1 Akkermansiaceae bacterium
GGGATCACAGCACTGAGTGTTGCTGTGCATTCTGGCTGTTTGTCGACGGTGATATTCATGATGGAAATCTGGTTTTAAATAGTGGGTCTATTTGGATGTAATGTCTGGATGTGTGAGGCGTTGCTCAACTTTCGATAGCCTTAGATGGGCTGAAGGCGGGAAACTAGTGCTCTGACGGCCATGAGTCAAGGATCATGACAGGCATTCATGACGATAATTGGCATCTTTTGACACATCTAAATGTAGAGGGTGATTTAGCCTCTGTTGGTTTTTGAGCACTAATACCCATTATTTGTAGTATTGATGACAGATCTGCACAATACGATAGGTAAGATAAATGTAGTATATTTATCGCACATGAGCATTACCAATTGTTACACTCTTAGCACCCGCGCATTTTTGGCAATAGCTGTATTCTCAGCAGCCGCTCAACTTTCATTGTCCAAGCCTGCAGGCCCCGCAGGGGTAAATCAGCAAGCCATGGGAGGAACGACTGGCGGTCTTGTCCCTCAGGATTATACCTTTGGCTTCTGGAAGAATGGCATGCGTAAACATCGAGATAACCAGTCAGCTGACATATTATGTCTGGAAACAGGATATTATGGTTTGTCACTAGACATGGCCCAACTTCACAAGCCTAAGTTTGGGTTGTTCCAAAAGGCGCTTGATTACGAAGAAGCATTACACAGCGGCAGCACAAGGATGGATCAGCTTGCTGACGCCGCACTCAACATCCAGTTTGAACAAAACGGGATGATTTATCGAGCGACAAGGTGCAATGCGGCCGTTGAGCGATCATCCAGCGCACGCATGCTCAGCGCACGCTTATGGGAATCTGCGAGATGCACGCAGCATTATGACTTCTCAGGATTAGAATTTACGAATGATCAGGGTGCTAAACTAGTGACTGATGCCAGACTTGATGTGGTGGCGTGGCCGCACTCATTGACTTTCAATTTGGAGATGGAGCCAGTGATTGCGCTCATTGATGGCCAGCAACAAGGCGTTAGAGGCAAAGGTTATGGAGTGCTGAACGAATCATTGAGGATATCGCACCAAAAAGCTCTAGAGCATGAGCAGTTTACCGCTGAGGCCTGGGTCAAGATACCCGAAGCTGCTATTCACAAAAACAGAAGCTGGATATTGTCTAAAAACGGTGATGAACGATCTGATGGTTATTTTGGTATTGGCATCAAGGGAGACAGCCTGACGGCAGCAGTAAATATTGGTGGTGTTGATCGCCGCAATTACAAAGAAGTAAGAACACACCGGCATTCGCTGACTGCGGATGAGTGGACTCATGTAGCAATGACCTACGATGGCAAAAAGCTAGCCGTCTACATAAACGGTCGCGAACAGAACTCTGTTGAGATTAATAAAAAGAGAATACTTGGTAACGGTGATATGCGCATCGGGCGGAGAGCCAACAACAAGGGCCCTTCGGCGCACATTATCGTCGATCAAGTGAGGGTGTGGAATAAGGCTATGGACCAAAGGGTCTTAACTCAGCATGCACGTGATGCAGGTAAGGCGGTGGGTGGGCCACACCTCACTTATGTGAAAAACTTTGAAAACGGAGCTGATTTAAAGCTCCCAAGTTGGCAAAACTCAAAAATCAGTATATCTATGACCGGCAGCGGTAAAAAATGGCAGGCAGAAAAATTAGTTTCTAAGCAATGGGGTCTTGGCCAAAGTAAGGGGTTAACACTACATTGTGGCAATTCAAATGCTAAGCGTAGCGGCGAGAAAGTGCGGGCCTCAATGCTCCACAACAAACCCTTGGAGGTTGCATATCGTGATGGATTTGATTGTTACGTAGCCTCCATCAAACGGCCAAAGCGCATGGGCAAGTCCGGTTACACAGATATTCGAGACTATGATGTAGTAGATATTACCGTGGAATCAAAGTCTGGCAACAAGGTCCCTTTTATGATGGAGATTTTTGGTTGTGCCAACATTACCGGAGTCTGCCCGATTTTATGTGATGAAGCTGGGCGCCCCACAGGCATACCGGTTCAAATCAGCAAAAATTGGCACAACAGCGGTATGGGAGACTACTTGCGCTCCTACATGCTGTTGCCGGGGATTAAGGGCGTCTCCAAATACAAACTTAAATTTGTTTACGGATTTTATGGGAAATTGCCCTCGGCTTCGCATGCACAGTTATCCTTGGTCGGTTATGGTGGGCACGGTCGCTGGGATCAACTTGCTATTGGTTGCTGGGGGGAGACCTACTGTATGGACGTTGATATGAGTTGCACCGATGTCGCAGTCACCGATGTCAGGATGCTGATGTCCAGAAATGGTAAGAATGGTGAAAAGTGGCAGTGGACAGACGCAGGCTGGGGAGGGGACTGGCTTGGTCTCAACGATGAGAAGAAACAAAAGCACCTCTTTAACGGACTCAAGACTGCCTATGTAGCACATGGCCCATGTCTGACGGAAGTTAAGTACAACGGTGCTTACGGTGTTCAAAGAGAAGTTGGTGTTGATTCAACGGTAAGGACTCTTCGCACGGATGATTATGCGCGCACTTTTACGACCTTAGATTACACCTTCACTAAAAAAACAAACGCAAGCGGATGGCTCTTCAAAATGGGACGGACTGGTGGCTACATTACCCCCAAAGTCGCCTATGGTAATTTAAATGGTCTCATCAAAGAGCAGGTAGTCCCCAAGGGGTTGATGCGTGGAGATGCGTTTGTCCCAAGAACGACACTCAGCGGACCTGGGCCGTGGTGGGTTGCCTTTCCTGGGTCATATCATGAGAGCGACCGTGATTGGGGGACAGGCTATCGCGCCATGGTGATAAGGTCTTACAAAGCTGTTATCGGCGGTAAGGAATACAACAAGCCCACGATTGAGTGCCCCGTGTATTGGGTCAACAAAGACCGACAATCTAGTTTGGATTTTTATTTGAGTGCTCCTGAAGGTGTGACCGAATTCAACCAAGGAGACAGAGTTTCAGTTGAGCTTGAATGGATTACCTTACACCGCAATGCGGATGATTATTATGGCCCTAACGAATCATATAGACAGCATTTGAAGGATTCCCCCTCATCCTGGCAAACTACGCACCGTGAGGCCAAAGGTAACAATCTCAATGTCACGGTTCAGGGCGGAGCACTAAGACAAAGCTACCCCGTGATCATTGCTGCTGATAAGCCTGAGGTAGTGGTTACGATTAAGGGCGGTGTGGGCTATGTGCCAATTCGCTTTGAGAACTTGCCAACGGCATATGGCTATGGACTTTATCATATGGTTGATGGCAAGGAACTGAGACTTGATCAATCAGTTCACGGTAATGATTTTTGGCAGACAGATTACGACGCGAAGACAAATAGCTACAAAATCACTTATAATTTGCCACTGGACGGGATTGCTCAGTCGACATGGAAATTAAAAAAGGTGCCGGTTGTCACGCCTGCAGTGCAAGCAAAACATCTCTCTATCCCTGTCCCTGTCTCCGCTTCTGCTGCAACCCCACAGGTTCACTCTAAGTGATAAACCAAAACCAAGGGGGAACGCGATAGAGACTAATCCAACCCTGGCAATGATGGGTTAAGATTGAAAATATAAGTTTTTTCGATTTTTGGGGAATAAATGCGGAGCTATATCCCTCTAGTCATTGTTGATCACGCTTAAGTGGTCATTCTATCACCTCAAAAATAATATAACAAACCGATGAAAAAAGTAATCCAACAACTATCCTTTGTATCTGCAGTAGCTATTTCCGCATTCGCATTGAGCTCATGTGCCGCTACTGGAACTGCTTCTGATTGTAAGACTGCATGTTCCAAGAAGTCATGCTGTTCAAGCGACGCATCCAAAGGTTGCTGTTCAGATAAGTCATGTTCTTCTGATTGTAAGAAGTCATGCTGTGCTGAATAGGTTTCACCTCTCAAAATAATCATCAAGCGCCCACACCCTCAACCAGGGGTTGGGCGTTTTTTTGTCCTTTGCATATTAAGGTGGTGAAGTATGGAATCTTGCAGTCATTTATGATCAAACTGATTAAAAATATTGCCGACCTAGCGAACTTGAAGGAATCGTTACACTTGGCTTTGGGCGTTTTTGATGGTCTCCACATTGGGCATCAGCAAGTAATAGGCACAGCTGTGGAAGCGGCTCGCCAGGAAGGGGGCTTGTCAGGGGTACTGACTTTCGAACCTCACCCTATTAGGGTTCTCGCACCAGAGCTGGCGCCGAGTAGGATTCTTGCTTCGTTAAATCACAAGCGAGAATTGCTCAGGGATTTGGGTGTCGATATCATGGTGGTGGTTGATTTTACTGAGGATTTTGCAGGCTGCGAAGCCGAGGATTTTTTGAGTTCTCTAGTAGGAGCTTGTCATTGCCTAAAAACGATTTCCATTGGCGAGGATTGGAAGTTTGGCAAAAAAAGACGTGGAGATATCGCGATGCTGCAGCAAATGGGTCGTGATAAGGGCATCACCATTAATAGCAGTCAAGCGGTGATGCTTGACGGTGAGAGAGTCAGCAGTACAAGGATCAGACAGGCAATACGAGATGGCAATATGGCGGCAGCACAAGCGATGTTAGGCAGAAGCTACACCGTCCTTGGCGAGGTCATTGAAGGGCGTCAACTAGGTCGCGAGATTGGCTTTCCAACTGCAAATTTGAGAGTGTTCAATGAGCAGCTTCCAACAAATGGAGTTTGGAATGTTTCTGTGGCAATTGCTGATGGCGATATGATCAACGGTGTCGGCAATTTGGGCATGAGACCCACTGTTGAGGGGGATCAGGCTAAGCGTATGCTGGAAATTCATCTTTTAGATTTCGACGAAGATATCTACGGAATGACCATGGAGGTTGAATTTCTCGATTATATAAGATCTGAGCAAAAATTCAACTCAGTCGATGAACTAACTAGGCAAATAC
>JAQXBQ010000250.1 GCA_029252325.1 Akkermansiaceae bacterium
ACGAGTGAGCCGACCACCGCACCGCGGTGGCTACTGTCTCCACCGACGAGGGCGTTAGCAGTGATGGCAGCATCGAAGTCGTCGTGATACTTCCACGCGAGGTAGAGTGCGGCGGGGAAGGCGTGGTCAATGTAACACGCAGGGCTGAGCTTACTGCCGATGATGACGCGGTCGTCTTGGCGAGTCCAGGCGGTAGCTCTCTTGGTGGAGAACCAGTCTCCGGCAGAATGCATCACGGCCTCGCGCAGTGGGATATCCTCGGAGAGATCGATAAGCAGGCGAGTGAGGCAATCAGCGGCGCGCAGGACATTGCTGTGCCTGTGAGTCAGGGTGACGTGGCTCTTCACGGTCTGTCTGATCTCTTCTCTGCCGAGGCAGCGGTCTTGTCCATCGCTGGTAAGGGCAGCTACCAGAGCTGGCACGGTCGCAAGGCCGCCGATATGCTCGTCTTTGATGCCGCACTTTCTGAGATCTTTGCCCTGGGCGTAGCGGGTGAAGAAGCCGCGGTGGTATTCCTCGAGATAAGTATCGCGGTGCCAGCCAGGGGTGCGCATTTTCTCGATGTAGAGATTAAGCCATGCTTCTTCTGAGTAGTGGCCAGCCTCGGTGACTTGCTGATAGAGAAGTCTGGCGAGCTTGAAGTTGGCGGTGTTCTCACCAGCTTTCAGGTTCTGGTGGTAGTGGACGTTGCGTTGGCCCCAGAAGGGGGCTTGGTCGTGTAGGATTTCACCTTTTTCATTCAGCGCAGTATATTCCGAGCGCCACAGGATGCTATCAGGGTGGTGTGGGAGTGGTGCGCTGAATGTATGTGGCTTGTCGGGATCGCCGAGGTCTGGGTAGTCACGATCAAGGGCTTGGCGATTATAATACCAGTGCACTGGCATGCAGAGTGCATCGGCGATGAGTGAGCCTTGGTAAGCGGGTGTCAGTGAGAGCGGCATGTCTAGTTCTTGTTGAGTGGGTGGATGTTGACGTGAGCAGTCTCCGCGATCAGTGATGACACAGGAGGTGTGCTAGGCTCATCGAAGCCGCAGAGTGAGAAAATCCTGGTGGAATAGTCGGTGATGTCGACCTCCTGATACCGGTAGGGGGAGTGGTGAACGAGCCCGCTGTAGATGGAGCCGCTGCGACCGACACTGAAGAGCCGATAGCGCTCTAGCAGGAAGAACTCGAGGCTGCCAACTTCTGCCGTTTCTGAGTGAGTGAGCTCGGCGGGGTATTTGAAGATCTGGGACTGCTCGCAGCCTTTGCCTTTACGTCTGGAGATGTAATTGAGCGTGCCCTCGTGCTGATAGGATTCCATCTGAGCATGCTGGTAGGGAAGGTGGAACAAACCTCGGGCAAGCTTAACCGCCAGCCACTGATTGCAATCCAGTGCGAAGAACCAGACACCGGGGACTCCATTCTCATCATGCACGTAGGTGCGGAGGTTGAGCTCCAGGAACCATGATAGCCCTGGGACAGTGGGGCAGAAGGAGGGGCGCACATTGTCCATGTGGAAGGGCACAATGCCAAGGTAGGCCTTGCCGTCATAGGTGTCGACAGTGAGCCCGGGAGGTAGGTGTTCTTGGATGATGGCAGGGTCCATCTCCCAGTGGAGGAATAGCAAATGAGACCAGCTCTGGCGCATCACTACGGGTGAGCTTGGTTGATCTCTCTGGTTAAGTCGTTGCTGATCGGTAGGTGTGCTCATCATAATTACCGGCTGTTGATGAATGGTCTGTTGGTTGGCCTTAGGTGTTTCTTCTTAGTGGGCACTTGGGGCTTTGTTTAATTGCCCTCAGGTGCTTGGGCATATGGGAGTCGAGAATGCTCTGAAATGGTGAAGTAGGTATCGAGGGCGGTTGAGGCCAGTGAGTCATGCTCGCAGATCGATATGGTGCCATCCTTGGCGTAGGAGTCGTCTGGTATATCGGCGAGTTGGACTTCCCCGATGATGAGCTTGGTGCCATTAGCGGGGATGTCGATGATGTCGGCTAGAGTCAGTGCGTAGCGGATCGGGCATTCTTTGACAAAGGGAGCAGTGATGCCTTCGTGACTTAGCTCGGTGAGGCCGGTGGCGTCAAATTCTGAAGCATCTCCGGGATAGCGTGCCGAGCACTGGTGAGCTTGCTCGACTGTCTGGGAGGTGACGTGATTCAGAGTCCATGACTTGGTATCGAGGATATTCTGCAGGGTGTTGCGCTCAACGACA
>JAQXBQ010000008.1 GCA_029252325.1 Akkermansiaceae bacterium
GCTGAGCTCGATCATCCTAACCTCTTTGTCCAATCACAAAAAGACCTCCCCGCAGAAGCTGCGCGATTGTATAGTAAACTCACCACTTTAGAAGATGCCGATCTCGAACAGCTCACAGCTGCCTACGAGGATATTCGCAACACAATGAATGCAGAAATCATTCACCGACAAACCTTTGCCAAAGGATCATCACAAATCACCTATGACCGCGAAAAAATCATCGAAGACATTCTTAAAAAGCGCCAAGACCGCAAATCTCTTTTTCTTGTGATTGGCTACGCTTCGGTCTCAGGCGGCAACGCAAGCAACCGTGAGCTGTCCGCCAAGCGCGCCACGACTGTCGCCTCTTTGGTGAAAATACTCAAAGCTGATGACCAGCAAGTCAAAGCCGTTTACTTAGGTGAAACCAAACGGTTCTCGGCCGACACCGAGATCAAAAACCAGATTTGTGAAATCTGGGAAATCAAAATCTAAGCTGGAGCGCTCCTGCGGCTAATCGCAGGCAAAATTCAACTCACGGATTGCCTTGCCGCTTTGATAGTATTGGATATCAGCATAGCAATCGTCATCGGACCAACGCCTCCCGGCACAGGTGTGATAGCTGAGCACTTAGCGGCAACTTCATCATAGGCCACATCCCCCACAAGGCGATATCCTCGCTTTGCACTAGGGTCCTCAACGCGATTGATACCAACGTCTATCACTGCAGCACCCTCTTTTACCATGTCGGCTGTGACAAACTCAGGCATGCCAATAGCCGCTACAATGATATCAGCTCGGCGACACACTTCGGCGAGCTCCTTGGTGCGAGAGTGAGCCACCGTCACCGTCGCATTACCCTGCTTGCTCATAAGCAGCAGAGCCATGGGCTTACCAACAATCATACTACGGCCAATGACAACGGCTTCTGCCCCTGAAGTCTCAACCCCAGCCTCTTTGAGCAAACGCATGCATCCCGATGGGGTGCAGGGCACAAACCCGCTGGCGTCCTCGAGAGCAAGTTTAGCTACATTTTCAGGATGAAATCCATCCACATCCTTGGCGGGATCGATCGCTTTGACAATCGCATCCTCATCAATCTGAGGTGGCGGAGGTGACTGCACTAAAATACCATGAATCAGTGGGTCTTCATTCAATTCCTGCACCACCGCGAGCACATCTGCTTGCGAAGCATCAGCAGGCAGCTCAATTTTACGTGAATGCAAGCCAAGCTCAGCGCATTTGCGCACCTTTGAACCAACATACACTTTAGATGCTGGGTCCTCTCCAACCAAGACAACAGCCAGCCCCGGCGTCACCCCGTTGTTTTTGAGCTGTTGGATCTCATCCACGCACTCGGCTAAAACTTTTTCAGCCACTGCTTTGCCATCAATTATCTTACTCATGATTCGTGTTGTCTGTTTCGTTTATATAGAAGAATTATCGTTAAGAGCATCCTGCACCTTCTTGCGGTAGCATTCAAACTCTTCGTCGGCTAACTTGGCAGGAATGTCAATGGATTGACCTACATTCACCGTAATCTTGCTAAAAGGCTTTGGAATATGAAACCTGTCCCAACTATTAAGTCGCCAGCTTGACGAATGCTCAAATCGCACAGGAATAATTGGCACACCTGAAGACTGAGCAAGCTTGATCACACCGGGCTGCAGCTCATAGCGAGGCCCACGAGGTCCGTCTGGAGTGATAAAGAGCTGCTCCCCTGCTTTGAGTGCTTTTTTGAGTGCTATGAGTGCTGCTACGCCGCGCCGTGAGCTCGATCCTCGAACCGTTTTAACGCCAAAGCTCGAAACCAACGATTCAATAACCGCACCATCTTTGCTGGCACTTGCAAGTGCACTTGCCTCGGCACTACCGCTATATCTTTTTTTTGTCAGTGGTGATGCAAACAAGCAATTATGCCAAAATATCCAAATGACTGGAGAACCACCCTCCGACTTACTTTTTTGGCCGCTATGATCGTTAACCTTATACCTTAATGTAAGACCTATCACGCGCATCAACAAAGCCGCTAGCTTTCCAGCTAACCAGTGCCATTTGGCACCTCTAATTTCTGCACGGTCGCTCATGATAGTAGGCAGAAAATCGCCTTAGAGGAATCCAGGCATATGCAATGTCTCAACCAAGTATTGCTGCTTGGCGAGCATCTCTTGATAGAATGCATGTGCTTCATCATCAGGCTGACATTGAGTGTCGGGATCAGGGGCTACCGCGTAGCTCACTATTTCTTGAAAACTAAGATCTTCACCATTCTGCCGGAAAAATGCTACCGCAGCTTGCAGTGCGGCACCCAAAGCAGCCCCCTCATCCGTCTTCAACTTTACGAGGGGCAAGCCCAATACATCAGAAATCATCTGTCTCCACACAGGGCTTTTTGAGCCTCCTCCTGTGACACGAACCTCTGTCGGCTCGAAACCAAGTTCACATAAACGCAGCATGCCGTAGCCAATACTCAGACTAACCCCTTCCATTGCTGCCCGCATGATGTTGGCATCTTTGAAATTATCTAAATTCAGACCATGAATAACGCCACAACCCTCTGGCAAACTAGGCGTCCTCTCACCCTGCATATAAGGAAGCATCAAAACGCCTTCAGAACCTCTCGGAGCTTTAGCCACTTCTGCCTCCATGCGCTCATGGTCCCAGCCATAGTGATTCCTAACAGCCTCGGTAACGACGGTGGCATTCATCGTGCAAACCAATGGCAACCATTGACCTGCTGAATCACAAAAAGCGGCAACCTCACCCTGCGGATCAATCAAAGGCTCGTTATGCACTCCAAAGATAGTGCCACTAGTTCCCAGAGAAACGGTCACCTGACCACTACTGACATTCCCTGTTCCAATGGCTCCCATCATATTATCACCTCCCCCAGCACTGACGAGCACTTGGCTATTCAAACCCCATGCCTCAGCTAATTCAGGTCTGATGGGCCCCAAGATATCTGTCGAAGAGCCTATTTCAGGAAGAGCCTCGGACAATCGAGGGTCTATAAAGTCG
>JAQXBQ010000010.1 GCA_029252325.1 Akkermansiaceae bacterium
AGGGGCTGAGCAGAGAGATGCCCAGCCCTAAATATACGCCTAAGCATAGCCTGTGGGTATTACTGGTGATGGATTTCATTTGTGAGATGTAAGTAATATTACGTCAAAAAACGGAAAAAAATATCGCATTGTTCACCCTCAATTTTTAGGGGTACACTCTTGGGTAGTTTTAAGCCGAGGGGGTGCCATACCCTTGATCATCATAGGTTGACCCAGGCACCATTCTTGTCAGCTGATTGGTAAATGGCCTGGATGAGCTGCACCGACTTGCGGGCCTCGTTGGCTGAGGTGCTAGGTTCGCGGTTTTCGGCAATCGCCTGAACGACTTCCTCAAAGTTACGCTGATGCTGGTAGGTGTTGATTGCTGTGGGATCATTGGCTCCCAGGCCTGCTTCTTGGCCTTTCATCAGGGTGCGGCGAATTTGCTCGTCCTCGGCTTGTTCGTTTTTGAAGTCCCAGACCTCAAAGGCCTCGTCGGCGAGAAAGACGGAGCCCTCGGTTCCTGCGAGTTGGACGCGTGCGGGGTGGCCATCTGAGGACCAGGTGCAGGTGGAGGCCTCGATCACTCCTCGGGCTCCACTTTCAAATTCGATCAGGGCAACACAGTGGTCCTCGACTTCAATGCGTTCGTGAGCGAGGCAGGTGGTGTTGGCGGTGACTCGCTTGGCGGGGCCGGCGAGATAGAGTAGCGCATCGACGGTGTGGATGGACTGATTCATCAGCGCACCACCGCCATCGAGGGCCCAGGTGCCGCGCCAGCCGGCGGAATCATAGTAGGCCTGGTCGCGGAACCACTTGATGTAGGCGGAGGCACTGCTCAGTGTGCCAAAGCGACCTTCATCCGCGGCTTTTTTGAACGCATCCATGCCGGGGTGGAAGCGGCGGTTGAGAATGGAGGCGAGGGTCTTCCCATTCGCAGCGGCGGCATCGATGAGCTGGTCGATGCGCTCGGTGGTGATTTCCAGAGGTTTCTCAACAATGGCGTGTTTGCCAGCATTGAGTGCTGCCAAGGTGGGGTCAAGATGGGCGCCACTTGGAGTTCCCACGGTAACAATCTCAAGCTCAGGATCAGCGAGAAAGGCATCGATGTCTGTGTAGGCCTTGGCTCCAAATTCCGAGGCGAGTTCTTCAGCACGCTCTTGATTGCGGTCGAGGATGGAGTGTAGTGACCCGCCGCTCATGTCGCGGATGGCTTGGGCGTGGAAGCGGCCGATCATGCCGGCGCCGATGATTCCAAATTTCATAGGACGATTGGTTGTTAGAGATTGGTTTTTGTTTTGCGGTCCTTGGCACGTTCGTTGACGAAGAGCTGGTGGAGCTGCTTGACTTTATCGGGATGTTTCTTGGTGAGGTCTTTGGATTCCTTGGCGTCTTTGCTGAGGTCGTAGAGTTGCCAGTCGGATTCCTTGGGTTCATTTTTTCCGTAGTGGACAAGTTTCCAGTCGCCTAAGCTCAGCGCCCATCTCTTTCCAGGTTTGCCCCAGAGTTGGTAGATCATGCGGGTGGGCGGGTCAGCTTTGGTGAGATAGAGGGCAGAATTATTCTGGCCGTCCAGGGGAGGGAGAGCTCGCACTCCTCCCGAAGACTTTGTCTTCGCACCGTCGTCCGCTGGGGGTAGTGTAGCGCCGATAAGGCCGGCGATGGTGGGCAGCCAGTCGACGATGTGGACCGGGCTGTCGATTCTGCGTGCGGGGATTTTGCCGCGCCAGTGGACGAAGCCGGGAACTCGGATGCCGCCTTCGTAGGCATCACATTTGTTGCCACGGAAGGGGTGGGGAGGGTTGAAGCCAGTGAGCTTGAGGTCATCGGGGTAGGCGTTGCCGGGCCAGTTGATCTGGGGGCCGTTGTCTGAGGAAAAGAGAATTAGGGTGTTGTCTCGCTGGCCTGATTCATCGAGGGCTTTGAGGACTTGGCCAATACCGTGGTCGAGGTGGTGAAGCACTGCCAGATAGAGGCGTTTTTCAGGGTCTGGCTCAGACTGGATGATGCCCTTGGGGTCATTGAACCATTTGATCTTGTCTTCGTTGAGCCAGCGCTTCGGGTTGTCCGGATCGAGCTGAGTGGGGGTGTCGACAAATTCACCGCGTTCATCGAGTGGAGTGTGCGGGGCGTGATAAGCCAGATAGAGGAAGAAGGGGGATGGTGCTTGCACTTCTCCCGAAGACCTTGTCTTCGCACCGTCGTCCGCTGGGGCTTGCTCGGCGGATGTTTTTGCGTGTCTCTTTATGATGCGAACGGCTTCGTCTGTTACTAGGTCGGTGACGTGCCTGCCGTTTTCATAGCCCTCGATGATCTTGCCATTGCGGTGCCA
>JAQXBQ010000038.1 GCA_029252325.1 Akkermansiaceae bacterium
TCGAGGAAGACTTGCTTGGATGCTTCTTTGTGCGGGTATTCGTTTCCGGCGTCATTTCTGCCGTAGTCATGATCGTCCCAGATGGCGAGAATCTCGGTCTGCTCTTTCAAGTTTTGAAACGAGGGCTGATCGGCTAAGTTTTGATACTTAGCCCTGAGGATTTTCATGTCGTTCGTATCTCCGTAGATATTGTCTCCCAGGAAAATGAAGAGATCCGGCTGATGCTCCACCGCTCGATCAAAAATCGGCAAGGGGCGGTATGGATTGCCACACGATCCGAAGGCGATCTTCAATGAGGCAGGCTGCTCTTTGTTTTCCGAAGTAGCAGGTTCCTCCTTGTTGCCTGTTGTTTTACTGCAGCCTGCGCTGGCAAGCATGAGCGCAAGGCACAGGAGCAAGAGAGAGGTGTGGTTTTTCATGATCATGACTACTACGTCTCATGGTTGGGTATTCTATCGAATTCATCTCAGCTCAGGTACGGGGTCGTTTGCGTGGTAAACCAAAGCAAGGCTTCCCAGAAGTCGTGCGCGGTCTACTACGTCGCTGTGCGGCGATTTGTCCGATGCTTCTAATTATCTCCAGCAGTCATGATTCGAACCGGTCCGAGCAACCCGGCTGGCTGGAGATCACCTTTGGCATCCGGTCTGTTTGAGAAGGTATAACGCCCTGCCGAATAGGACTGTCCACCGAGCAGGCCGTTCTTCCACTGTAGTTTTCTGGCGCCACGGTCTTGCGGCTGCTGATCACCCAACAGTCGGTTGTGCCAAGTATTGACAACTTCGATTTTCAATAGGTTGTCGGCCTTTTTCAATAAACCTGCAGGGACCGCCATTTTGTAGGGCGCGCTCCAAACGGTTCCAAGTGGCTTACCGTTGAGCGTGACCCGAGCCATGTCCTCGACCCTGCCCAGATCCAGGAGCATTTCGGAATCGAGTTCAGCAGGGATGCTGTCAAAGCGTGTCTGATAGACGGCAATGCCACTGTAATACTTGATCCCGGACTCCTGATGAGTGGTCCAGTCTGTTAGTGCGGCGAAGGAGACATGCTTGTTAGGGCCGCCCCAGGTTGGGTCGAAGCGAACCTGCCACGTTCCATCAATGGTCTGAAGTGACTTGTGCGATGCGAAATTAGCGCCCTCACTTTGTTCAGCCGTTGCCTTGCGGTCAAAGACAATGAAAACACCTTCGTAAGCAGCAAACTGAAGCGGTATACGTACGGTGCCGTTCTTCTGCTTGCTGAAAGATGGTAGTGCCTTGACGCTGCCGTTGGTTGGATCCCACAGCTCAGGATTCGTACCGTCGGTACGGAAGACCCCCGTGCAGGAGGAAGGACCGCCGTCTCGATTGGCAACGAAGAAGATATCGCGATCGGCCGTGCGCCGTTGGTGGAAGCGTAGATTGCCATCGCTTGAAAAGATCTTCTGCTGCCCAGCTTGTTCAAGCAACGCCGCAGTGGCCTGGTAATTTGGGTGCTGTGCCGGCTTAGTGGGTTTATTCCCCTTAAGTTTCCACGGTTTCATTCCCCCGCGCCCCAGCACCTTGGATGCGGACCAAGTTTGTCCGTCGGGACTGGCGTTCCAGCTTTGGTCTGACACGACCTGTACCGTGGAACCGTCTGCACGACTCAGCTGAATGGCGGCAATGAATCCAGCTGGGTTGGGTGCATCTCCCCCATTGATTGCAACAGCGGAAACTACATTTTCTCCCGGGCGCAGGGCAGCCAAAATATTTTTCGAATAGGTCACATTGAAGTCGTTCCCCTGCATGATCGGATGCCCATTAATATTGAGCTTAAAATCATTATCGGCCGTGGCTTGAACCATCGCGGATTTGAGAGACTTGGGATCTTTAATAGTGAATGACTTCGTGAAATGAACCGTGCCAACCGCCGCTGACGCAGCGGGATTCCCCTCGTTCTGCCAGATCCAGTTTGCGCTGTCTGCCAGATTCAGATCCGTGCTGACTGCCGCATCGCCACGGAGCACTCGACCTTTGCCGACTCGTCGATCCAGTTCGGAGTCCTTACCCCATAGCGCTTCCACCAGCATCTGCACGCGGGTATCGCATTCGGGGAAACCTATCAGACTGGGAGATGCCACGGGAGGAGTTCCATGGATGGTTGCCCCTGCTTTGACCAGTTCCGTGATTTTTTCAAGCAACTCGGGGGTCATGGTTTCTACGTTGGGCAAGACCATCAGACTGTATGACGTCCCCTGATCAAAAGAGATTCTGCCGTCTTTCACCTCAGCGCGTTGCATGAGGATGCGTGGGCTGACCGCGTCAAATCCGTAGGAATGTTTATCCCTGCTGTCATCCAAAGCGCCTTCGGGAGCGAGGAAAATGCTAGGTGCCCCTTCAGGGGTGAGGTAGAGCACGTCCGATACACTCACGCCCTGGCGCAGGATCTGCCCGCAGCGGGCAACATACTCGTGGTAGGAGCCCACCATAGGCCAGAAAGTCTGATTACGATGCCAGTGAATGCCATGAGCGCCCATCGTCATACCGGGCCGTGGACTTTCTTGGCCCAGCGGTTGATGCTGGAAGGTGTGAAAAATAAACTCGTTGATGCCCATGGCGAAGGCCCAGTTGGACTGGTTCTTCATGTCGCCGGGACTGACGCCAAAGACGCCGCCTCCCGAGGTAAAGGCTTCGGCACGGACGATCGGTTTGCCCATGGTGTGCGCTGCTGAAACCGCCTCGACACAGCTGTAGACGGTATCAACATGATTGTTGATCCAGAACTCACAGGAGGGAATATCGGCCATGGAGAGAATATCCAGATCCCCAGCTGGGTTCATGTCATAGCCCTGACTAGTATAATAGAAGCCGTTCTTGTGTGCGGTATCCTTGATGGTCTGCACATACTGATCCAGTAGCAACTCCTGAGCGACTCTGCGCATATCGTAGAGAAAGCGCTCGGTCTGTTTACGCGAACCGACAATCAGCCCGTGATACGCAGGATAAAAAGGCTGCGGATCATACCCACACTGCTTCTGGAATGCTTCACGAAATGCCTTAGTCCAGTTCTGCGAGCTCATCTCCCAGCTGTCCAGGTGCAGTGCGGTCCAGCCACGATTCGGGCGGCGTTTGCCGATCTTATCTATCAGCTTTTGATGGAAATTCTCAAAATGAAATTCAAAGGCCTTGGCGTCGAACTTATCGACCTCAAAGCCATGCCCGGCCGCGGGAGCCGGACGAGTGGTCTGCCCCGTGCTGCGTGCCGCAAAGCGCATCACCGTCCAGTTGCCGGGAGGAACCTGCCAGTCCAGACTGCCGTCGGGTCGCATCTTACCCGTTAGATTAATCATGGTCTCCGGTTGAATCACAGAGGCTGCAGCTGGCTCGGGATACTCGGCGGTTGACGGCACCTGCCTGAGAACATGTTTCATGATCGAATAAGGATCCGTTTTTTGCAACGCTTTGACATCCAGCCTGTCCGGTGCCGGTGTCGGTGCCGGAGTTGGGAAGGCAAGGACAGCCACGTCGGCATACCATTGCTCGCGAAGCTTGCTCAGATTACCGGAAAGGCCAGCAAATCTCGACGGTTTAAGCGGTTTGGGAATGGGTAGTTTCACCTTCGTGGGCCCAGGTGTATTGATCTGTATGGAACTGGCGCACAGGTGCTGCATCGACTGCTCGGGCTTGACCCATGGTCCGCCGGATCCTGCCCACCCTGGCCCTGTGCCAAGGATGATCTCGATACCCAGTTTATCTGCATGCCTAGCTGCATTGGCAAAGTTATCCTGCCACGCTTCGCTCATGAAATCCACAGGCCCGCGGGGCACTCCGATGTTGACCTCAAGAAACAACGCTTTGCGCAGTCCGGCTTCGTGCATGGACTCCAGATCCACCTCCATCATCTCCCGGTCCATGTTGCCATCCATGAAATACCAGTAGACGCCCGGACGAGCTGAGTCGGGCGGGGTGCTAAATGATTCCTTCAGTTCGGCAGCATTTACAACTGCCAGTGAGGCTCCCCAAACGATGGCGGCCAGTGCTTGTAATTTATTCGTCATAATCTTTTTCCTAAATATTCTTGATATCAAACGTTTGCCATAAGGCGCGCGGTTTACCGTGTCGCCTTCAGTGTTTTGTTCGGCTGTTCCTGCTGCTGTGTAGAAATAAACTTATAACTTCCTGCATCAACACGTATGACCGCCCTATTCTTTTCCATCCTCAGGAATGTGGCATGTTCAGCCTTCGTCAGCATTTTACCGTTCACCGTGACATCACTGGCCGCCTTGGCAGGCACGTGGACGGTAGCCGACGAATTCGCCGGTATGGTGACTTCCATGGTAACTCGACCATGCTCTCTATTCCAGTTGCTGACGATCCGTCCGTAGGGTGAATCATGGTGGGCCTTGACCCAGGTTAGATCACCAACAATGGCGGGGTTGATAATGACAGTCTTGAAACCGGGCGCATCGGGGGCGGCCTGGATACCGGCTAGCCCTTGGTAGAGCCAGTTGTCCGGTGAGGTGAAGCAGGAATGAATGCGGGACCAGTGCCCATTCCACTGTTCCCAAAAGGTTGTCGCACCTTTTTCCAGCATGTGGCCCCATCCAGGATAGGTGGTCTGGTTGAACATGGTGAATACCAAATCATTCCGCCCGAGCTCACGCAGCGTCTCCATCATGAAATAGGTCCCTAACATGCCGGTGTCGAGATGGCCCTTGTTCTTTATCAGGATATTCTTCTCCAGTTTCTTCAGCATCAGTGGCCGCAACGCCTCGGGCACAACGTCGGTCATGAGCGGCATGACGTAGTAAGCCTGCTCGTCGATCACGTACTGTTGTTTGTCGGTGTCGTAGAACGCGGCATGAACTGCCGGACGTATCTCGACCAGTCGCTTGCTGTAACGCTCCACGTCGGCCGACTTGCCAAGGGCGGCGGCCATCTGCTTCAACAGCTGCATTTGGTTGATCCGGTAGCAGTTATTAAACAACTCGGCGGCATTTGCTTTTGGCCAGTTCTTCGTGTCCATACCACGTCGCGGCGGAACCCAATCGCCAATGAAATCCCATTTTCCTCCGAACTTGCGCAGGACATTGCCCTTACATCGTGACTCCAGGTAGTCCACGTAACGGCGGATAGCATCGTAGTTTTCCTCCAGCACACGTCTGTCGCCATAGTAGAGGTAATGCTGCCAAGTGATCGCTGAGAGAAACCCTCCCCACCCGGGGCCACCACCGCCACCGCCGAATGGCGCCATGTGCGGCAGGTTGCCGTCGGGCTTCTGTCTGAGTCGCCAGTCACGTAGCCATTTACGATAGAATCCATCGGCGCGAAAGCTGGTCATAAAACCTTCAGCTGTCACCTGGCCATCGCCGTAACCCATGCGCTCGCGGTGCGGGCAATCCACATAGTAACCGCCAAGGTTGAGACACCGTTGGGTCCATTGGTTGACTCTATGTATGCGGTTGAACAGATCGTTCGAGCACTCAAAGGAGCCAACCTCCTCCAGAGCACTCTCGACCAGCAGCGCCGTTGCATCTTCCTTCGAAGGAGCCGACGGCAGACCTTTGATGACCACGTATCGGAAACCAGCGTAATTGAACTTATTCTCGAATACCTCACCGGCTTTACCGCCGGCAATGAACTCGCTGACCTGCTTAAAATCTTGATATTTCTTTCCTCTTCGAACATCGGAAGAGGTCATCGTTATGAGCGTCCCCGCTTGGAGCTCAGGCATTTTCAGCCTCAGCCAGCCGGTCAGGTTTGTCCCGAAATCAATCTCATAGCGGCCATCCTTCAAGAGGGTTACCGCCGCCGCCGGAATGACCTTTCCGATGCGGTTAGGCGGACAGGGTTGCGAACGGACAACTCCACCTGGAGCTTTAGCAGGAATTGCGGGTCTCCACGAGTCGGTATCCAATCCGGTGCGGCTCCAATCTGGAACACTCTCACGAGCGTCGAGCCGTTCACCCCCGAAGTCATTCCATACGTGACCGCCGATCTTGTACAACCCGCTATTGCTCGTCTTCCACGAGGTGTCAGTGCCGATCGTGACTGGTTTTCCCGCCACGATGGCGTTAAGTTGGGCGCGAACGGCGATGCCATCAGCCCAACCTTCCCCGAGCCAGAGGCCCATACAATTCTTGCCGGGGAGCAGATGCCGGCTGACATCGTAGGTCACGGTGAAAGACTGGTGCTCTAGATTCGAAACGGCAGGTGTCAGCACATCCTTGCCGACCTTGGTGCCGTTAATATACAATTCAAAATACCCAGGCGAGTGTACCGTGACGAACGCCGAATCCGGAATGGCGGCGAGGCCGAACTCATGGCGGAACAGGGGTGCCGGCTTGCCGGGGCGGCCGGAGGTATTGGAAAGGGAAAGCAGCTTGAAATCGCTAGCGCGTGCAATGCCCGGTTTCCCGTTGCGGACGTATTCCACCACCAGTTGCTTGACAATATTCGGTGCCGGATCACCGCCCAGCGCATTGCAATCAACCTGGAAAGAGCCGTTCTTCGTAAGTTCCTTGCGCACGATCTCCGTCACATCAACAGCTATCTTGCCATTCAGCGTTTGGTAACTCGCCTTCTTGATGGTCAGTTTGTCATTAGGGGCTGGCGGGAGCGGTGCGGACGAAGCGCTGATCCATTGCGCCGTCCAGTCGCTTGGCTTGAGCAATCCCATTGTCCATCGGGATAATTGGCTCCACATGCCGGGTTTGGCATCCTGGCCCCAGGTAATCACTTTCCAATAGCCCGTCATTTTTGAAATCAACGGCTTGCCGGCGTAAGCAATGTGAATGGATTGGTCAGATTCCACCTTGCCCGAGTCCCATAGATCGCCGATGTCTTGATCCAACTTGTCAATCGAACTCGCAACGAGTACGCGGTATGCGGTCTGTTTCTGCCCCCGCATGCCCGACTCGAGCTTCCAGCTCAGGCGAGGGTGTATGCTATCGACTCCCATAGGATTTTCGAGACTTTCACAAGTCAGGTTTACTGGCTTGAGCGGCTCGGCTGCGACGGTTAGAGCCATCAAGCTGACAAGGCAGCAGATAGCGAATAAGGCGGGTTGTTTTGTTTTCACATTCATTTATTTCTCGGTTGATCGTCTGAACTAAGGCGCGGGTTCACCCGTCGCCTTCAGTTTCTTGTTGTGTGCTTTCATGAGATTACTCTGCTGTAAGGGACTTGCCATCAAGCCCGTGGAGGGAACTGGGTTACTGTCACACGCTTTTGCATCAGCGGACATTGGAATGGTTAACGCAATGACTGACGCACACATCCATCTCATTAAATTATTTCGTTTCTTCATGTTTGTTCCTTTTGCGTATGCGTTCACGCGTGCGGCAAACCGCGTCGCCGTGCAACGGATAGGCCTATTTCACAATAGTTCTCGGCATTCTTACCTGCTCCGCCTCTACAGGGTGGACGTGAAGTTGTAAGACCCCGAACCGACTTTGTATACGGCCCGTCCGTTCTCCATTCTCAAGAATTGGATCCCCTCGGCTTCCCCTATCCTCTTGCCGCTTTCACGGACATCGGATGCCTGTTGGGCGGGCACGTAGACGGTGGCCGTGCTGTTGGCCGGAATGGTCACGTCCATCGTAACCTTGCCGTCGTCGCGTTTCCAATTGCTGACGATCCGCCCGTAAGGGGAGTCATGATGGCATTCGACCCAAGTCACGCCGTCAACCATCTTGGGCTTGATCACGGTATGCTTGAATGCGGGGGTATCGGGATCGCGGTGGATACCGGCCAACCCTTCGTAGAACCAGAGGTCCACCCAGACAAAGCAACTGTGGATGCGTGAAAAACGGCCGTTCCACTGCTCCCAGCAGGTGGTCGCACCCTGTTCAAGCATGTAGCCCCAGGAGGGATAGGTCGTCTGTCCAACCATGAGACTGATCAGGTCGTCACGATCGATGGAGGATAAATAGTCGAACATGTAGTATCCCCCCAGCATACCGGCGTTAATATGCCCCTTGTCCGCACCGCGAATGTTCTTCTCCAGCTGCGCCATGATGGCGGCACGCTCCTCCAAAGGGGGCAGCCCGATCATCAGCGGAAACGCCAGATAGGTCTGTTTTCCACACACATAACTCTTGGTTTCTGGGTCGTAGAAGCGCTCGTGGAGGAGTGAGCGCAGTTCCTCAATCTTCGCATTGAGCTGTTCGGCATCCGCCGTCTGCCCGAGGACCACGGCCATGCGTGCAGTCAACTGAGTCAGGTACAGACGGTAGCAGTTGTTGAAGAACAGGGTCGAAGTCTTGTCGTCCCAGTTTCTGGTCTCCTGACCGCCGCCCGGTGGAACCCAGTCTCCCAGGAAGGACCATCGCCGGCTGAACCCGTAAAATTCCAGGATGTTATTTTTGGACTTACTTTCGAAGAAAGCCAGGTAGGCCTTGGCGCTGGGGAGCGCCTCTTCGAGAATACGGGTGTCGCCGTATTGCAGGTATTGATACCAAGCCATGGGCACAATCGTGCCACCCCAGGCAGGCCCGCCACCCGCTTTTTCAAAAAAGAAAGGAACCACATTGGGCACTTCCCCCGTCTCGGGGTTCTGGGCGTCGCGCCAGTCAACATGCCATTTGTAGTAGAGGGAGGCACCGTAATGATTATACATAAGCGGTTCCATTACCACCTGGCCGTCCCCGTACCCCAGGCGTTCGCGATGCGGACAATCGACGGTATTTCCGCCCAAATCAAGGCAGCGGATGGTCCAGGCCGTCATCTCGTGGATACGGTTGAACAGGTCATTGGAACATTTGAAACGTCCTGCCTTCGGGAGATCGGTTTCCAGGAGGTATCCCGTGATGTCCTCCAGATCCGGCTGATGCGGTGCGCCGCTGATCTGTATATAGCGGAAGCCATGATAGGAGAAACGCATCCGATACGTTTCCTCTCCTGAACCACGGAATGTGTACTTGGGGTGCTGATTGTAATTCAGGCCCACTTTGCGTTGCGGGGACCCGCTTTCGCTGCAAGTCATGCTAACCACTGTCCCCGCCTTTCCTCCCTTTGGGAATCGAATGTCAAACCATCCGGTAAAGTCTTTTCCCATATCGACTAGATACGAGCCATCCTCCATCGCCTCTATGGTGACCGGCGTGATTTTCTCGGTTGCGCGGTTGGGTTCCACCGCCTGAGCCGTGGTGACGGCCCCGGGATGGGAAGCGGCCACCTGCGCATGGGGCCAATCGGCATCATCGAAGCTGGCCTCGTTCCAGCCGGGGATCTCCTTGGTGGCATCGTAAACGTCCGCGCCATGTTTGCTGTGACTGGCTATTCCGGTAATCGTGAGGGGGCTGCTGTGAGCCTTCCAGGAACCGTCGGTTACGACTTGGACCGGGGATTGCCGATCCGTCTTGATTTCGAGTTGGGCCCGCGCAATGGGACCCGAGTGCAGGACGCCGGGGATTTCCTCGGAATACCAGCCGCGTCCCAGCCAGAGCGCCACGCAATTGGTGCCGGGCTTAAGGTAGGAACGGATATCGTGCGTGATATACAGGTTGCGTTTTGAAAAATCGCTGACCGCGGGGCTCAGCACATGGTCGTCCACTTTCCGGCCGTTCACATACAGCTCGTAGTATCCCTGGGCGTTGACAGTGGCGAAGGCCTGTTCGGCCGGACCGTCGAGTGTGAAGGTCTTCCGAAAATAAGGAGCTGGGGTTATCTTCTTTGCATCCTCTGCTGCCTTTGCTTTCCTTCCTAATTCTTTTTTCTCTTCTTTCTGCCCGGTTACCTTCGGAAAATAACCAATCCACTCGGCTTTCCAGTCATCGGGATTCAGCAAACCCATGGTCCAAAGCGCGGGCGTGCTCCATGAAGCCGGTTTACCATCTTGGTCCCAGACCCGCACCTTCCAATAGCAGCGTTGACCGGACACTAACGGCGTGCCCGAATAAACGATCTGGATGGACTGGTCGGAGGTGACCTTTCCCGAATCCCACAAATCCCCTTTGTCTTTGTCCAACAGGCTCGACGAACTCGCGACCAGAACCTGATAGGCCGTTTGATTCTGCCCCCGCTCACCCGTGTTCATCTGCCAGCCAAGCCTCGGCTGCCGCGCATCAATGCCAAGCGGTTCGGCCCGGTATTCACACTGTAAGCCCGTAACCGTGACAGCGGCCTGCTCAGCCATCAGAGCCATCGGGGCCATCGGGGACAGCATCCACATCAAAAAAGCCGCACGCTTGCAGCTGGATAATTTAAGTCTCATTTTGGTTTTTCTTTGGTTGTATTTCTTCATATTTTTTCACTTCTGATCTTCTGTTGATTGTTTCCCATTCATCTATTTCTGAGGGGCCATACTTACCTGAGAAGCACGGATGTAAACCGGCCCCAACAGTCCTGATGAAGGCAGTGGAGAATTTGCTTTATACCACCATGGATCGGGAGAAACGATTTGGCAGATCGCTTCGTCTTTCGGAACATTCTTGTCGCCGATCAGTCGGTTGACCCATGTGTTGACGACTTTGATGGTGAGGTCATTCTTTCCTGCCTGAACATGCGCTGTGATATCAATGACAAAGGGGGACCGCCACAGCGTTCCGGCAGACTTCCCGTTGACCAGCACCTCTGCCAATTCTTTCACGTCTCCGAGATCCAGTGAGATGCGTGTATTCTTTTTCAGGAAATCGTCAGGCAAGGTGAAGGACTTTTTGTAGGTTCCCACGCCGCTGAAATACCTGACACCGCTATCCGTATGCTTGGACCACGATGCCAGTTTCGCCATCGTGATTTGAGCAGGTGCGCCACGATCAGGTTCAAAATCGACCGACCATGAACCTGCCAGTTCGATAGGGTTAGGTGGAGTCGAGCCTGATACTTTTCCTTGTTTACCGGAACGCATTCTATATTCTATATCACCTTTGGATTTCTTTCTGAAGACGATGATTTTTGATCCCTGTGCTTCAAAATCAAGAGGGATGCGGGTACGTCCCTCTATTTCTTCGTAGACCGCAATGTCACTGATGTTGCCGGTCATCGGGTCGAACAACTCGGGCTGTTTTCCCGTAATGCGAAACCAACAATCAGCGATGCATGCCTCGCCGGCCGTCGCAACAAAGTAGAGGTCTGCATCAGGCAGTTTGCGATGGACAAAGTTAATGGCATTCTGATCGGGAGTCGTTTGGTAGGAAAAATCCGGTTGTAGCTGCGTCTCCTTGAGCAGTTCGGCCAGGGTTTTGCCCCAGACCACACGGCCCTTGCCAAACGTGGATTCAGTAATCGTTTTGCCGTCACAGTTACCCCAAAGCGTGTCTGCCAATTTACGTACGGTTGCATCGCATTCCGGGTATCCGGTCAAGCCCGGTGCAGACTCGGGTTTGGGTCCGATGACTGTGGCGCCCTTTCGCACCAGTTCCGTCAACTTCTCTAAGACCTCAGGGGCCATCGTTTTTTTGTCGGCCAGGAGCAGAACGGCATAGGACATGCCATCTGGAAGGACAATGCGTCCATCCTTTACATCCATACGCTCAAGCAGGACTTTGTTGTCGCAGTGATCGGCACGATATCCCTCGGGCAAGTCTTCAAGCGGCATCTCGCCGTATCCCGCGCTATACGTATCTTCATGTCCTACGTAACGGCAGACATCCGCCACAAACAGCCCTTGCTGAAGCATGGCAGAACAGCGCCCCAGATAGTGGACAAAGCCCTCCGCGAAGGGCCACCAGGTATTGCCGCGATGAAAATTCACGCCGTTCCATCCGTGGGTCCATCCCGGCTTGCGGTCATCCGGCTGATGAACAGAGGTATGCATCACAAATTTGGTGGTTCCCCTGCAGAGGGTGAAGTCGGCTTTAGTTTTGATATCTGAGGGGATGTAACTAAAGTTGCCTCTCGCCCCTCCGACCGTGAACGATTCGTCTTTGATAATTTTTTTGCCATACACATGACCGGCTGCGGCGGCGTAACCGGTATAGGCCCGCTCCTTTGGTGCTATTTTTCGACCCATCCAAATCTCATTCATCGGCACATCGCAAATGCCGTACAGACGAATCGGATTGCCGAACATCTGTGCCCAGCCATAAAGCGTCTCGGCGTGAAGCTGCATGCCCTTTTGGTGCAAGCGGTCACGTATATGCCCGTAGTATTCATCGGCGAGCAGATCATCCAGCGTGACTCGAAAGTCACACAAGAAACGATTGGAAAGCTCAACACTGTTCACCGGAATGGAGGCCAATGCTGGAAGATAGGGAGTCGGGTCATATCCTCGTCGTTTTTTGAATTCGGCGGCAAATCCCTTCGTCCACGATTGATACTTACATTCCCAACTGTCGATCAGGACGTGCCGGAGTGTTTTTCCAGCCAGATCTCCCGCATCTTCAATCAAGGGGCCGACAACATGGTCATAAACAATATCCACGCTCTTGCTGTCCAGTTTGTTGCACTCCAGCCCCTTCCCCTCTGGTGACGCCGGATGGTTGGTTGCTTTGTGCAGCGTGTGATGAAAAACGAGAACCGTCCAATCTCCTGGGGGGGCAGTCCACTGCAATGATTGATCGCTTTGCAGTTTCGAGCTAAGGTCGATATAGGTTTTGCTGGATAGACTCTTTTTTGACGAGAGGTTCTCATTCGTTAGATACGGATTTTTCGGGCCATACATTTTCGGGCGGGCTGGTAATTCAATACCCTTACTAGCATAGGCCAGTACCCGCACCGTGTCATTCGGCACTTTATAGGTTAACGGTTTGCCATCTGAGACAGTGAGAACCGTGCACTGAAGTTTCCTCATCCCCTGCTCCGGCTTGATCCACGGGCCGCCTGTCTGACTGAATCCATCGCAAATCTGAAGCCCCATCGTCATATCCAAGCGATGGCATTCTTCGAGCGAATACTTGACCATCTCCCGATATTCTTTGCTCATAAATCGAATCGGGCCGCGCGGGGATGCCGGCCGTTTTCTCCATTTATTATCAAAGGCATTGTGAAATTGAGTGACACCGCCAATTCCGAGCTTGTTCATCATTTCGAGGTCTTTGGTGATGCCGTCTTTGGTGATGTTCCCGTATATCCAATGCCACCATACCTGCGGTTTGGCAATCTGAGGCGGGGCTATAAACATCTCGTCCAGCGAATCCTCAACCTCTGATGAGGAGGCCGGAGTTTTGAACGATTGCTTCAAGGAACTTGCCATTAAACCAGTGGAGGGACCAGCAACCGGCTCCACACTTTCAGCAGCAAATACTCTTCCGATACTCAATGAAAGTATCATCCCCGTAATCAATCGTTTATTCATAATCATTTTCCTTGGTGCAACGGTTTCTTGTAAGGCGTGCTATCAAATATCGCTGCAACTCGTTCTTCTCTCTTGTTGTTAGTAGCTCTGGAGTTAATCGATCGTCATAATCCGAACGGGGCCCAACAGACCAGCCGGCTGGAGTTTGGAGTTTTTGGATTCCACGTTCGTTTGGGTGAAACGCTGTTCAGGCGGAAGTTGCTCGTCGCCGATAATTCGGTTGAGCCAGTGGTTTGCGACTTTGATTTCGAGCTTATTTCCCTCGGGGAGGACTGCATCCGTGATTTCAATACGCCAAGGAGCCGTCCAGACGACACCGAGATCCTTGCCATTTAACCGTACTCGGGCGATGCAACTCAGCGCTCCGAGGTCG
>JAQXBQ010000051.1 GCA_029252325.1 Akkermansiaceae bacterium
GATAGTATCAAAAATCACAACCCAGCCAACCATCACGATCCTTACGAGTGCACCAACAAAGGGCTTGGTGGTACTTCTGCCACCTGGGGTGGCCGTTGTGTGATGTATGATGAGGTTGACTTTGTTGATCGACCTATTTTGGAAGGCGAGTGCACCTGGGCTGGAGATTCACTCGATGCGGTGACCCCATATCTTGGCAAGGCGGCGGATTACTTTGAGTGTGGCGCGGGTCCCTTTGATCTCAATGAGATGCCCAAGTGGCAGGATCGGCGCATAGCAGAGGGTTTTGTGGAGGGCGACGTCTTGGATAGTCGCCTTGAGCGGTGGAGCATGCCGACACGTTTCGGTGCTCGTTATCAGGAGGAACTTTCAAAGCTGCCGAACATTGAATTACTTTTTGGTGTTGAGGCTCGTGAGTTTGGTGAGCCGAATGAGGATGGCAGGATTGAATGCCTTGAGCTGCGTGACACTGCAACGGGGGGAATGCGAACTGTGCGGGCAGCGTCGTTTGTGCTCGCTGCTGGCGCGCAGGAGTCGACACGGATTTTGCTGAGGAACCAGCAGGTGTTTAACCGCCTAGATGGTGGTCAGGGGCCGCCTAAGTCTCTGGGCCGTTATTACCAAGGGCACGTGTCGGGTAAGATTGCCACGATTTGTTTTGATGGCGACCCAAAGAAAACCGATTTTCAATTCCAGCAAGATGAGGATGGGAGCTATTTCCGCCGCCGTTTCCAAATCTCACAATCTGCGATTGAACGAGAGAATTTGTTGAATACGGCAATCTGGCTAGATAACCCGCTTTATCATGATCCGAGTCATCGCAGTGGCGCGATGTCGGTGATGTATCTGGCGATGATTACGCCGATTCTGGGCAAGCGCCTGGCGCCTCCAGCGATTGCCAACTCGATTACCAAGGGTAAGGTGACGGGATTGTGGCAGCATGTCGGAAATGTGCTGCGTGGTTTGCCGGGTTCTCTGTGGAATCCGGCATCTGTGTTTTTCCGCCGTTACTGCTTGAAGCGTAAGCTGCCTGGCATCTGTCTCTTCAGTGGAGCCAATCAGTATGCGCTGCACTTTCATGCCGAGCAGGTGCCTGATGCTGACAACCGTATGGTGCTGGGGGATGATGGCGAGACGCTCGAGATTCACTATCACTTGACCGATCGTGATATTGATTCGGTGATCAGGTCCCATGATTTGCTCGACAGCTGGTTGAAGCAATGCGGCTGCGGCGAATTAAAATACTGGTTTTCTAAGGAGGAGCTGAGTGATGCCATACGCGGAATGTCGCGTGATGGTATTCACCAGAGTGGCACGACGCGCATTGCGGATTCAGCAGAGCATGGAGTAGTTGATATCGATTTGAAAGTCTTTGGCACAAGCAACCTCTATGTCTGTAGTAGCTCTGCATTTCCGACTTCGGGACAAGCGAACCCGACATTCCTTCTGGGTGCCTATGCGGTGCGGCTAGCGCATCATTTATCCAACCCCTCATCTAACCAACCTTATCACGATCATGCGTAAGGTGAATATAGCTTCTGGAGTTGATTCCTCCGTGCTCGGTTTTGGCTGTGCGCCCATTCTTGGTGCGGTCGGTGCGAAGACGGCCCAGCAGGCGTTGGGCTGTGCTTTAGATGAGGGGGTGAATCATTTCGATGTGGCACGATCCTATGGCTATGGTGAGGCGGAGGCATTCCTAGGTAAGTTTTTTAAAGGGCGCAGAGACGAGGTGGTCATTGCTAGCAAGTTTGGTATCCGGGCGACATGGAAGGCGGGCTTGCTTCGTCCTCTGAAACCTGCTGTGCGTACCTTGCGTGGGCTACGCAACAGGGGAAGTGAATGTAAGAGCGGGGGATCTGATGCCCAAACTGACACAGCTTCTGAGGTCGCTGAGATAACTGCTCCTCGTAAAGATCCTTTTCACGAGCGCATTGCCATCACTCCGGAAGCGATGGTGGCGAGTCTCGACAAGAGCCTCAAGGCACTGCGTTGTGAGTATCTCGATGTGCTCATGGTGCATGAGCCGACGGGTAAAATCGAGCGCATGGATGACTTGGTAGCCAAGGCAGAAGATTTGAAACAGCAGGGTAAAATCAAGGCGTGGGGCCTGGCATTTGACTGGGACACAGCTGATGTGCACGAGTCGGTTTTTGACCGCTTTGACCTGTTGCAGTTTAATAATTCACCCGAGGCGCTTCATTACCAGCAGGCGCTCGAGCAACGACGCAACGCAGCTAATATTTTCTTTTCTCCTTTCAGACAGCGTCAGGATTTATCACCTGCTGAGGTTTTGCAGCAGCTCTGGCGGGATTTTCCGCGCAGTGTGGTGCTTTGTTCGATGTTTGATCCCAAGCACATCAGCGCGAATGCTCAGCTGGCGCGAAATTTGAGTTAGTGATTAGTTGGCTTATCCCTTATCATTCATTCGTTATTTAAAAATGTTCTCCATTCTTATTCTCACTAAAGACGAAGAAATCAACATGCGTGAGTGCATGGAGTCTGTTTCTTGGTGTGATGATGTGGTGGTATTGGATTCTTTGAGTGGTGATGACACTTGTGAGATTGCCAAGGAGATGGGGGCTCGGGTGTATGAACGTCCCTTTGATGATTTTGGTTCGCAGCGAAACTACGCCCTCGATGAGATCGAGTTCAAGCACCCGTGGGTGTTTCATCTGGATGCGGACGAGCGGTTCAATGATGACTTGCGCGCAGAGTGCGAGCGGGTGATCGAAGAAGATGAACTCAGTGCCTTTTTTGTGCCGAACAAAATCATGTTCATGGGCAAGTGGATCAAGCGCTGCACCCAGTATCCATACCCGCAGGTTCGTTTGCTAAAGATCGGTGAGGTCCGCTTTATGAAAGCTGGCCATGGTCAGAAGGAAGACACCGCAGAGCGAGGTGTGGGCCATATTCATATTCCCTACGATCATTTTAATTTCTCGAAAGGGGTGGCTGATTGGATTCAGAAACATGAGGAGTATGCCAGCAAAGAGGCGAGTTCGGCAACGCGCCTAGAGAGGTGTCCGCTGAAGGAATGCTTTGTGGGTGATAGCATGGCTCGCAAACGTGCGATGAAATCATGGTTTGTCAGGATGCCTTGCCGCCCTTTGATTAAGTTTGTGCATCTCTACCTGTTTAAGCTAGGTTTCCTTGATGGTTATCCGGGGCTTGTCTACTGCCGCTTGCAAATGAAGTATGAAAAGATGATTGCCACCAAGCGTGCCGAGGCTGCAAGGTAATCTCCTGAGGCATAAGGAATTTAATATCACAAAACAAAACGGATGAAAATACTGGTAACAGGAACAGGTGGCTACATTGGATCACTGGCAGCGCGGCGTTTGCTCGAGGCTGGCATGGAGGTGGTCGGCGTGGACTCGTGTGTGAGGGGGTTCTTGCAGCCGATGGAAAGACTGCGCAAAGAATTTGGCGAGAGAAAATTTCGATACTACAAGAATGATATACGCACGGAGATCGGTGCGGTGTTTGGATCTGAGCCCAGCATTGATGCTGTGATGCATTTTGCGGCTTTGTGCAATGTCGGTGAGTCTGAGCAAAGCCCAGAGCTCTATTTTGATAACAATGTGGGTGGCGTGGTGTCGCTGATGGATGCAATGAAAGTTGCTGGTGTTGATAAGCTGGTGTTTTCCTCTACCTGCGCCACTTATGGCAATCCTGAGCAAGAGGTCATCTCAGAAACGCATCCGCAAAATGCACCGACTAGCCCATACGGAGAGTCCAAGGCGATGGCGGAGCGAGTGATCGACTGGTATGGCAAGCTTTATGGTCTGCGCAGTGTCAAGATGCGCTACTTCAATATCTGTGGAGCTTCGGATGACTCACTCTTTGGAGATTCTAAAAAGCCATCGTTCCACCTGATGCAAAATGCAGTGCGGGCGACCATGGGGATTGCCCCTTTTGTGCTGAACTACACGGAGGTGGATACTCCTGATGGATCACCGATTCGTGATTACATCAATGTGGAGGATCTCGTGGATGCGCATATCAAGGCGCTCGACTATCTCGAATCAGGCGGTGACAGCGATGTCTTCAATCTGGGGACTGGTAAGGGTAATTCGGTCTATGAAATTGTGACGGAGGTGGAGCGAATCATGAAGGTTGAGCTAGAGAAATCAGTCGGTGAGCGCCGTGGTGGTGATGCTAACATTGCGGTTGCAGACAACCGCAAAGCGAAAGAGATACTCGGCTGGGAGCCTCAGCGCAGTATCGAGCAGTCGGTGAGGTCATTGGCTAAGTGGTATGAGTCTCGGCCCAATGGCTGGGATTATTGATTTTAGTCACAAGCTCTTTTAGAGAAAAGCCGATGCATTTCGTATTCATAAATCAGTATTATCCCCCCGATGCGGCGCCAACGGGAACAATGCTGGTGCGAGTGGTGCAGAAGATCTTAGAAGCAGGCCATGAGGTGACGGTGGTCTGTGCCAAAGGAGGTTACGCGTCTAAAGTTATCTCTGATGATGCCGGCAAAGAAGCCAACGAGTTCGAGCAAGTTGGCGTCAGGGTGGTCCGCGTGGGGGCGACTTCGTTTGGTCGTGGTAGCTTTGTAGGTAAGTTAGTCGATTATGTAAGCTTCTATCTAGGGGTTGTTATGGCCTTGGCACGTCTGTCAGATCATCCTGACAAGATTATTGCGATGACGACTCCGCCGTATTTGTCGATATTGGCGCGGTTGTTTTCCAGAGTGCACGGCTGTAGCCATTCTCATTGGGTGATGGATTTGTATCCAGATGTCATGGTCGCTCATGGCATGCTTAAGTCTGGAAGTGTGCTTCATCGTTTGCTGGCAGCATTAGCGTGCTGGGGTTTCGGGGGGCAGCGATGTAGTGAGGTGATTTCTCTGGGCCCAGATATGGCGAAGCGGGTTGCGAGCTACCTAGGCTCAGGTAAAATAAGCCCATGGGTGCCCTTGTGGAGTGGATCCAAAACTTCACAAGTAGAGCATGAGCAAGTTATGTCGCTGCGTAAAAGCAGAGGCTGGAATGAATCTGATCTAGTGGTGATGTATTCTGGTAATATGGGGCTCGGCCATTTGTTCGATGAGATTCTTGAAGTGGGGTTAAGTGCAGTTTCTGATGATGTTGACGGCGAGAGGAGTGCTCGTTTTGTTTTTTTTGGTGGTGGTAAACGTCGTGCTGAGATCGAAGGCTTTATCAGTGCTCACCCCAGTGCCCCAGTTGAATTACACGACTATGTCGATGCAAAGGATTTGGATGCACATCTTGCTAGCGCGGATGTGCATTTAGTGTCTCTGCGACCAGAGTGGGACGGCACGATGGTGCCATCAAAGCTTCAAGGGGTGTTTGCGGCTGGTCGACCCGTGATTTTTGTTGGTTCGGAAGAAAGTTCGATTGGTCAGTGGGTGCTAAAAAGTGGCGGCGGTTGGGTGGTAAGGCCTGGAGATATCGATGCCTTAAAAGCTGCAATTGCAGAGGCTTCACAAGCTGATGAATGTGACCGCAGAGGAGCACTTGCGCGCAGTTTCGGCATGGAGTATTTTGACGAGGATATCAATGCAGATCGTGTAGCCAGCTTAATGATTGATAAATCTGATCATTAGTTAGTTACCGCTTATCTGTGGATAAAAGACAGCCGCATTGAACGCAGATTTTCAATCACATTTCATGATTGATGTTTAATATATATTAAGTAATATTTGACAATGTCTCGCAGC
>JAQXBQ010000076.1 GCA_029252325.1 Akkermansiaceae bacterium
GGGGGAAGATCGTATTCATCTCGCAGAGGATCGTATCTTTTACCACCGCGATCAAGTCTACGCTGGTGAGAATTTGCTGATGGCTTTGGCCTTCATGCGTGAGGTCATCAACCATATCATACCGCAGGTTAAGCCTGATCTCATTCATTGTAATGACTGGATGACTGGGCTGATACCTGCCGTGGCCAAGCGACTGGGAATCCCATGCTTGATCACGATTCATAATATACATACTGAAAAAGTCTCAATGGCGGAAGTCGAGGATCGAGGTATTGATGTGGCTGAATTTTGGAATCACCTTTATTTTGAGAACCCGCCTTATTCATACGAGCAATCGCGAGAGGCGAATGCGACTGATTTGCTAGCGAGTGGTATTTTTGCGGCAGATCACGTGAACTCTGTAAGCACGACATTTCTCCATGAGGTGGTTGAGGGTAAGCACACATTTGTGCCGGATGCGATTCGTAATGAATTGTCTAACAAGTTACATGCTGGTTGTGCTACGGGCATTCTCAACGCCCCCGATGTATCATATGATCCGTCTACGGATCCGGCTTTAGCATTAAACTATAACGATACCAACGTCATGGAGGGTAAAGCGGCAAACAAGCGGATGCTCCAGGAGCGTTGCGGATTAAATATTGATCCTGACGCGCCTATCTTGTTTTGGCCATCTCGTCTGGATCCGATGCAAAAAGGATGTCAATTACTTGCTGATATTCTTTACCAGACGATTGCGGATTACACTGATATCGGTCTTCAGGTTGCCATCATTGCCAATGGTTCTTTCCAGCAGCATTTCCGCAGTATCCTTGATATGCACAACTTGCATGGGCGTGTTGCAGTCTGTGATTTTGATGAAGGCTTCTCTCGCCTTGGCTATGCGGGGTCAGATTTCATGCTCATGCCTTCGCGTTTTGAGCCCTGCGGCCTGCCTCAAATGGTGAGCCCTAAGTATGGTACGTTATCAGTGGTTCATGATACCGGCGGTATTCATGATACGGTAGAGCACATGCACCATGATTGCAGTATGGGTAATGGCTTCAGATTTCAGCACTATGGGCCAGAAGGACTGCGATGGGGCATTGATGAGGCGATTGGGTTTTATCGTCGTTCAACGAGTCGGAAGGAGGTGACGCTTTCACGTATTATGCGCGAGTCAGCTGAGCGCTTTAACCACGAAACAACGGCTTCAGCATACATTAATACCTACGAGAAAATGCTTGGCCAGAAGGTTGGCAGGTAAGCACGTTGAGGGGGTCGAGCTTTGTTTATTTGCTGATGAGCACGAGACAGGCTCAACTTGTGTTCTAGAGATTTTATGATGTCTATCAAAACGATTATTACTCACCCGGGAGGTGCACACAAAGATGACTTTCTCGCCTGTAGCCTGATGGCGTCTGTGCATGGTGTGCCAATCGCACGGCGCGATCCAACGGAACAAGAGTTGGATGACGCTTGTGTCTGTGTTATTGATGTGGGCGGCAGGCACGAGCCTGAAAATAATAATTTCGACCACCATCAATTTCCACGTGACCACAAGCCTACATGTGCACTGTCGCTGGTACTCCAGCACCTCGGCATCTACGAGGATGCACAGATGTTTTGTGACTGGTTGGAGCCCGCTGAGTGGTTTGACTGCCGCGGCCCTCAGAAGACGGCTGAGTGGCTTGGTATTGGGCGAGATGTTGTTGGTAAGTTAAACTCCCCGATTGATATGACGATGCTGCGCCGTTTTGCTCAGAGCGCACCAAACGGTGAACTTAAGCCAGGAGATCATGTGTATGAGCTGATGCGTTTTATTGGTGGGGACTTATTGGAATATCTTCATTCGGTGCGTAGCAAGTTGGATAGCATTAGCGTGCATGTCGAACGTTGGCAGCTTACTTCTAATGGAGATAGCTTTGATGTTTTATTTCTACCGCGTAAGGACTCAACGCTGGATGATGTTTCTGGTAGTTTGGGTCGCTATATCATGGTCAATGAGCTGCATAAGGAAATATCAGCTATTGTTTATCCAGATAGCCGAGGTGAAGGTTTCGGACTTGCTCGATTTAATGATCACCCGAGAATTGATTTCACGCGAGTAGAAGCTGCTGAGGATGTTCACTTTGCACACAACAGTGGCTTTCTCTGCAAGACCAGTGCTACTGAGCAGGATCGCCTTCGGGAGATTCTTACTCATGCATGGCAGTAGCGCTGCCTAGTCAGTAAGATAGCGGGTCAATTCTTGAGAAGAGCCTTGGGGGGGCTTCATAATTCGTGTATGAAGAGACATATGAAAGTATCTATCTGCCGTGTTTTACTGTGCCTTTTAATGATGTCTTCTTTTGTCGGCGCTGCTGAACGAGTTAATCTAGGCGATTTTCTATTGTCGAGGTCTCCAGCTACAGCACCCTCGACCAAATCAAGCTACAGCATGCTAGGTGAGGTCGATTTTGACACGGCGGCAGGAGGTTTCTCTTATGAGAGGTTTGAGTTAGATGTCCCATTTAATGCGCCTCACTATATTAACGACAATAATGCGTTTATGGTGGGTATGGACTACAAGGCTACTTGGCTTGATTCAGATACCATTATTGGTGATACCGATCTGCATGACTTTCGACTCAAGCTGCGGTGGATGTATCGTCAGCCCGGCAGCAAGTGGTCTTGGATGACACTCATTCAACCAGGATTGGCAACCGACGGTAATAGTGTCGATATGGACGATTTTTCAGTGAATGGTCAAGTGGGTTTCCGCTATGCCGCCTCAGCTGATTTGGCGTGGATCGGTGGCGTGGTATTCTTTCAGAACTCAATGGAGACAAGGGTATACCCAGGGATTGGTTTCCAGTGGCGGCCAAACGATGACTTGTTGGTGAGGCTCGCGGGTCCGAATTTTAAGGCTTCATGGCAACCGAACGAAAACTGGATTATCCATGCTGTTGTCGCGTCTGGTGGCGGTACATGGAATGTCGAAGAGGCAGGCGCAGATTTTGATGTGCGCCTGCGAAGTTATTACGCCGCTGTCGGTGTAGAGCGCCAACTCTCTGAGAAACTCTGGCTTGGACTATGGGGAGGCATGACCTTTGCCAATGAATTGGAGATTGATACGGCATCAGGGACGAGCGTTTTTGAAGATGATGCCGATTCGGGCTGGTTCATGAAGCTTGGTCTTCGCAGGATAGTCTGGTAGGAGGATTTGGCATGCTCATGCCATCCCACTAAGACAACAAAAAGCCCAACCGATGTTTGAAACCGGTTGGGCTTTGTTTTAAAGTTTGCTTGGTGATGCTCTAGCTTGCTTCAGCGAGCTTCACATTGACGCGACGGCCATTCTTGTCGAAGTAGACGTTGCCATCAACACGTGCGTGGATGGTGTGATCCTTGCCCATGTATACATTGTTGCCCGGGTGCCACTTGGTACCACGCTGGCGGATGATGATGTTGCCAGACACGACTGTCTCGCCACCGAATTTCTTAACGCCAAGACGCTTGCTGCGTGAGTCGCGACCGTTTTTAACGGAACCTTGTCCTTTCTTATGAGCCATTGTTCTAAGTAGTTGAGATGATTAAGTAGCTATGGTTAGCTGATGCTGGTGATTTCCAGCTTGGTGAGGTGACGACGGTAGCCTTTGGTCTTGTGGTAACCTTGGCGGCGTTTGAATTTGAAAGCGACGCCTTTTTTGCCGCGGAACTGATCTACCACCTTGGCGGTAACTGCAGCACCTGCCACTGTAGGTGTTCCTACGGTAGTGGATTTACCATCGTTTGTGAGGAGAACTTCCTCAAATTTTGCTTCGGAACCAACTTCAGCGTCGATTTTCTCGACGTCTAGTTTGTCACCTTCTTGAACGCGGTATTGTTTACCACCTGTTTTGAAAACTGCGTAGGCCATGGGATTACTCCTTGTGGTTGCTTGGGTTGCTTATTGTCGCCGGGGCACACCATGTGCACCGTGCGGGGCGGGAATTCACCACAATCCAGCGGCTCGGGCAAGTATATTTTTCTAAGAAAGTGAGCAATGTCACTATTGAGTGCCCAAATACAAGCTATGGAGCGGTCAGTGCTTGTCCATTTTGCGATGGTTTTAGGCTTAAAAGGAAGGGGGCGGCGGTGCTAGCCCATGTCGTAGCGTCTTCGTAGCTACTGGCATGCTCTTTCCAGCAAGTTTGTAACATATCTGTATTAATGACCCCAGGATTGAGTGCTACAGTACCGATTTTAGCAGGAAGTTCTTGGGCAAGAGCTTGGGTTAGACCCTCGATTGCCCATTTACTGGCACAGTAGGGGGCTACCTCGGGAGAGGTGGATCAACCCCAGCCGGAAGAGAGATTGACGATCATGCCGCGGCCATGATTGATCATCATGGGAACAGCATGCCTGATCATATTGGCAGTGCCATTGATATTAATCGCTGTCAGGCGGTCAAATTCTTCTGCGGATACTTGCCACAATGGGGCTGGCTCATTAACAATAGCCGCATTGTTGAGGAGGAGGTCTGGTGGCCCTGTGATTGAATTTGCTGCATCGCAAAAAGCGGCTACTTCGTCATCATTGGCTACGTCGACTTTTGAGAAGAAGTGCGGAGCAGGGAAGTCACGCTGGAGCTGCTCGATTAGCTTGCCGCGTCTACCGCAGCCCACCACGGTATGTCCAGCAGCGGTAAATTCATCGACCAAAGCTCTACCCAGCCCCGAGGTAGCTCCGGTGATCCAGATGATTTTTGAAGACATAGTTATCGACTAGATTTTATCAACCAGCGATGATCAACTAGCTTTTGCCGAATTCGGCAGCGATACTTTTTGCGGATGCTACGGTATTGCGATGAAGTTTGGCTGTGAGTCCAGGGTGCCTGTTGTATCCACCCCCATATAGGATCGCAAGTGGTATACGGTTTCTAAGAAAAGCACGAATAATGGTGTCGTCCCGACGCTTCATGTCTGAGACGTTGAGCATCATCGTTCCCAATAGATCGTTTGAGTGATTGTCTGCACCAGCCACCCAGATCACCAAGTCTGGGTTGAAAACATCGAGTGCGCTGGCAAGCGTGCTAAATAGTTGCTTCAGATACATGCCGCCCTCGACATAGCGAACGGTTTCGACATCCATCGATCCTTGTACTTTGCTCGTTGTCGATGCGGTCTGTCCGACATGAATGGAGTAGGTGAATACTCGAGGATCGTCTTGTAAAAGGCTATTAGTGCCATTTCCTTGATGTGCATCGGTGTCAACGATCATGATTCGGATACCGGGTTGGTATTCCTGAAGGTCACGCACGGCAATGGCGACGTCATTGAATACGCTGAAGCCTTCGCCGTGTTGTTTGAAGGCATGGTGAGTGCCTCCCGCTAAACAAACGGCAACTCCCTCTGCGAGTGCAGCGTGGCATGTTTGCCGTGTTGCTTCTGCTTCGGTGGCACATCTTGCGTAGAGTTGCGGGTTTGCAGGGAGACCAAGGGCGAGTTGTTCTTTCCGATCAAGTTTGCCGTAATAGATTTTCGACAGGTATTGGTCGTCGTGGACGCGCTTGAGGACATGTAGATTGGTCTGTGAGACGTCAATGATCTCCTCAGGCCTGAGGATGCCATTTTGCAGAAGCATCTCCCGACTGGTGGAATACTTGTCGCCCTGAAAGGGGTGAGATGCTGGTAGGTCCAGCTTGAGGTCGATGTCCGAGGAATAAAAGCAGCGCATTAGATTATTTCTAGCTGTCTGAATCTAGATCGAATGGCGACGGAGGAAAGTGCGAAATTGCTCTAATCTCATTTTGTGTTACCTGCCACCCAGTCCACGGTAGCGTGATTTGCTCCATTTCAATCCATCCATGTATTCTAGGTTTTTCCCGTGCACATCGATTAAGCTTTGCCACATCGTAGTAGCATTCTTGTAGAAGGCGACTGCGTCTGATTTTAAGCCTTTGTTTTGAGCGGTATAACCAAGATCTCCATAGAGGTAGGCTAGCGAGCGGCGAAGGCCGACTTCTTTCTGTTGGGCTCCTTTTTTGAGTAGCTTTTGCATTAATTCAGCAGCTTGCTCACCCTGCGCTAGTTCATTTTTAGTATCGCGGGCATCGCCATAGAGACCGGCTCGTTGCCAGTGAAATACAGCAAGTCGATACAGGGGTTCACTTGCTTCAGCATGAGCTTCAACGACTTTACCGACGATACTGATGGCCTGCTCTAGTAATTTTGCTGCTTCTGTTCTTTTCCCCAAATCGCGTAATAATACCGATCTCAGGCCCATCGCTGTTGCTTTCTGCATCGAAGCCCCATTCGGGCTGGTATCATCATTCGATAGTCCGGAGAGAAGTCCTTCAGCAAGCTTGAGCTTGGCGGTGCCCTGAGTGTCGTTACCAGCCTGCATTTCGGCCTCAGCAGATAAGAGCTCAATTCTGGCAAGGTCGACCTTTGCGAGAGTAAGCTTGGGATTCTTTTTTAAGATCGAACGCAGGTGGTCAGCTGCTTTGCCACGTAATTTAGTGGCATCATCAAATAGATCCATGCTCTCTGCAATGGATGCCGATTTGAGCGCATACTGAGAAATTCTGGCCCGTATGGTGATGTGTTCTGGAAGTGCTTCATGGATGCTTTCGAGGTCCTTGAGCGCTAGCTGAAAATGCTGCAGAGCCATCTCAGGCTTCGTTTCCTCAATGACGTAGCCGTCTATGATTTGCATGACGGCATTAATCCGGCGAACTTCGTTAGTATCCCCACCTGAGATAGCATTAATGTTCTTACGTGCCTTGGGTAAGATGCGCTTAGCGAGCTCGTTATCTTTATTTTCAAATGCTTGCAGTAAACAGATGAGGCGTGCTCTTGCTATGCGTGCTGCAAACTCAGTTTTTTGTTCGGTTAATTCTGCAGCTTGAGCCTCGGCTTGGTCAACCCATACATCGGCCGAGGAGGTTTTGTTGCGATGGATTTCAAGTTCAGCAAGCTGAATCAGAGCTGCGGTTCGCATCAGTGAGGCTTCTTGGTCTCCTTCAAGAAGTTTGAGAAGTCCGCGAAGCTCGTTCGTGATGATTTCGCTCGCAGGCTCGGGCGTTGAAAGTTCTGGGAAATCTTGATTGGTGGTTCGCATCAGCCACTCGACGAGGTGATCATTGGTTGCACTGAGGGCATTAAGCTGATTGAGAAGGCTAGCTTTGGATGTTGCCGCTTGCTGCTGAAGCGCTTGCCTGCTGGTTTCGGTGTCTTGCTTTGCTTTGATTGCCAGAGAGGCATTGGCCTTGGCGCCTTTAGTCTCTTGTTCTAACGAGGCTAATTTTTCGTTGTAATCGTCTAGGTCAGAGCCGCGCTTGTATTTCTGATGCGCTAATAGCCCAGAAAGTAATACGCAGACAAAGATGCATGCTCCGGCTAGTGCAAGAGAACCCACCATCGCAAATTTGCTGATGCGAGCACGTTTCAGGAGCCCTGCTTTTTCATTCGCCGCTCTGGCGTCTGCGTCAATGTCATCCCATGCCCTGAGGACTTCATTCATGTCGCTGTAGCGCTCCTCGGGATTTAGGGACAGGCATTTATGGATAATGCCACGACGTTTGCGCTCCAGAGCATCGCTTGCTTCACTACTCCAACCTTCTAGCTCACGATGTTCAAGGCGCTCAGCAAGTTTGATGAGGTCAGCCTCAATACCCGTGACATGACCCTCGCCGGGTTTTGGGGCTACTTGATGAAAGGTGGCTTCACAACGTGGGAATTTCCCCGTTAATAATCGGAAAGCGATAACGGCAAAGGCATAATTATCCCAGGCATAACCTTTGCCCTCGAGATAGCCATCTGGCTCACGAAGTTGCTCGGGTGGGGCGTAAAGCAAAGCGTCAGTGAACGGCAACATGCTGACGCCTGGCATTTGGCCCATCGCGAAATCCGTTAGGCAAACGCTGTCGTCTTGGTTAAAGAATATATTGCCTGGCTTAAGGTTGCCGTGTGCAATTTTACGTTGATGCATTTCGCCTAGGGCGCGAGCTAATTGCTCAACGACTGGCCACGCATCTGTTTCTGGATAGTTATCCAAGCGATCTTGCAAAGATCTGATGGCGATGGTCAACTTGTCTTCATCAACGTCGGCGAGCATCGGCATGATCATGCAGCTGCTACCTTGTTTGGAGGCTTTCCAAACAATAGGAACTACCGATTTAGGGTATGAGCCGTTTTGAAGCCGCCTTACCATATTTTCGATCAGAGGCCGATTGATGGCTATGGCATTGAACACGCGAACGGCGTACCACTTCGTGGCCGGCAGCGTGGGTTCGCTTTCTTCAAGATCACGGGCAATAAAAATAGAACCGCAAGCGCCTTCGCCTATAGGGCTCAGGACTTCCATTCCTTCTATTTCTGGCTGCACCATGGCTAAAGTTTGTAGCCCTATGACGGGTGATGACCAGCTAAAGTTTGTGTGTTTTTTTGATCTGCTGTGGGGTGCAGCATTTGCGCGCCATGATGACGGTTAAGCTGATGAGGTGCCGGCTTGATCAAAACGAGGGCCTATGGGATAATCAAACAGCGAAGGAATGCCCATTCTTTAATATGCCGGCTAAAAAAAACAAATCCGACAAGCCCTTAGAGGGAAAGGCTCTCATAAAAGAGGTGTGCCGTCGTATACGCGTTGCCCGTAGTTACTGGGATGCGCATAATAATAGGGCATGTAGGGGGGAGCGCGAGAAGGCGATCAAGCTCTACGAGACCTTAGATAAAATGCAGCGTGAGCAGGTGCCACAGGTGTTGCGGGTATGGTTGCGATACCGTAGTGAGAAATACTTTGGCAAGAGTGGTAAATGAGGGGTTTGGCAAGGCCTTACTCTGTCCACTGATAAACTCGTATGTAGTCGACTTCTAGGGTTTGTGGGAATGCGCTGTCTGGTAATTGACTCGAATTTTGCGTTGTAGCCTCAAAGAATCTGCCATCGACGGCGACATTGAGGATTAAATGAAACGCTTGGTCGAAGGGGGCGGCTGCATTTTTTGGCGCTTGCTCGGAATACCACTGTTCTTTTTTGATCGTTTGGTAGGTCATTCCATTAACTGCCCAGCTGATTTGATCTTTGTTCCAATCTAGTGTGTATGTGTGAAATGCTTGTGAGGCATTTTTCTCAGGGAACGAATATGCGCTGGCCAAGTAAGTGTTTCTTGGCCATTGGCCGCCGAAATGGAGTGCCCCTGTGGTTTTGGCTACCTCGCTACCACGAGACTCAATAATATCAATTTCACCTGATGATGCCCAGCCTCCATAGCGAGGTTGTGTGGGCAGTAGCCACACAGCAGGCCAGATTCCATGGCCATCGGGCATTTTGGCTCTGATTTCGAATCGGCCGTATTTCCATTGGCCTCGGTGCAGTGTTCTTATTCTGGCAGATGAATACGGTTGGGTCTTACCGTCCACGGTCGTGTGTGGATCACGGTAGACCGAGATGTTGAGTTTGCCGTCTTTGGTATGGCAGTATTTCTCGTCCGAGCTGTAAAATTGTCGCTCGTTGTTACCTCCACCATAGCCATTTTCCTCGCGCGCCCATTTCGCAGGATCGAGCTTTTGACCATTAAATTCATCATGCCACACCATCACCCATTGCTTGGTCAGTTTTCTGAGCCGGTATTTAATATCACCACCTTCTGGTGTAGCTTTCACATAACGGTCTATGCTCTTGCCTGTGCCTAAAATTGGTAGACCTAAAGCTTCCCAATTGGTGTTGGGTTCTTGTTTTTGTTCAAGTTGGTAGTGAAGGCCGCTCTGAGTTTTGAGTGTTAGTAGATTGGCTGCTGTGACTTTGATCACTGCCTGCTCTGTAGATGATGCGCTGGCTTCAGCTCCGATGAGTTTCGGAGGTAAGTTGACGGCTAGGCTGATCACAAGTAGACGAATAAACATGGATCTATAATTAAGGGGAAAGTTGATGATGTAGCCAGAGCTAAAAAGCAAGAATTGGAGTCGATCAACTACCCGTAGTTTGATAGTTTTTGCATCTCATGACCGAAGAACTCATCCAAGCAGCTAAAACAGAATTTGATCTTACTGATCCATCGCATCAAAAGAGCGTTTTGGACCTTGCTGAACGTTTTTTAGATTTATTGAAGGATGGGGGTATCGAGGACTTAAGAAATAAGTTGAGAGCAAAGGGTGTTCCAATGGAAGCGCGCATGGCGGGTTTATTGGCGAGTTCAAAAAAATGGATGCTTGAAAATCAGCAGCCTAGAAAAGTGGCTGTCGTGTTCGCGATGTGGGGCGAGCAAAATCGTCTTTTGCCCAAGAGTGAGAATAACCCCAACGGTGAGAATTCTCTAGTGGCGAAGCTTGAGCAACTTGATTGGGCGACCAAAGAATCACCAATCGATTGGCATCTTTATGCGGTGGATGATGGCTGCCCTCACGGAAGTGGAGCCATCGCTAAGCGTGTAGCATCTGAGCATCAGCTCGGGGACAGGGTGACTGTACTTTCCCTCAGTGATGTTCTACCTGCTAATGACGGGCCTCTGGCTCATCTTGCTTCTGCTGATGATTCCCGCAAGGCCGGTGCGATTATTATGGGCGCGATGAGCGCCATTGATGACGGCGCTGATGCGGTCGTTTATACGGATGCTGATAATTCAGTTCACCTTGGGCAGATTGGTTTGTTGTTGCAGCCATATGTTGATGCAGCGGTGCCTGTGGTGTTGGGTGATCGTAAACACTCTGACTCGGTATTGGTGAAAGAGGGTGCTCGTTGGGGAATTGGCATCAAGGTATTACGCCACATGCAGAGAATGATTGGGCATGCTGTTTTTTCCCAAGGCATACTGGATACCCAGGCAGCGTTTAAGCTTTATGAGAGCAAGTTGCTTAAGGAGATGATTACAGAACCTACCGTTTATGATTTTTCATTTGATACAGACTGGATACTCGCTGCGCTGAAACGAGGAGTGGATATTGAGCAAGTTGCTTTCGCCTTTATTGATTCTGCTGCAGAGTCTGCATCAATCACGCAAGGGCCGATGACTACCTGGGAGACGTTGTTGTTTGGCTTGGAAAAGCAGGTCCGAAAATATGGGTTTGCCGAGGGTGATGCCGCTGCCATGGGGGCGGTACTTCGTGAGGAGATCAAGGATTACCGTGATCTTGAAAAAGTCATCGACCATTTGCCCCCCGAGCTTGAGCACGCCGGCGAGGAAGACTATGGCGACCCCGCAATCATGAGTCCAGAGGCACTACGGCGATGGCTCCAAGATCGCTTGGCGTCAGCAGTATAGCGAACCGATTCAAGGAGTCATGTGATGGGAAGTAGGATGCTGGCCGTGCAGCCTCCTTCGGTATGATTCTTGATACTCGCCTTTCCGCCGTGAAGCTTGGCGGCCTCGAGCACAAGCGGAAGTCCAAGCCCTGTACCTTTGTAGTTACTATGGGGGCGTGGTAGCGAGTAGAAATGCTCGAAAGCGCGCTGCTCAGCATACTCAGGGATTCCTGGCCCTTGATCACGGATTGTCAGGATGGCTTGTCCCTTTGCTGAGCTGAGCGAGAAAGTAATTTTACCTTTTTCAGGGGAGAAGCCGATCGCGTTTTCGAGAATGTTGTTGATGGCAAGTTTGAGAATCATGGCGTCGCCAGTAATCTTGATATTAGCCAGTATGTGTGAGTCAATGGTGAGGTTTTTTTCGTCCATATGTGCTGCGGCTTCATGGATGACTTCGTAGCATAGTTGAGATAAATCAAATCTGCGCTTATTCTCGAGCTGGGCTTTACGTTCAAGTTCGGCAAGTTGGAGAAGGTCGCGCACGAGGCACTCACTGCGCTCGGTTTCACGCCGAATATTCTGTATGAATTTCACCCTTTTTTCGGTAGGCATATCCTCATGCAGTAGTTCCGCTGCTCCTTTGATAGCGGCTAGTGGACTCTTTAGTTCATGGGTAAGGCTGGATACGTAATTCTCTACATAGTGCCGGCCTTCCAAAGCCTCACGCATATCAAAGAGAGCTTTTCCTAGGGTGTTGACCTCACGTCCTCTACCGAGGTTGGGTGTCGCGGGGCGTTCGCCCCGCGTGATTGACTGAGCGTAGTTTGTCAGCCGGCCAACCGGCTTAAATAGCCATATAAACACAGCGCCAGTGAGCAGAATAACGCCTGCGCCAATAAGAATGGTGGCTGATAGAATGTTCTCCTGCCGCTGGCTAATAAAGTGGCTGACATCGGCCTGTGGTTTGTAAACGGTAAGAACGGCGATGATATCTTTGCCTGAATATACAGGAGCGGCGACGTAAAGAATGGAGCTGCCTGGATCGTTGGCATCGACTCTGGTGGAGCGTGCACCGTATTCACCTCTTAGAGTGAGTATCACGTCATTGTAGCCTGAGAAATCCTGCCCCTTCCTGAGTCCATTGTCTGAGTCGAAGACTACTTTGCCAGAGGCATGCGTAAGGTATGCGTTAAGGCCTAAATTTGTTTTGTTATGACCATAGATTTGAGCTTCGATCTTGTGGCTTTGTGCCTGCTTGAAGGTGTTTCTTAAGCTTTGCTGGTCGATTTCGCCGTTTTGTATTCCATCCTCGATCATGCCAGCCATGACGTGAGAGATATCAACCATCATTTCCTCAGTAGCTTGAAATGTCTGCGCTTCAATGTCTTCTAAAATATAGACGATCAGTCGGTAAAACCCGAAGCTGATGATAAGGGCTAAACAGAGGAGAGTGACTCGGGTTAATCGCATAGATTCTATGGTGTTGGGCAATCGGCTAATGCTGGCAGATGAGCTTATTCCGAGCTAAGTGTGTAGCCAAGTCCACGGCGAGTCTCAATCGGGTCACTATCATCGGGTGTGCATTCGCGTATTTTAGCCCTGAGTGATTTGATGTGCGCATCAATAGTGCGGTCCATAGCTGATCCAGGGTCTTCCCAAGCTTTCATGAGCAATTGGTCTCGTGTGAAAATGCGCCCGGGTTGACTCATCAATGCTGCGAGAAGTTTATACTCGTGGGCGGTGAGGTTCATTCGCTTGCCCATGCATGAAATTGTCATGGCAGCGGGGTCATGCTCGAGAGCCCCATGCTTTTGTCCTTGAATAGTTTCATGCTGGGTTTTTTTGCCGCCTTTTGATGTGCCTGCACGCCTTAGGATGGCGCGTATGCGGGCGACGACCTCACGCGGGCTAAACGGCTTTGTGACATAGTCATCACCACCTAGTTCAAGTCCGAGAATACGATCGATCTCTGAGTCCCTGGCGGTAAGGAATAGCACGGGCATGGCAGAGGATTTTCTTATCTGCGCACAAAGGTCGAAGCCTGAAATGTCTGGCAGGCCGACATCAAGAATGGCGAGCTGATAATCGTCGGTAGAGAGTTTTAAGGCATCGCTGGCAGTGGTGACATGAGTGACCTCAAAATGCTCTGTTTCCAGTGCGTAGACGAGCGTATCGGCTATGGCAGCTTCGTCTTCAACTAGGAGAATACATGGCATGGTTACAGTTTAGTTTTTTAAAGAGGAAAATCCAACCTCAAATAGTTTGTATCGTTGAACAAGCATCCGTGGAGATAAACTACTGGACAGGTAGCACGGTGAGCCCTAGCTTGCTCGGGAAATATCCATTTAATCAAATGATCAACAAACAAACTATTACTTCTGTTCTTGGAGTCGCTGGCCTTGCTGGCGTTCTCGCTACTGCCACAGTAAATGCTCAGGATGCTGCTGCTCCTGCCCCAACAACACCTCCGGCACCTCAACTGACCGACGCTGAAGTGAAGGACATTAGTTCCTACATTCTCGGCTTACAATCATCACAGCGTTTTGCTTCCTCTGGACTCGAGACCACTGATATTGACATGGATGCTTTCGGTAAGGGCTTCACCACAGGCCTCAAGGGGGGTGAGCCAGAATACCCAGAAGCAAAGCTGCGTGCTGCAATGGAGGCACTTGGAAACTCCGTGCAGGCCAGGCAGGCAAAGGTAGGTGAAGCAAACCTCGCTGCAGGTAATGCATTCTTGGCCGAAAATGGCAAGCGTGAGGGTGTCAAGACGACAGCAAGCGGCATGCAGTATGAAGTGCTCAAGCAAGGGGGTGACAAGAAATACGTGGCTCCCGAAGGTGATGCCCCAGACAACAACACACGCTTTATGGTAAATTACCGTGGCACGTTGATCGATGGCACAGAGTTCGATAAATCTCCAGAGGGTCAGACATTCCCAATGACGCTTCAGGTAATTCCAGGGTTTAAGGAGGCACTTACGAGCATGCCCGTTGGATCGAAGTGGAAGATTTTCCTGCCTGCTAATCTCGCTTACGGCCCCCGCGCGGCTGGACCCAAGATTGGTGCCAATAGCGCTCTCATTTTTGAGCTTGAGCTTGTAAATATCGAGAAAGCACCAGCTGCCCCAGTAGGAGGCCCAGCTATCCCAGCACGCTAGGCTAGGTTATTGAGCAGCGAGTATGACTTTGCTCAGCTGCATCATTTTCAAAATGAAAGACCGCTGGTTTATCCAGCGGTCTTTTTTTCTGGTAGTTAGTTGGCTAGG
>JAQXBQ010000079.1 GCA_029252325.1 Akkermansiaceae bacterium
TACTATTCGCCGAATGCTGGCCGCATGAGTGCCTTTGAGATCCTCAAAGGATCTAGCCAGGTCAAGTATGGTCCTCATACAACGGGAGGCGTGATCAACTATGTTTCTACACCTGTTCCTGAGCAGGAGGCATTTTATGGCAAATTTACTTATGGTTCCGACAATAGCTTTACCGGCCATGCACACTATGGAAACACCGTGGATACAGAGAATGGACGCTTTGGATATCTATTAGAATTATATTATCAGAGCAGTGATGGGTTCCGCACCATCCAAGGTCATGGAGATAGAAATACTGGATTTCAGAGAATCGAGCCGATGGTGAAACTTTTCTGGGAGCCTGATACCGCACTAAAGCAGCGCTTCGACTTTAAATTTGGCTCTACTGATTTTGATGCCAATGAGAGCTATCTTGGATTATCGGAGGCGGATGCCCGCAGTAATCCTTATGACCGTTATGCTGCAACGAAGTATGATAATATGGATGCATTCCAGTATCGCACTTATTTAAAATACACCGCGGAGCCTACGAGTGATTTGAAACTTGAGGCTGCTGGTTATTACAACCGTTTCAACCGTAACTGGTATAAGCTCAATAAAGTGAACGGTGTAAGTTTACACAAAGCTCTGCTTGAAGCTGAGAATGTGACTTCGCTAAGAGGTCTAGGAGCAGCTACCGACGAGATTGAGGTTAAAGCAAACAACCGCGATTACTACAGCTATGGAGGTCAACTTGCAGGAACCTACGACTTTAGTCTGGGCGCTATTGATCACAGCGTGACCGCGGGGCTTCGGGTGCATAAGGATCGCATGCGCCGCTTTCAGTGGGTAGACAACTATACCTCAGATGGTGCGGGTGACTTCGGCACTAAGGATGCAGGAACTCCCGGAGACGACTCTAATCGCAGGCAGGAAACAGTAGCTACAGCCTTGTTTATCGAAGACGAGATCAAGGCTGGTAAGTGGACACTAAGGCCTGGCATTCGCTTCGAGCATCTCGAGTTTGATTTTGAAGACTACAAAAAAGATATCTCCCGTAGCGATGATCTAAATGTCATGGCAGGCGGCATGGGTTTCACTTACGAGCTCAACGAGACCAGCCGACTCTTTGGCGGTGTGTTCCGTGGTATCTCCACTCCAAGTCCTAAGGGCTACACTAATCCAGATGCAGCCGAGCAAACCGATGAGGAGACATCCATTTCTTATGAGCTCGGCTGGCGTCATGTCGATGAGCAAGCTTACCGTAGTTTCGAATTAGTAGGTTTCTTTACCGACTTTGATAACCTACTTGCTCCAGCGACTGGAACGGCTGCTGGTAATCCGGCCAACGGAGGAGCAGCAGAGGTTTATGGTATTGAGGCCATGCTAAGCTGGGATCCGGCATCTGAGGATGGCAAAGCCTTTCGCATGCCAATGTATTTGAGTGCTACTTGGACACAGGCGACCTTAAAAAACAATTTAGAGACTGACGACAGCAACATATTCACTGATTTCCAAGGAGGGGATGAAGCCGGTAATGACCTTCCCTATATTCCAGAGTGGAAGCTCGCAGCAGGCATAGGTATTGATATGACTAAGTGGGGAGCTAATCTCGATGCTACTTGGACTAGCTCAATGTATGGAACCGCTGGAAATTACGATAAGCCAGTGAGCTCTGCACGTGAGGGTAAGATCGATGAGGCTCTGCAGATTGACCTCTCTGGCTGGTATCAGATCAATGATAACTGGAAGCTCATCGGAGGGGTTTACAATATCCTAAACGAAGAAAATATTGTCTCCCGCATTCCCGAAGGTCCGCGTAATGGCCGTGGTCGCCATATCTATGGAGGCTTTGAAATGGAGTTTTAAAACTGCTGACTATCGTTCATGGTGCTGATTCATGCTACTTGCAGGCTTGCAGAAATGCATGAATCAGCTACACCACGCTAGAAGATGACTAGATTTATTAGTTTGATGACATTGATCTCACTGCTCGCAGTGATGCCATGTCATGCCCAGCAAAAAACAGCTGATACTGAGCAAAAAGTGGAACCCTCTGCTGCACGTGAGTTGATCCGGCAGTGGATTCAAACAGAGCGCGCGATCAGTGAAGAAAAAACATCTTGGCAGGTGGAGAAGCAGCAAATGCAAGATCTACTTAAAATCTACAAAGCAGAGTTGGCATTGCTCAGTGAGGAATTGGATACCACAGGAGGAGCTGCTGAGCTTATTGATGCCAATAAAGAAAAGCTAGAAGGTGATTTAGCTCAATACCGCGAAGCCAAACGTATACTGCGGTCCTCCATGGCCAGACTTGTGCCTCGGATGCAGGTTTTGGCTGAACGTTTGCCGGTGCCACTCAAAGAGGTGTTAACGAAGGATATTGATTTCATTAATATGAAGGAGGCCCTCGACGAACCTCGTGAAGTGCTCAAGTCGATTATCGCCATCTTAAACGCGGCTGGAAATTTTAATCGGAGCATGACCCTCGCTGAGGAGACGCGCTCCCTTGCTAATGGTAAGAAAATGACGGTTAATGTGCTCTATCTTGGACTCTGCCGCGCATATTATGCCGCTGATCAAGGCTCATTAGCGGGAATAGGACAACCCTCCCCACAGGGAGCTTGGTCTTGGTCGGAGGATGAGGCTATCGCTGACCAAGTGCGTAAGACCATTGCTGTCTATCGTAAATCGGAGCAGCCACAGATTGTTGATCTGCCAGTTCAGTTGCAAATGGCAAATGAGAAGGGAGAACAATAGAGTGATGAAGCACCTATTTACGATATCTCTGATTTTGCTGGGTATGTTAATGTCATCGCCAGCCCAAGATCTGCAATCTATCCAAGATGATCTCGAAGATGCGCTTAGTCGTTTGACGAAGCAGCGAGAGGGTATTGCTGCTGAGAAGCCGAAACTTGGACAAAGCTTTCACTCGACCAGTGGTGATCTTGTGGAAAAGCGGCGTAAGGTTAGAATTGCACGTATGGCCAAGTCAGGCCGCGATGAATTACTGAAAGAGTTAGGGAAAAAAAATTACATCTATCAGCAAGAC
>JAQXBQ010000080.1 GCA_029252325.1 Akkermansiaceae bacterium
GAGATCGACGCCACCGTAGATCCACCCGCAAGCAAGCGGATATCATAACCCGAAAACCCGGGGCGCCCGCCGGCGTCATGATCCCCGATCGCAACCGTCATGGTATAGAGGTTTCCGACCACAATGGAATCGCCCAGAGTCTGGCTGACACCACCATTATTAATAGTAAACAGGGCCTGGTTACCGTCCATATCACCAATCGTTCCGCCACTGGGGTTGGCATCGTCTGCGTCGGCAGTTGTGTAGCGGGCACCTGCATTAAAATTAATCGTGCCGAGGATACCGCCGAGATTGGTCCAACCCGTAGGCGTGGCTACAGATAAACCACCGTCTCCTCCTTGATCATCGGCTTGAAAGCTGAAATTGGTGATGGCGATCGAGGCCCCCTGGGAAGCCGTGGTAACAGCGAACAGCCCGGCGAAGATGAAATGTGGAATTTTTGTTTTCATAGAGCTTGTTCTTAATTAATTTAATTTGTGAACCATTGATTTCAGCAGTTCTTATATTGATTAATGTTCCGCGGAGGGAAAACGTATCCTATTTTGTGAAAAAAAAGTTGTTTTCCCAGATGGGTGATCATTATTCGCTGCTTTGACGCAGTCTGGAGGCTTTCAGATTGCAGAAATCCAAGTAGGCGTTTCCTTTTTTTGAGGCGCGTGCAGAAATCCGGAGGGATATAGGCGCGCCTGATTCCACTCCAGCTGGTAGCTTGCTTGAATCCCAGCTGATATTGATCCGTGCAAAGTCGTTGGGAGCGCAGTGAGTAGATTTCCGAGTCTCTGAAGCGAGAATGGTTTCTCCAGAGACCAGGGCGATCTCATAATCGCTGAGATATCTTTGATTCAGTTTTTCGATTCTCACCCCAATCGTCAGCCCGACTGCGTATAGACAGTTTGCTTTGATGTGATCGATTTTTCGTTCAATGGAGGCCTGAGAGCTGGTGACTAAAAAGCCTAGGTTGGGGCTATTCATGAAGGGCGCTTCACCGCTGCTGGCACTTCGGTCATTGAGCGCGGGGTGATCATACCAGCGTCCCGTTCCTGCAGGGTTGTAGATTCCCAAAGTAAGGCTTTTACCATCAATCGTCAATGAAGGAGGGAACTGCTCACTGATGTTGCCATCCGGGATGCGGTAGGAAGCAAAGGGGTCTTCAAATAAAAGGTCCACTTGTTCAGGGAGATCGGCTTGGAAGCTATCATCAGCGTAGTCGATGGGCTTCAAGGAGCGGTTGTCATCAATAGCGCAGGCTTCTTTGGTGACGATCGATCGGCCACCTCCAAAAAGCGGAGAGACGATGACTTCTCCGGTTTTCACATGAAGTTCATCGTAATCCCGCCAAGAAGAAATGACAGTAAACTCGGTGCCCATGTCGATGGCCTTTAAACGGGGCGTGATCACTTGGAAACCGACTCCGTCCTCGGAGACTTGGAAGCTGGCTTTGCCTTTATCGAGGAGAAGGGTTTGTTCATCCCGGATTCTGAGAACGGCTGGCCCTATCACGGTAGCGGTGACATTACGGGGGAGTTTGAGTTCGACCGCTCCGTAGTCCACGGTGAGTTGTTGGCCAACTTCCAGACGGTTATCGGACTTTGACCCTTCGATTGAGAAAGAGGTGTTTTGGGCAAATTGGAGACCAGCGGAGGGAGGCTGGGCGGAGGTGTGGATGAAGAAAGCCGCCGCCAGGAGAATGAGGAAGCAGGCGGCGGAATACCAGAATATGGGTGCAAGCCGGGCAGGTTTTTGTTCCAGATCCTTTAGGGAGTGGATGGTGACGGCTTGATCTTTCTCGAGGAGCCGATCGAGCATGATGTAATCCAAGTAAATCTCTCGCGTCTCGGGGTCACTCAAAAGTAGCTGCTCAAGCTCTTGTTGCTGGGCAGGAGACAGGTCGCCGTCGAGGAGTCTGAGGACGAGCTCGTTTTTATGATCAGAGTTCACTGCTTTGGAGTTGTTGATTGATGCATTCTTTGAGTTGAAAGCGGAGGCGGCGCATAGTGTTGCGAAGAGTACCTGGGTTTTTGCCGTGTTTCTGGGAATATTGTTCGATGGAGAGATTGCGGCTGTAGCGGTATTTGATGAGTTCGCGATTGGCAGGCGATATCTTTTGCAAACAGAGATCGAGAGCCTTCCGCTTATCTTCCATGGTGTCATCTTCAAAGATGCTTTCCTTGGCCAGTATTTCCAAGACTTGGTCATCGAAGGGAAGGATACGGTCGCGTTTGAGCTTGCGGCGCTCGTTGAGGGCATGGAATTTGGCGGTTTGGAAAGCCCACGCTTTGAAATTCGAGCCAGTTTGGAAGTCGTCCCTCTTATTCCAGAGGGTTAAATTCACTTCTTGGAGGAGTGAATCGGAGTCGGCATGAGCGGGGAGCAGAGCCCTGAGAAAGAAGCCAAGGGCCATTTGGTGCTTGGTAAGTTCTTGGACAAACTCCGTTTCTTTGTCAGGCGTTTCAGACATCTACAAGGTGAATATATAATATATGTGCTTAGATGCAAAAATGTCGTGGGAAAAGACGTTTTTTTTGATGAGTATTGGAGTTGTTGGTGTGGCGGGATCGTGGGTCGTTACTTGGTGGAAATTTGTGCAGTCCTTCGTCCCGATCATGACCGAGTGAAGGCCTCACTTTAAACCCCCATCACTTTGCGACTAAGTCCTTCACCATTTACGACAGCTGAATCCTCCTTCACCAGTGCCAACCCTTTATCTACAGCAAAAACACCCTCGCTTGCTAAACGGGCAAAAATTCAAGACTGGAAAAATAGAAATTTAAGCGACAATCTCCGAGTATTAATAAGCACCGCATGAAACTTACAGGATTTGCCGACGAAGCAGCACCCGATCTCGCCACCCAAATCAAGGCGACCCAAGAACTGGGCTGGCAGCACATTTCCGCGCGCGGCATCGACGGCAAAAACATTCACGACCTGAGCGAGTCGGAATTCGACACTGCTTATGGTCAGCTCGAAGATGCTGGTATCCAAATCGCCGAGTTCGGTTCGCTGATCGGCAGCTGGTCGAAAACCATCGACAGCGACTTCGCCCTAACCCTCGGTGAAGTCGAGCGCTGCATTCCCCGTATGCAACGCCTCGGCACGCAAATTGTGCGCGTCATGTCCTACGCGCAGGAGCCATGGGGTGAAGACCAGCACGAGCAGGAACGCTTCCGCCGACTCCGTGCCATCACTGCACGCTTCAGTGATGCGGGTCTTACCACCGCTCATGAGAACTGCATGAACTGGGGCGGCTTCTCAAGCAGCCACACCCTGCGTCTGATCGAGGAAGTGCCCGGGCTGAAACTCATCTTCGACACCGGCAACCCAGTATTTCAAAGGGACCGATCTTGTAGCCCGCTTGCACTCCCTTCGGTCGCCCGCTCGGATAGCCCGCTTGCACTCCCTTCGGTCGCCCGCTCGGAGGGACAAAAATCGTCGTCGAGTTCATACCCCTGGCAAGATGCTTGGCAATTTTTTCAAGAGGTGCGCGACCACATCATCCACATCCATATCAAGGACTGTCGTAATCCGTTGAATGATGAGGTAGAACCTCAATACGTCTTCCCCAGTGAGGGCCAGGCCTACATCCCCGCCATCCTCGCCGATCTCAAACAATCAAACTACCAGGGTTTCATCGCCATCGAGCCTCACGTCGCCACCGTCTTCCACGCCAAGGCCGATGATGTTGATTGGGATCAATGCTATCGCAGTTACATTGAATACGGACGCTCACTGGAAAGTCTCATTAGCGACAACTAACAAAAATTAATCCATTACAATAACAAACATGAAACTCACATTCCTCCTCTCACTCACAGCGATCATCGGCATTTCACATGCGCATGATTGCAACACCCTCGAGACACTTCAAACAGGCAGTATTGATGCTGCCACTACTACCGTCAACAAGCAGTTGCTGCTCGAAAAGGTGGACCTGACAAAACTCCAGGAACTCGGCTTCAAGTCTCTGATTGGAGCCAGCCTAGACGACTGGAAAATCCACAACGACAAACCCGAGGTTACGTTTACCCTCAAGGACGGCGTCATTTCCGGCGCCTGTGAAAACCTCAAAGGTAACTCCTTCCTCTACACCGCCAAGGAATACGACAGCTACCTACTCTATTTTGAATTCCGCTTTGACCACCTCAAGGGCAACTCCGGCCTGATGTATCACTCGAAATACAACGACGCTAAAAAATTCGCTGGCATCCAATTCGAGATGGATCAGAAGAAACGCCATTGGACCGGCCTGCTCTACGCGGAAAACCTCGGTGGCTGGCACTACCCGAACCGCGATGGCGCTGCCGGCAAAGAAAAAGCCAGCAAGGAAACCATGCGTGAGCTCTCCAAAATCGGGCGAGAGGCTTTCAACCCGACTGGGTGGAACGCCGGCTTCATTCGCATCCACGGCAATGAGATCCAGACCTGGCTTAATGGCAGGCTGCGCACCGACTACACATGGAAAGTCGACAACTTCCCTGGACAAGGCTCTATCGCCCTCCAGATTCACGGTGGTAAATCCTGTGCCGTCTCATGGCGAAACCTCTACTTATTGCCACTCGAGGGCAACAGCAAGCCCAGCCAGCCCAACGAGTAATCGACTTCTCAAGTGCGCGCTACATCATCAGCTTCCTGTCTAGGGCTCGATACTGGATCGCTTCAAGTATGTGCTCCGGCAGAATATCAGCACTGTCTGCGAGGTCTGCCAAGGTTCTCGCTACTTTCAAAATCCGGTCATGGGCACGGGCAGAAAAATTGAGCTCATTCATCGCGTGCTCAAGGTAGCCTGACGCCGTTGCATCGATCCGGCAGTGTTCGCGCATCACCTTGCTCGGCATCGATGCATTACAGCTGACATTACCGTGATCGGCAAATCGAACCAGCTGACGTTCCCTCGCAGACGCTACGCGACCACGCACGACCTCCGAAGTCTCGCCAGACTCATCACTCGCCAGCTCACGATACTCCACCAGGGGTACCTCCACATGAATATCGATCCTGTCCAGTAAAGGCCCTGAGATACGCTGGCGGTATTTTTCTATCTGCGGGGGCGAGCAGCGGCATTCGCGTTTGGGGTCTCCGTAGTAGCCACATGGACAAGGATTCATCGCCGCCACCATCATAAATCTACTAGGAAAGCTCAAGGTACCCGCAGCACGCGAAATCGTCACACAAGCGTCTTCCAGAGGCTGCCTCATTACCTCAAGCGTCTGCCTGCGAAATTCAGGTAACTCATCGAGAAAGAGCACACCGTTGTGAGCTAACGAGACCTCCCCAGGGCCGGGGTTAGTACCTCCTCCCAAGAGGCCTACGTCTGAGATAGTGTGATGCGGTGCTCTAAAAGGTCGGGTCACCAAAAGCGCATTCTCTTTGCTCAATAATCCGGAAATAGAATGCACCTGAGTAGATTCTATTGCCTCAGACTCAGTCAAATCGGGCAAAATCGTAGGTAGACGCTTAGCAATCATCGATTTCCCAGTGCCCGGAGGCCCTACCATTAGCAGGTTGTGCCCACCGGCAGCAGCTACCTCCAATGCACGTTTTACCTGGTGCTGCCCCCTCACGTCCTCCAAGCCTATGTCGTAATGGCGGTGTGTATCAAAGAGCCGTTTCCGATCTAGCTCGATGGGGGCTAAGATTCTCTGCCCAGTAACAAAGTCCCACGCCTCACGCAAATTATTGACCCCATAAACTTCAATACCCTCGACCACTGCCGCTTCGGCTGCATTTGCAGCTGGCACAATCAAACGCGTCCTGCCTCGCCTCCGAGCCTCAAGCGCCATCGACAAAACTCCGCGCACAGGGCGCACCATGCCATCAAGTGCTAATTCCCCAACAATCACATAACGCTCTGGTTCTAAAATGGATTCTCCCCCGGCAGTTTCTGCTAGCGCCAAGGCAATCGGCAGATCATAACGAGGACCCTCTTTTTTTAGGTCTGCCGGTGCTAGGTTGATGGTTTTCACCCCGTCAGCCCAGCTCAAAGCTGAAGTGCTCAGTGCTGACGTTACCCGCTGCGAGCTCTCCCGAACCGCTGCATCAGGCAGACCTACCACATTAATAGCCGGCTTCTCGGCATTAAAGGCACTGACCTCTACCTCCACTTCGATACCGTCAACGCCTAATAGGGCAGATGAATACACACGCACAATCATGTGTTCAAACTAACACCTACTGTTAGAAGGTAAAGGTCTAATTTGATAACCCCTTTAAGTATACACCTTCATTAGATTGATGCCTATATCGGGACAAAAAACGCCCAAATTAGAATCATTCTAAAAAAAAGAACAAAAATCGATTTGGGCTCGTTTTACTAAGTAGAGAGCGGTGCGTTTCAGCACTCATCAAATAACAAAAATGATGTTTTCACACACCTAACTCAATCAGAATGATCAAATAGTGTTTAATACACCACTCAAATAGACCGTTCAAGCCACTAGCCATCCACTCGACTTACAACACATTAACAACGTAAAACCATGTCACGATTCGAATCAGATAACAGCCTAAGGCTCTACTTAAGAGAAATTGCAAAAACCGACCTCCTCACACCAGAGCAAGAAGTCGAATTAGCAGACCGCATCAAAATGGGAGACAAAAAAGCACGCTCCCACATGATCCGCGCCAACCTCCGATTAGTTGTCAAAATTGCCCAAGATTATTCGGGCTACGGCCTGCCACTGGCAGACCTTATCTCGGAAGGAAACATCGGCCTCATGAAAGCCGTCGAGCGATTTGACCCCAACAAAGGCGGCAAGCTCAGCACTTACGGTTCATGGTGGATCAAACAATCAATCAAACGAGCGCTAGCCAACCAAAGTAAGACGATTCGACTCCCCGTCCACATGGTCGACAAAATCGCACGCATGAGGCGCATTTCAGCCATCCTTGCTGAAGCACTTGGTCGGGAGCCTTCTCAAGAGGAGCTCGCCGAAGAGCTCGGCATCCCTCGCAGAAAGCTAGCGCTTCTTGAGCGTGCTGCCAAGCGACCAACTTCTCTCAATGCACCAGTGCACGAAGATGACAGCTCCGAGTTTAGCGACATCATTGGCGACGAACATGCCGTCAACCCCTTCGAAGCGCTCGACAACAAGAGCATGCACGGCGAGCTTGATGAGCTCCTCGATGTCCTTGACCAGCGCGAACACCGCATCATTGATGCTCGCTTTGGTCTCGATGGCAAGAAACCCATGACCTTAGAAGAAGTTGGGGTCGAATTTGGAGTCACCCGCGAACGTATTAGGCAGCTGCAACAGATTGCTCTGGTCAAAATGCGCAAAGCGCTCCACCGCAAAGAAGTCCCCATGCCAGAACCCTTGGCGGAAGCGTCGTAAATCCAAGCATGATACAGACTTAGCTCAAAAAAATCAGCAACACCAAGAGCAGCAAGGGTTCACTTGCTGCTCTTTTTGCGTTCATTATGGGTTCACACGATCATTCGATTAACATCCCAGTTGCCGATTTCATGCAAAAAAAATGAGCTTTTTTTCTATAATGCAACAATGTCCCTACGCTATGTTCATATTACAATCTAGCCCCACTTGGTAAAAAGTTATCACCCTTTGAATATTACCCGCGGCTCAGCATCATCCACTTTGCAACACTCATGAAAACCACCATCTTCTTTTTAATGACTACACTCTGCTCCCCGCTGAGTGCTCAGATGCTTCTACCAGAAAATGGGCTACCCGAATACGAGCAGGATATTGATCACGCGAAGCTGATCAAACGCATTGATAAAAAGACCATCCAGCAAGGGCGCAAAATTTACGACAACGTCTGTATGAACTGCCATGGTAACCTCAAAGAGGTGGGATCCATCCCCACATCGCTTCGCTTTGGCCAAGGCCAATTCCAGCACGGTAGTGACCCTCACACGATGTATCAGACCATCACCCGCGGCTGGCGTGCGATGCCTCCCCAGCCCCAACTCACCCCGCGTGAAAAATACGCGGTTATTCACTACATCCGGGATCAATATCTCAAAAAGCACAACCCCTCGCAGCTATCCAAAGTCACCGCTGACTATTTGGAAAAACTTCCCAAGGGCAAAAGTCTCGGACCCAAGCCTACCTCAAGTAATGCCGCGGAGCCATGGACCGAGATGGACTACGGCAGCTTCCTGATTAACACTTACGAAATCGCCTCTGAGCAAGATCGTAAAAAGGCGGGCAACGGAGATCAGATCGCCCCTGATGCGAATCTCGCATACAAAGGCATCGCACTGCGTCTCGACCCGGGTGAGGGTGGTGTCAGCAAAGGAAATACTTGGTCGATCTTCGAGCACGATTCCATGAGGGTTGCTGGCGTCTGGCAGGGTGATGGTTTTATTGACTGGAAAGGTGTTCACTTCAACGGCAAGCACGTCGTCCGGCCGCGCACCATCGGCACGCCCACCCTCGAAACCAAGGACGAACCCGGCTGGGCCAATCCGGACACAGGAAGCTTTGATGACCTGCGTTTTGAGGGATCTGACGGGATTCGCTATGGTCCACTGCCACGGCAATGGGCGCACTACAAAGGCCTCTACAAGCATGGTAGCCAAACCATTATCAACTACTCCATCGGGGATGCTGACATTCTCGAGAGTCATGAATTAGCCACCGACGGCGCGTTTGTCCGCCAACTCAACATCGGCAAGTCCAGCAAAGCACTCACACTTCGGATTGCGCCAAGCTCGCAGAAACTCAAACAGTCAGGAGCAAGCCCATCAAAGTTAAGCAGTGCCGATGGCTACTGGATCATCACCTTCTCCCCGGAATCCACACCGTTGAAGGTCGCCTTCACGATCGGCAGTGAGATGAAAGTCCCCGCTAAGGACCTCAGCCTACTCACCCAAGGAGGCCCGGCCCAGTGGTCCCAGACCCTCACCGCGCCGGTAACCCGTGGCAACCAACCGGGAGCTTTCCAGTGGGATCACTTCGATGTGCCAACCGATGCACAGTGGAACAGCCGCCTTCGCACCTCTGGCTTTGACTTCACACCTGATGGAAAATCCATTATCGTATGCTGCTGGGATGGCGACGTCTGGAAAGTCGATGGTTTCACCGATCCTCATGCCACGGAGACAACCTGGAAGCGCATCGCTTCCGGCTTGTTCCAGCCGCTGGGATTAAAAATCGTCAAGGGCAGAATCTTTGTCACCTGCCGTGATCAAATCGTCGTTCTCAATGACCTCAATGGCGACGGAGAAACCGACTTCTATGAGAATTTCAATAGTGACGCTCAAGTCACCAATCACTTCCACGAGTTCGCCATGGGGCTGCAGGCCGATGACCAGGGTAACCTTTACTACGCCCGCAGTGCCCGTCATGCACGCCCACCACTCGTACCTCACCACGGCACCCTGCTGAAGGTTAGTGCCGACGGCTCCCATACTGAGATTCTGGCACACGGCTTCCGTGCGGCCAATGGTGTCTGCCGCAATCCGGACGGCACCTTCTTCGTCACTGATCAGGAGGGTCACTGGAACCCGATGAACCGAATCAACCACGTCACTGCCGGCAACAACTTCTACGGCAACATCTGGAGCTACGGAGCTCCCGAGGACACCTCGGATGCCGCCATGGAGCAACCCCTCTGCTGGGTAGCCAAGAGATTCGACCGCTCCCCTGCTGAGCTACTCTGGATTGACAGTGAGAAATGGGGGGCCTTCAACGGCAAACTCATCCACCTATCCTACGGTCACGGACGCCTCTCACTCGTTCCTCATGAGACTATTGATGGCAAAAAACAAGGAGGGCTGATCCGCTTTCCCCTTCCCGACCTCGCTACCGGCGTGATGCGCGGTCGCTTCCACTCCGGTACGAGTGGTGACGGCCAGCTCTACACCTGCGGTATGGCTGCCTGGTCCACCTCACAATCCAAGAAGCAAGGAGGTCTTTTCCGGATTCGCTATACCGGAAAACCTGCCTACCTGCCCATCGACATCTCAGCCCACCAGAAAGGTATCAGCATGACATTCTCCGAGCCACTTGACCCAGCCAGCGTTAAACCTGAGGCACTCAAGATCAGTACTTGGGCCTACAAGCGCAGCAAAAGCTACGGATCTAAGCACCTTGACGAGAAAACCCACCCGATCACATCAACCAGCCTCAGCCCAGACGGAAAAACCCTGACTTTCCAAATTGCTGAGCTTAGCACCTGCTGGCAGATGTCGATTAATTACAAGCTTAAGGCCAAAGACGGCTCAGCAGTCACCGGGGAGATCCAGAACACCATCCACACTCTCAAACCCTGAGTCCAGCTGGCCACCAAACAAGCCCGTAAAACCCCGCCCTAGTTTTCTTCCTACGTAGTAGGAATAGACCATTATTGAAAATTTGTCTTTCCAAGTGGCTCTCCGAAGCGTAGTTCAAGCTCTTATGTCGAAGACCCTGATCATCGCGGAGAAGCCCTCCGTAGCTACTGACCTCTCCAAATCGCTCGCTAAAGCACCCGAGGTTGGCAAGTTTGAGAAGAAAGGCCGTGGACGTGATATTTACTTTGAAAATGACAACTTTGTCATCACTTCAGCCGTCGGTCACCTCGTGGAGCTCAAAATGCCACAAGGGCCTATCGGCAAGAACGGCAAACCCCGTAACCTGCCCTGGAACTTCGATGTTCTCCCTGCCATCCCCAAGCAGTTTGAACTGCAGCCCATCGAGCAATCAGAGACCCGCCTCAAGCAGGTGCTGCGCCTCTGCCGCCGCAAGGATGTTGATGCCATTGTTAATGCCTGTGATGCGGGCCGTGAGGGCGAGCTGATCTTCCGCTACATCCTCGAGCTCGGCAAGGTTGAGAAGCCTGTCAAACGTCTCTGGATGCAGTCCATGACCGAGGGCTCCATCTTAGACGCATGGGGCCGTCTCCGCACTGACGAGGAAATGCAAGATCTTGCCGATGCCGCAAAATGCCGCTCAGAGTCAGACTGGCTTGTTGGCCTCAACTCAACCCGCGCACTGACCTGTTTCCGCTCTCGTCATGGAGGCTTCAATATTACCGCTGCCGGCCGCGTCCAAACACCGACCCTCGCCATCCTCGCTAAGCGCGAAATGGAAATCCGCGAATTTATCTCAGAGCCATACTCCGAAGTTCATGCCGATTTCACAGTTGCCAAAGGTGACTACGCCGGACGTTGGATCAACGAGAGCTGGAAGCGCGACAAAGAATTCCCCCACTCTCGCCCGGAGCGCATTTGGAAAAAAGACGATGCCGAGACGATCCGTAACCGCTGCGAGGGCAAAACTGGAACGGTAAGTGAAGAGCAAAAGCCTACTAAGCAAGCACCGGCACAGCTCTACGACCTTACCACCCTTCAGCGTGAGGCATCATCTCGATACGGTTTTTCTGCTAAGCGCACCCTGCAGGTCGCACAGGCATTGTATGAGAAATACAAAATGCTGACCTACCCACGGACTGACTCACGCTATTTACCAGAAGACTATGTCGGACAAGTCCACAGCACAGTAGCATCACTTTCAGAACAAGGTGGCGAGCTTGGCAAGCATGCCAAGCACGTGGTCAAGGAGCAGCTCATTGTCCCGAGCAAACGCGTTTTCAATAATGCCAAGATATCAGATCACTTTGCGATCATTCCAACAGGTCGCTTTGTCAAACTGGATGAAGCAGCGGCTAAAATCTTCGACCTCGTCACAAAGCGCTTCCTTGCCGTCTTTTACCCACATGCTGAGTTCCTCAACACTCGTCGTATTACCCGCATCACCCACCCAGAAGCCACCGATGCCTTTCTAACCACCGGCAAGATCCTTGTCACCCCAGGCTGGCTCGCCGTCTACGGGCGCGAACCTGGAGTAGCTGCAGGCAAGGATGAGCTCTGTGCCGTTTCCGAGGGAGAATCCGCTGAGGTCACCGACATTGAAGTCAAAGATGACGAGACCAAACCTCCAGCACGCTTTAACGAAGCCACCCTGCTTTCTGCCATGGAAGGCGCGGGTAAGCTCATCGATGATGAAGAGCTGCGCGAAGCCATGTCCGAGCGAGGACTCGGCACACCAGCCACACGTGCAGCCACCATTGAGGGTCTCATTCGTCAAAAGTATATTGAGCGTGACGGCCGCGAGATCCTCGTCACCCGCAAGGGGCTTCGCCTTATTGAGATCACCGACGAGCTGGGTATCGGCTCTCTGGCATCAGCATCCATGACTGGCGACTGGGAGAGCAAACTACGCCAGATGGAGCAAGGTAATCTCAGCCGTGATGAATTCATGGGCGGCATCATTGACTTCACCGAGGACATCGTCAACCGAGCTAAGACCTACACTGCTGAGCTCAAAAACAAAGTATTCCCAGACCTCGCTGCCACCTGCCCCAACTGCCAAGCAGACAAACTCAAAACCACCGACGCTACCTATGAGTGTTATAATCCAGAGTGTGGTTTCAGAATGAACAAGCACATCGCATCTAGGCTCATCAACGAAAAGGAAGCACACGATTTACTTGAAACAAAATTCATCGGTCCGCTGGAAGATTTCAAATCTCGATTCAACCGTCCGTTCGATGCTGCGCTGGAGCTCAAACAAGAGGTCAGCAAAACAGGCAAGAAAGGAAAATGGAAAGTAAGCTTCGTCTTTGATGATGGCGAAAACGAGCGTGACGAACTTACCGAAGATCAAGTCATCGCTACCGTAACCACCCCTGTTGGCACAGAGGTAAAAATTTACGAAGCCAGCAAAGCTTGGTATGTCCCCGCTATCACCAACAAAGACAACCCCGAAGGCATCCGAATCTCGCGCACTATTCTTCAATGCGAGATTCCCAGCGACCAGGGCATCCAGCTGATCGAAAAAGGTAAGACCAACTTACTGCCAGGCTTCATCTCAAAGCGCACCAAACGTGCGTTCACAGCCTATCTCACCTTCGACCAAGCGAGTGGCAAAGTGGCATTTGAATTTGAGCCACGCAAAGCAGGCAAAAAAGCGGGTAAGAAAGCAGCCAAAAAGGCAGGCAAGAAGAAATAACTACTTCTCGCCAGCGGACATGAAGAAATATACCCAACAAGAAGTCGCTGCGACTATCGATCATGCTGTGTTGAAACCTGAGTTCACCGACGCCGATCTAGAGCAGCATGCTGCCATGTGCATTGAAAATGGCGTATTCAGCATGTGTGTGAAGCCATGTGATGTCAAAGTGGCCGCGGACTTACTCCAGAACAGCTCTGTGAAAGTCTCTTGCGTATTGAGCTTCCCTCACGGGGCTGACACCACCGCTACGAAAACATTCCAAGCACAGCAAGCGATCGAAGACGGCGTCGATGAGATCGACATGGTCATGAACATCGGCAAATTCATGTCGGGAGATTTTGATTATGTCAAAAACGATATTCAGGCAGTGGTCCAGCTTGCCCACCGGCACAAGGTGCTCGTCAAAGTAATCCAAGAAAGTGGCCACCTAACACCCGACCAAATCGCCAAGGCCTGTCAGCTTGCTTATCAAGCGGGTGCTGACTTTGTCAAAACATCAACCGGCTTTGGCCCTGGGGCCGCTACCCCCGAATCTATTAAAGTGATGATCAACACCGTGGGAGACAAGATGCAGGTGAAAGCATCCGGCGGAATCCGCACATGGGACGAGGCGGTTGCCTACTTAGAGCAAGGTGTCGATCGCCTGGGCGTAGGCTCAACTGCTTCCCTATTACATGGTGCAGAAGTCGATGGGGCATACTAGGATTTCCATTTGCTACTCGAAGCATGGGATGAATACGCAGCTACAAGCGTCGGCAAAGGCCTCATTAAGCTGCTGGCCCAGAACAAGATTCGCCATAATTTTCAAGAGTCACCGGCACTACAACTTCTCGTGCTAAAATTAGCCACATCGTGCCTATGGTCGGGAAGGGAATTTATTTTTTACCATGGTCACTTCTCACCCTGCCACCAAAATACTTGTCACGAATCCATTTGGGCTGCCAGACGTCAAGTGTGCGGCGTTTGTTCTTGTAGGTGGGTGTGAGTGAAGCTGGCTTACCCACGCGAAGCGGATCGATGTCATTGAGTTGCTCACGCCAATCCTCCATCAACACCTCAAGCTCTTTAATTTTAAATTGATATTTAGAACTCTCAGCCAGATTCACCATCTCATCAGGATCCTCGCTAAGGTTAAAGAGCAACTGGTGATTCACCTTTGGGTACATGTGCAGCTTCCATATTCCGTCGCTAACGGCACGCTGGCTGTTCTGATAAGGCAGGTAGATGGAATCATGTATTTTTTCTTTCTCCCCACGGATCAAGGGCAAAAGGCTGACGGCATCAACCCCATCCGGAGTTTCAATTTTGGCAAAGTCACACAGAGTGGCGTAGAGATCATGAACGTAAGTTTGAGCTGCACTAGATTGAGCTTTAGGAATACCAGAACCACTCACGATCAGAGGGCAGGACATGCTGTGCTCGTAGATGTTTTGCTTACCGAGTAGCCCGTGGCTGCCCATGCCAAGACCGTGATCTGCGGTGTAGATGACAATGGTGTTATCCGCGTAAGCTGAGTTTTTTAATGCGTCAAGAATCCGCCCCACCTGCTCGTCGAGCTGGGTCACCAGACCATAGTATTCACAGAGTTGATCACTAACGACTGCCTCTGTTCGTGGCCAAGGGGCTAGGCTCTCATCTCGGCCATGCGTGGTATGCTGCAGGATCTTGAACGGATGCTCGGCAAGGAAGTTCTCTGGCAGTGGCGGGCGCTTGTTATAATATCGCTCACGGTAGGGCTCAGGTGGATTACGCGGGTCATGTGGCGCCATGAAGGCGACATAGAGAAAGAAGGGTTTTTCTGATTTCCTCTCCTCGATAAAACGCACTGCCTCGTTGGCAAACTGAGTGCTAGAGAACGCCTCCGCCTTGCGTTTACTGCCCAGTTTTCCCTTACTCAAATCCTGCACCTGAAAGTCACTATGATCCGCCATGCCGCCCATGTAGACGGATCGCCCCTCGGAGAAGCCCATCTTCAAGGTGCTGAGCCCGTTGTGCCACTTGCCGATGATGAAGGGGTCATATCCAGCCTCACGTGCCAACAGGCCCGGCAGCACTTCGGCGGCATTCCAGTCCGATGCAGGTTTGGCTTTTCCGCCCTCCTTGGCCGTGCCGATATTCTTCCAATGCCGGCCGCTCATCAGCATGGCTCGGCTGGCCACACACACCGCACCACTGAACGAGCCGGCGCAGTAGTTGCGGTGAAAGCTGAACCCCTCCCCTACGAGTCGGTCGAGGTTGGGTGTGTCAATGTGAGGATTGCCGTGAGCCCCGATGGTGTCAGCACGCTGGTCATCAGCAAAAAGGAAGACGATGTTGGGTCGCTTGTCAGCATCGGCCTGCAGGCTAACAGAGAGCATGAAGGCGGTGATGATGACAGCTTGTTTCATAAAGTTAGTCTCGCTCTTATTTTGATCTAAGGCCTAATCCAGCGGCGTGATCACAATATTGCGATACCAGATCGGCTGACCGTGGTACTGCAGACCGAAGTGACCGGTTCTTGGGAGGTCCTTGAGCGCTTTCTTGAACTTGTTCTTGGAGCCATCTGGGTTTTTCTTCGGGGTGTCCCAATCATCAACATTAACATCAAGCACCTGCTCGCCATTGAGCACCACAGTGATTTGCGGTCCCTTGCAAGCCAGGCTCATCTTATTCCACTCGCCGTCTGGCTTGGCCATGGATTTGGTCGGCTCCTTGGCATCGTAGAGAGATCCAACGATGTGTTTACCCTTATAGAGACCCTCGGAGGCAATCTGAATCTCGAAGCCACCCTGAACGGGGTCCTTCGGGTTGGTGCGGAAGAATAGTCCACTATTACACTTCTCGCTCGTCTTATACTCTAGCGTAATGGTGTAGTCGCCGAAGGCCGCCTTGGACCAGAGGATACCACCGGGCGTTTCCGAGGTAGTGAGCACGCCGTCCTTGAGCACCCATTGCTTGTTCAAGTTGAGAGCTTCGGTCGTCAGTAATTTGGTTTTGCCGCAGCCATGGGCGTCAGCCACGGAGCTTGAGGCAAGGAGGATAGAGAGGCAGCAGCAAGCGGTGATAATATTGGATGTTAGCATCATGGTTGTTTAAGTTTGTGAATGGTGTGGTGAATGGCAGCCTTGAGTGGCCGCCCATCCTTGGTTTGGATGTTGTGATTGAGTTCGAGCATGTGCGCCGGCACCAGAGCGTCGATGGTGATTTTGACAGACTTGCCGTCATCGAGTAGCTCGGCTTTTGTGACCTTTAAACTAGTCCAGCCCTTTTTCTTTCGGCCCAGTGGCTTGTCGCGCTGGTTGATTCGAAATTCCTGGCTGCCATATTCCTTACACCAGTAGATGTCTGCAGCCTTGAGTGAGTAGTTCTCTGCAAGGTTGGCACTCGCTTCATCGAGGACCTCAGAAAAGCTCAGGACAATACCATCGGTCTTGACCTCAAGCCCAGTTGGCAAGTCGATCGGCTTGCCCGTATGGCGCACCCGGTCAAAGCTGCTACGATGCCCAGCGTTGGTCTGCCAGCCTTTGAGCCCCATCACGTAGAGCTGGCCGTCGCGCTCATTGAAGCGCATGCGCATATTGCTGGAGTTGAGCTGCACAGGAATCTTGACTACCCCGCCCTGCATCTGACCTTCAATCTCTTCCTTAAGAACTAGGTAAAGTGTGCTCTTACCGTAGGAACCGTGAAGTAATTCCCCCTTGAGCGGGCCCCAGCGATCGCTGGTCACCCAGACCTGGCCGCCACCTGAGTTGTCCACCTTCTTCGAGAACCAGGCCAGCGGCTTGGGTTCTTCCGAAGCTTCACGGTGTTCCTCGCGTCCGAGCCGAAGCTCCTCGTTAAAGGCGGTGCTCTTGAGCTCGGCACGTTTGTCGTAGGAATCGACAACACCATAGAAACCACCCTCTTTAATCCAGTTCAGCGGGCTACGCGGCACGTAGGTTCCCTCGTTATCCCCCGAAGTGACCTGCCCATCCGGGCTAATACCAATGCCGTTAGGAGCACGGAAGCCACTGGCGTATTTACTCAGCTTGCTACCGTCCTTGCTCACCTTGAGAATCGTTCCGTGGTGTTCCCCCACCCGCTCAAAACCGCGGCCACCACTTCGCACGGGCATGCCGAGGGCGAAGTAGAAGTTCCCTTCCTTGTCAGTCACTAGATCAAAGGCAAAAGCATGGAAGCCGCTGGTCAGCTGCCAGTCGTTGTTGAAGTTCTCATAGTAGTCCGCCTCACCATCCTTATTGAAATCGTGGAAACGCGTGATCTGATCATCACTCACCGTGTAGACCTTTTCATCGACAATCTTGAGTCCCAGAGGCTCGTGAATACCGCGGGCAAAGAGCTTCCACTTTAGGTTCTGTAGGGTTTCATCGACATTCTCAACAATCCACACATCGCCGTCCCAGGTGCAGACCGCGGCGGTCGTGCCATCGGCAAAGAAGTCAAAGGCTGCCACGCGCAGGGGTCCCGTGTAGGGGTTCTTATCCGGCAGGACTACTCGGTCCACCACGTAGGCACTGGCAGAATCCTCGGCTACTTCTCCCGTGGCGCTGATGATCTCTGGCCACTGAGCGGGGCCTCCCTGGCAGAGTGCCGCCAGCGAAATATCACTTGGGGAGATTCCTACAAAGTCTGCTCCCTCAGCATAGAGGATTTCCATGGTCTGGCTACTGCTACCCGCAGGGATTGCCAAGCGAGCCTGCCCATCCTGCAGAGAAACTGTTGCACCATCGGGTGCGTCTAGCACATGCACATGCGCCTCACCCAGGCGCAGGGTCATAGCATCAACCTGCTCTGAATTCGCCGGAGCATCGGCGAGTATTAAGGTGAGCGGCTTGTCATGGCCTGCCAGCTCAATGAACCGTGCGATCACCGCCGGCTCGTCCTTGTTCGACTTGAGGAAATAATGCTCGAGCACTTTGGTCTGACCTACCGTGTAGTGGAACACCACTTTCTCGCCGCTACGATAAGCACCCTTGAAGTGCGCCCAGTCCTTGGGCAAAGGCCCCAGAGGCGGGTAGTGGTTTGTCTCACTGAGGCGCGGGTCGCTCATATTGCCATCCGCTGAGGACCAGCCCGGCACCGAGCCGGTCGATGTAAGTGGCGGCACGGAGAAAGAGGGAAAGCTACCATGGGCACCAGTGAAGGGAAGGCCCTCGAACTTGATGCCCCCGTGGTTGAAGGTGGCGGCAAGGCGCATGGTGTCGGTGTCAAAGACCACCCCCACGTTACCATCTTCGGAGAGAGGTAAGGCGTGAGCGCGGAACACGTCATTGTTGCCGCGTGAGTCCTTGCTAATCCTGAAGGGAGCACCAACGAGCGTGCCGTATTGCTTCGGGATGCCGACATCGTAGAACTTGCCATACGGGTTGATGATATCAGCGGCCTTTTCCCATGGCTTGGGATCCCAAGCGATCGCCTCGTAGGCTGCCTTGGAGTGGCTGAACTGGCTGGCGGGAATTACCGGCCGGTTGCCCCCAGGAGGCCTCCAGGACAGGGTGCATCCCTGCTCGCCAGTGAGCTCGAGGTAAGTGAGCTCGATCTCATGCTGGCCGGCACTCAGCTCAATCTTGCCACTACTTTCCGAGTAGCTGCGGGGCCCCCAAGAATTTACCACTTCCTTGCCATTGATCTTCAAGAGCGCGCCATCATCCGAGGCGACATAGAAGTTGTAGGTGCCATCCTTGGGTGCGGTGATCGTGCCGCGCCAGCGGGCAACGAAACGATCACTGAGCTTGAGTCCGTAGAATCCCTTTTTGGTCTTGGCAAAATTCACCTGGGCATCGACACGCACGAGCCATGGCTTCTCACTAGCGGCAATGTCGGGAGAAATTGCCATGCCATCACGCAGACGGAAATACTCGCCGATAAGCCCGGGAGCCATACCGACCTGAGTCTTGCCGGCGACATCACGCAGATAGTTGTAAATCGCCTCAAACTGCTTGTTGGCATCTCCGTCGTAATACTGCTTCAGGGGTGACACCCCATTGGTGGCGTAGCGCGGCATGATCGTCGCCGCATCAAAACGCTGCGGATAATGCATCCACTGATCGTAGTAACCCAGGCGCAGCCTCTTAGTAGCCAGTGCCAGATTCGGGCCAGCCCCCTCAAACACCGCCTTTGCAGCCTGATTACCGAGTGCGTGGCAGGCTTGGCAGGAGAACCCCTGCTGACCAACGAGTGTCTTGCCGGTGTTGATACTCTGGGCTTCGGCATCCTTTGGTTTACTGTGTTTGTCGCTGTGTTTTTCGCATACCCCGTAACTGTGCGCGAACCCGTGGGCGAGAGCTACTGCGCGTGAAGGCCATGCTGGCATCCGAGCCTGCAGCCACGGGCGCGTCTTCTCTGGCAAGTTCCCAGCAAACAATCCCGCCATCCAGTCAGCACGCAGCTTGTGGCCGAAGTGATCCAGCATGGGTAGTTTCTCCGGTCCTTGGGAGTGGGCCTTCGAATCAGTGATGTCAATGTGGGCAACCTCCTCAACACGCATCATACGACCAGCATCCACACCATCGCGGCTGTGGCATGCCATACAGTTGAGGGATTGAAATTGGCGATGGGCGTACTCAGCCGAGTGATCTTGAAGCAGGGCCTTACTGAGCTTAGCGGAATTGACCTTATCCAGAGCTGTCAAATCAGTAGAGAAGCTTGGTGCTTTTTTCTCCGGGCTGCTCGGTGCCAGACAGCCACTCTTGGCTCCATGGGATGTGGCTTTGAGCATGCTTGTGAGGCTGCTGAACTTGGCTTGGTTCTGGTGCCCTGGCGCATCGTGACAGTTCATACAGCCAGACTCAACAAGTAAGGTTTTGCCTGTTACGGCATCCCCCTTGGGGAGCGCTTTTAACTCAACTTGCTTTTTCAAACTCGTCAAGAAAGCAGCGAGGTCCGCAGCCTCCTGATGGCTGAGCTTGAAGTTAGGCATACGCGTTGCCGCGTGATGCTTGCCTGGGTTTTCCAGGAATGCGGTAAGTGCGTAACCTTGATATTTCTTGGAGATATTCACCAGCGGTATCCGCTCGCTGCTGCCTGTCTCATTCATGTCATGGCAGGCGTAACAGTTCAGAGCCTTGTAAAGCTTGGCACCTGTCTCCTTGTTACCTCGGTTGCCAGCCGTGGGCTTCTCAGCCTTTAGTGTTGCTAGGTAAGCGGCAATATCCGCTGATTTTTGGCTGGCATCAGCCCCGTGAAACAAGGCCGGCATAGGAGTCCCTGGACGATGTGTATGCGGGCTTTCGATCCAGCGTGCCACCCAACTTTCATTCAGCCTGCTACCGATTCCTGCAAGCGAAGGCCCCATCTCACTTGCCTCTGGCAGAGCGATGTTTTGCTCACTCTGGTGGCAGGCGTTGCACCTGTTCTCTGTGATGAGTTGGCGCTGAGCACGAACGAGACTGTGCTCTTTGCTAGGAAGTTGCGTGGCCTGCTTGAGAGCAGTTGTGGGAACAGGCTCCCAGCCAAAAGTGGAGGATTTCCAGAACCAGCGCAACTGGGCCACTCCGGACTTGGGTGGCGTCAATGTGATGCTCACCGGGTGGACACCTGCGGCGAGTGTCATCGACGGCGAGGGTTTGTTCAGTTGAGCAAGCAAGTCCACACTATCGATTTGCAGTGAGCCCATGCCCGCGCCGCGAAGTTCAAAGTGATAATCGTCCTTAGCTGGCACCACCAGTTGGGTCTGCCAGCGAGCCTTCCAAGCCGTGCCCGATGGCGTGAGTGCTGATGGGGCTGCATCTCCTTTGCCATAGAAGGCGGGCAAACGGTCCGCCCTGCTGTCGAGAACTTGTCCGCTGCTGGCATCAAGAAAATCGGCAGTAACAGGCAGCGTGGCTTGATCTTGTGCTTGAACAAAACCCGACAGCATGAAGATAGCGGCGAGTATGTTATTGAAGAATGTATTGTGTGTCTTGCCTGTATTGTTGGAGTTCATGCAATGCTATATTCGTGTGAATCAATACCTATACGTAGAGGAATGCGCGGTTTTGCCGAGGAAATTATAATTACTGGTTTGGATCTTACCCATAAATCACCCACTAAAGATATCATCTCTATGAATGATTTATGCACAAAGGCAAGTCATCGATGGAGTCGGTAAACAGGTTTGCCATGAATACATATTTTGCCTAGTTTCTCATCTATGACGCTAAGCCAGAGACAACGATTCGTGTGTGTCGCTCTTTTTCTGTTTGTTTCAGGATTTTGCAGCCTTGCTTATCAGGTTGTCTGGCTGCGGGAATTCCGGCTGGTCTTCGGAGGATCAACCTTGGCCGCATCTGCCGTGCTTGCTGTCTTCATGGGAGCTCTTGGTTTAGGCAGCTGGATTCTGGGTCGAAAGGCAGACGAGAGTGGCAGGCCCGGCCGGTTTTACGCCATCATCGAAGCTCTGATCGGATTGAGCGTTATTATCAGTCCACTGTTGCTCATTTTTGGTCAAAAACTCTACTACACAACTGGCGGCATTCAATCACTGGGCTGGCTCGCTGTCGCTCTACAAATGCTTATTACCATCCTTGTGATTGCTACTCCTTGCTTCTTGATGGGGGGCACACTTCCCGCTGCCATTCGCCTGATTCAGACAGATCAAGATGAAGTCCGCAGCTCAAGTGCGCTGTTGTATGGCATGAATATTGCCGGAGCTACGGCAGGTGCCTTCATCGTTAACTTCTATTGGCTTGAGGCCTTAGGCAACACCAAGTCGCTGGTAATTGCGGCAGGCATCAACATACTGCTGGCTGCTGCTGCCATCATCACCTTGGCAAGACACCAGTCAACTCAGGCACCACCATCGACCAGCTCCCCGCATGAAAAAGAACCTAATACCTGGCTCCTCTACTTGGTCACTTTTGTCAGCGGCTTCACATTCTTCGTTCTAGAGCTGCTTTGGTTCCGATCATCCATCCCCCTGCTGGGTGGCTCAGTGTATAATTTTGGCCTTATCCTCGTTGTTGTCTTAGTGGGAATGAGCTTAGGCGGACTACTTTATTCATTGCTCATCAAGTATGTAAAGCCGAGCTACTCATTGTTAGCCATTGTATCTGCACTACTAGCATTCGCCATGGCAGCCCCTTACATATGGGGCGACAGCTTCGTGCGCTTGTGTAAAGTTCTCCAAGCTGGCTACCTTGGCTACCCACTTGATGACAAACTATGGGTATGGTTTTTTATTGCAGGTTTCATCGCACTGCCAGCCTCTCTGATGGCGGGGGTTCAGTTTCCTCTGATCCTATCGCTCGTTGGCAAAGGAAAAAATGGAGTAGGTCAACAAACCGGCCGCGTCTATGCGTTCAATACCACAGGTGCCGTCATTGGATCCATTCTCGGTGGCTTTGTTTTAATCCCTCAACTCAGCATCAATCATACATGGGCTTTCATGGTGATAGCTACCATCGCTGTCACCATAACACTCTCAATCATTGCTATATGGCAGCGCACAAAAATTGGGGGCATCACTGCACTTGCAACATCAGGAGTTACCCTCTTACTGGTTTTTCAAAGCTCAGGTCTCACACCCTATTGGTTACAAAACCCGATTGGCTTTGGTAGAACTTCATTCAAACAGCACCAAACTTTAGTAAACTTCGAAAACGAAAAGCGGGATTTCCATGACTCAACCGTATACCATTATGACGGCCGAGAATGCTCTGGTTCACTTAATCTCGATAATGACCTCTCACTTCTCAACAATGGAAAATCAGACGGCACAGCGCTGAATGATGCTGGCTCACAAGTCATGTGTAGCCTGCTCCCTGCCATTCTCCACCATGGTGAGCCAAAAAATGCATGTGTTATAGGATTGGGAACCGGGATGTCTGCTGGTTGGCTTGCCGAAGTCGAGAGCATCGAAAGCGTCGATGTTTTTGAATTAGAGCCACACCTCATACATTGCGCATCTCATTATGCTTCATTTACTTTTGACGTAACCAATCGACCAAAAGTGAATATCATTCTTGGTGATGCACGTGAAAGCCTGTTAGCACTAAAAAACAAAAAATACGATGTCATCGTATCAGAGCCTTCGAATCCACAACGCGCTGGAGTTGCCAACCTCTACACGCAAGAATATTACCAAACGGTATCTGCAAAGATGAATGCGGATGGCGTATTCTCACAATGGTTGCAATCATATGAAATCAAGCTAGAGAGCGTGCACTTAATTCTCGCCACACTTCGCTCAGTTTTCCCACAAGTATGCATGTATCAAACAATGGGCAGTGATATCGTTTTTATCTGCTACAAAGAGAGAAAGGCACTGCCAGTAAAACCCATACGCAAAAAACTCAATCAACATCCCTACAAACTGGGAATAACAAGGTCATGGGGAACACATTCCATCGAGGGCCTTCTTGCACATAGCGTGGCCAACTCAGCTTATGTCACGAAACTTGCGAGTCGCCTCACTCAAATCAATAAAGATGATCGCAACCTACTCGAGTTCCAAGCCGCAAGGAGTGGCGGCTCTAACTACAAAAACCCGTTACCCATAATACTCGAGGACACTATCAATAAGGGAATGATGGTCGAGGGGCTGGATGCTAGCATCAGCTCAGTGCTATTCGACTACTCGATGGCGTTCACTGCGAAATCACTGGGGAGAAATCCGTCTGCATGGGAGGATGCCTCATGGTTCGACAGCGAAGCCGCGACTCGAAGAGCCAAGCTTTGCAGACAACTCGTCGAAACAGTCAGAAGAAAACCCAACCTTATTTTTGAAGCTCTTAATCCACAAGAAGAGTCAATTTGGGCTCGCGCCCTTGCCCGAGCAGGTAATAAAAAGTGTCTTGAAGTCTGCGAAAATTTTAAAGACCGCATGCCACTGGATTACCGAATCACGCGCATTGAATATTTCTGGGTGTCTAACAACACCGTATTGGAAGACCTCGAGATCGTCGAACTACTCAAAGCACTTAGAAACACAACCTGGCAACTACCCAACTTCTTGGATATCGAAGTTTGCCTGAAGATGATCAACGAGAGGCTAATCAAATCAAAAGATCGACTCAAAGGGCGTGAGACCGAAATGCTCGCACTCATCGCAAAACCTTTCGACACCGAATTGATGAACAACGAAAGGTTACTCCTTCGTTACAGCCTAGCATCACGCCTAGAAAATGAGGCCCTACTACCAATAATGTTAGAAATGGAGCCGCACTTCCCACTAGGCAACAGAAAAATACTAGCAAAAAGGCTAGAAGTCTACCGCGAGCTCAAGCACCCCAACCTACCTCAAGCTGAGCAAGATTGGGATTTCTTCACCAAGTGGAACTAACTACTTTCTGGACTCTGCTGGGCAGCCGCTTAAAGACCGGCTTCGGCCTTACGTGCCTTTTCAGCGCGCTTGCGTTCGTGCGGATCAAGGATACGCTTACGTAATCTCAAGTGACTTGGCGTTGCCTCAAGAAGCTCATCACCAGCAATATATTCAATAGCCCGCTCGAGTGACATCTTAATGGGAGGCGCTAAACCTACCGTGATCCCCTTAGTTGCAGAACGGTGGTTGGTAAGACTCTTTGCCTTGACCGGGTTTACCGGAAGATCATCCTTGCGTGGGTTTTCACCGATGATCTGCCCTTCATAAACTTCATCACCAGGAGCCACAAAAAGTTTACCCCGCTCCTCAAGAGGCAGCAGCGAGTAGGCCATCGCGGTGCCCGTGCTCATGCTGACTAGAGTTCCCGTATTGCGCGTAGTAATCTCACCACAGTGTGGCGCATATTCCTTAAACAAGTGAGACATGACGCCGTGGCCACTGGTAAGGTTCAATAGTTCAAACTCAAAGCCAATCAGACCACGTGTGGAAATAGTTGCCTCAATCGTCGCACCGTGGGCATTGCTACCCATATCTTCGATACGCGCACGGCGGTTGGCCAAAGTTTTCATCACACCCCCTGTGTATTCTTCTGGCACCTCCACAAAGAGGGTCTCAAAAGGCTCCTCGACTCCGCCGTTTTCTCCTTTTTGGGTAATCACCATAGGGCGTGAAACAAGCATCTCATAATCTTCACGGCGCATCGTCTCAACCAATACCGCGATCTGCATCGCTCCTCGAGCAGCAACCTCAAATACCCCCGCTTGATCGGTATCCGACACCTCGATCGAGACGTTTGTTTTTACCTCACGTAACAGGCGATCACGAATAGCACGTGATGTCACATGCTTACCCTCACGGCCTCCGTATGGGCCGTCGTTAATGGAAAACTGCATCTGCACAGTGGGTGGATCAATCGACACAAAAGGAAGCGCCTCTGCTTCAGGATCAGCTGAGAGCGTCTCGCCAATATCGATATCTTCAAATCCTGCCACGCCAACGATGTTACCGGCAACCCCCTCAGCAGATTCTTGATTGGAGAGACTACTGTATTCGAACACCTTAGTTACCTTACCTCGCTCGGACTTACCCTCCTTGGTTAGACGAAAAATGCTATCGCCCTTTTTCACAGAACCACTCTGCACCTTACCCAGTGCAACTCGACCAACATAATCATCCCATGAGATGTTTGATGCCAGCATTTTAAAGGGTGCCTGTGGATCAGAATCAGGTGCAGAGACATGCTCGACGATTGTTTCAAGCAGAGGAATCACATCCTTCTGCTCATCATCCAGAGACTTCACAAAAAATCCATTCTTAGCTGAGCCATAGACGAAGGGAGCTTCAAACTGCTCCTCGTTCGCTTCAAGCTCAAGGAAAAGCTCAAGCACACGATCATGAACACCAGCAGGATCAGAATGTTCGCGGTCGATTTTATTGACGACAACAATCGGAGTTAAGCCCTGCTGAAGTGCCTTCCGAAGAACGAATCGAGTCTGCGCTTGAGGCCCATCATGAGCATCAACGAGCAGCAATACTCCATCAACCATCTTCATCACCCGCTCTACCTCACCGCCAAAGTCTGCGTGACCCGGAGTATCAACGATGTTGACCGTGTATTCACCCCACTTCACCGAGGTGTTCTTCGCCTTAATGGTAATGCCTTTTTCCCTCTCAAGATCCATCGAGTCCATGGCGCGCTCGCCGGCTTGCTGGTGATCACTGTATGCTCCACCGGCCTTGAGTAACTCATCCACAAGAGTGGTCTTGCCGTGGTCGACGTGGGCAATGATGGCGATATTTCGAATGTTATCTGTCATAGCTGTAAGGTAATTCTTCCTGCCATCTTGAAATTGGGCTGGAAAGGACGCGGAGACTCCTTGATTTTAAGGAAATTGCAATCACGAATTACCAACAGGGGCAGCTTATGCCCCCGCGTAGGCACTAGACACCTCTTCTGCAATGATCTTGATACCCTCGTGAACCGTGCGCTCATCCATCGTAAAGGTCATTCGAATACATTCGTGCCGATGCTGCCACACACCTACATCATCATCCCCGAAGAAGAAGTAGTGCCCTGAAACAATCAACACTCCACGCTTCTTAAGGCGTTCATAGAGCTCGCTCGAGCTGATGGGCATATCCTCAAACCATAGCCAAAGAAACAACGCCCCCTCACTAAGATGAACACGATACGGCAGCGAATCATCGAACTCCTCAGCTACCCAAGCACGCGCTTGGCGTGATTTGTCGACATAATAAGGCCGAACGACTTCACTACTGAGCTTCAAGATCTCACCGCTGCGAATCAATGGCTCCATAATCGCCTGCCCTATGTTACCGTTAGCAAGTCCGACAATGGCACTCATCGAGGATACCGCAGCCGCTATCTCCTCGTTTGCAATCACAATGCCTGTGCGCGTACCTGGTAGCCCTATCTTCGATAAGCTCAGGGTGAGAATCGTATGTTCATTCCATACGGGCGTCGCTTCAGTAAAAATAATATTGGGGAATGGGGCCCCGTAAGCATTGTCAATAATGAGCGGAATATCATGCTCGCGGGCCAGATCACTGAGATGAGAAATCTCCTCATCGGTCAGCACATTGCCAGTTGGGTTCGTGGGGCGCGACACACAAATAGCTGCAACATCGCTATCGACGCGTAAGTTTTCAAAATCGACACCATACTTAAAGTCATGGTCTCCTATCTTTTGAATCAAAGGTTTGCAGGCGCGGAAAAGATCCTCACCAACTGACTGATTGGAATAACCAATATATTCGGGAACGAGCGGCAGTAAAATTTTCTTACGTGATCCATCTTCAAACTTTCCAGCCAACGCGTTAAAGAGAAAAAAGAAAGCTGTTTGGCCTCCCGGAGTGATTGCAATATTTTTGGCACTAATCTCCCAACCAAAACTTTCTTTGAACAAAGCTGCCACGGCATCGAGGAACAGCGGATTACCCCGTGGCGGATCATAGTTGGAGAGCATTTTTTCCAATCCCCCAGCGGATGCCATAATTTCCTCAAGCCTCCTGCGCCACAAGGCGTTGACCTCAGGAATGTGGGCTGGCTGACCACCACCTAGCATGCGCACATCAGGCCCACCTGATACCAGCGCATTGCCAAGGTCATCCATTAGCTCCTCAATACCACTGCCCATACAGAGGCGTTGGCCAAACTCGGAAAATTGCTCACTCATAGTATGGGCTCTGGTAATAAATCTAGAGAAGCATCTGTCTTCGACGCTAAACCTACTCTGCTGGCCTGCTAGGATCGGTCAATCCTGGACCAATATCTGGCACAAGCTGTTCGTTACTATTAGGTAGTTTCGGTGCATTTCTTGGCGAATTTCTCCGCGAACGCTTTTCCCCGAGCATGATAGATGGCACATACCCCACTGCGCCGGTATCAATGAGCTCCACTTTGACATAGACCCCTTTGACGGAAACCACCTTCACATCGGTGTAGTTGGGCAATATTCTATCTGGTTGATCTTCGATACTCGGGTAGCTGCTAAAAAACACAGAGCTAGGGGATATCGTCTGCAAATAACGCCCGGGGATAATCTCTGGGCCATACATTTCCGGATCATCAGTCGGAATAGCCCGCGGCGGCCCGAACCTACCATCACCAGCTCTATTCGTTGACTGGTAGGCATTATTACAACTTACCATATTAAAGCAAAGTACTACTGATGCGGATAGCAGCACAAATCGAGATGACTTCATAATGAACACTGTGCCCCCGCCTACCAAGATGGTCAACGCATTTTCAAATAGTCCGTGGCAGCATCATGCCAATGTCGGGGAACAGCAATCCCTTCCTGTATCATGCGTGCAGGTGTCATCGCCGTGTGTATCGGGCGCTTTTCTCTAAAAAAATCGACATCAGCTAAGGCCACTGGCACCAGATCATCTTCGTTCAGCACATAACCCATAGCCGCTGCTAATTTACATACTTCTTGCCCGTAACTATACCAACTCTCAGGCTCCCCACCGTTACAGAGATGGTAAATACCCGAAGACCCCGCATCCACTAATAAACGAACCCAATGCACCACATCATGGGTAAAGGTTGGCATCGAAAACTTATCGCAAATCAGGTGCTGTTGTTCACCCGCGACAGCTCGATCAAGAACATGATCAAGATGAGATGGTCGCTGCTCAGAACTAGGACCAAACAACCATGAAACACGCGCCACAATAGCATCATCATTGGCAGCCAGAACCGCCAACTCACCAGCGCGTTTACTGACACCATAAATATTCACCGCCCCCGCAGCATCGGCTTCCATCTTCATCCCTGATTGCTCTCCAGAGAACACATAATCTGTGCTGAAATGAACGAACCTTGCCGACTTATCTTCGCATATCTCCGCCATGACCCGCGGCGCATCGACATTGACCCGCTGGGCAAGATCTGGATCATCCAAACACTGCTCCAGGCCAGTGACCGCCGCGGCATTGATCAGCAAATCAAAATCAGCCTGAGACAAAAAAGACCTTACATTATCCTGATCAGAAAGATTCAACTCCTGCCTGCTTGGCGTGATTAAATCGACCTCATTATCCTCAGCCCATAAAGACAAAAAAGCCCCACCGAGTCTTCCGGTAGAGCCTGTTAGTAATACCCGCATCAGTGATGATTAGAGCGAAATAATAGATAGCATCATGTGCAGAATGCTTTGCTAAATTAGCCAATGAACATTTGCTCACCAATTTCGTCTTCCAAGTCAGCGAACTCGTCGGCAGCGACACCTGCATCACGAATGTTGCGCAGCGTCCGCTTCGAGCCTCGCTTACTCTCCGGACCATTTACCTTGTCAGCTACCATCTCGACGACAGATGGGGCAATAGCGGCAGCGCCCAGTGCTGCGAGAGCCAATGCGATAGGTCTGCGAGTGTCGCGGTGCATCAGGTCGCCTAGGAATACACCTGCGGCGGCTCCTAACATCGCGGGAGCAAATGATGCGCTGGTTTCAATCCAGTTTTTATCAGAGTGATCTTGTGCCATGTTTATATTCTACCCTCTGTTTTTTCTGAGAAAAGCGCAAATCCCTTTAAATGTTGATTAATTTGATCGTTTCTCCTTTTTCATCAAGAAATTCTCCACCATTGTCTGAGCCATGAGCAGCACAGCCACGAACACAAGCACGACACCAAGCACGAACACCGACCAGTTCGCATTGATTCTTGCCGGTGGCAGCGGCACTCGCTTTTGGCCCTTGTCGAGAAATGCACGGCCCAAGCAACTACTCAATCTTTTTGGAGAAGCCACCCTTCTCAACCAAACCATCAGCAGACTGGAGGGACTCATCCCCAAAGAAAACATCCTCATACTCACTAACACCCTACAAGAGCAAGCGGTCCGCGATGTGGCATCCGAGCTTCCTGCTGAAAACATCTTCGCAGAGCCAGCCAAGCGTGACACCGCACCAGCCGTCGCTCTCGGCGTTGGACTCATCGCTGCTAGGAACCCGAATGCCACTATCATTGTATTGCCTTCAGACCAGCTCATTCAAGACACCGCCGCATTCCAATCTATCATGCATGATGCCATGATTGTGGCTGCGCACAACCCCGCCCTCGTCACCATCGGTATCAAACCCACTTGGGCATGCCCCGCATACGGCTACATCGAGCGAGGCGGCGAAGCACACACCGAAGGCGCACAAACAACCCACCAGCCTCACGAGGTAAGCCGATTCAGAGAAAAGCCAGACCCTGAACTTGCTGAGACATTTCTTGCACAGGGGAACTTTGCCTGGAACGCCGGCATGTTTATCTGGTCGGCAAAAACTGTCATCGACGAGCTTACCGAGCATACCCCCGAGCTTGCCGGCTTCATCGAAGAAATCGGCCAGGCCTCAGACATCAAAGAATTTGTTAATACTCGTTTCCCCACCCTGACACCGATCTCCATCGACTACGCCCTCATGGAAAAAGCCTCCCGTGTGCTCAACATCGAGGCCAGCTTTGATTGGGATGATGTCGGCTCGTGGCTCTCCGTCGCCAAATACCTCGAGACCCAGGGAGATAACAACAAAACCAACACCGACCTCGCCGAGATCGACTCAGAAAACAACATCGTCTTCAATGCTCGTCCCGAAAGCAAAGTTGCTCTGCTGGGAGTTGACGATCTCATCGTCGTTCAAACCGACGACGCCTTGCTCATCGCTAACCGGCATCAGGCAGATGCCATCAAAAACCTCGGGGGCCAGCTACCTGACGAGCTATTGTAACATGAATGACGAGCACCCTATTCTGGCCATCGACCACGGTGACGCCCGCATCGGCATCGCCGCCACCGACGCTGTCGGCATTATGGCTCACCCCGTTGAGACCATCCAAGCAAGAGCAGGTGACCCGATCGAACGCATCATCGAACTCGTTACACAGCGACAGGTGAAACAACTCGTGCTGGGATTGCCCATCCGCATGGACGGCACCGAAGGAACTGCCGCCCAAAAAGTACGCGCCTTCGGCGACCAACTTCATCACGCACTCCCCGAGATCCCACTGCACTACTGTGATGAGACCCTCACCACCGTTGCGGCTGCCGACAAGCTACATCAGGCGGGCAGAAACGCCAAACACCAGAAGCAAATCATTGACCAGGCAGCCGCCGTTGAAATTCTCAACACCTGGCTAGAGATGCGCTAAAAAATCTGTTCTGATAATGCACCAGCGTCGTCTTGCAATCTGCCAAATGCGAGCCAGACTCCGACCGTGGATCATCCAAGCAGACCGCATATTTACCAACTCATGGTGCGCCACTTCGGCAACACCAACGCAGCGCCAAAACTCAACGGCAGCATGGCTGATAACGGCTGTGGCAAATTTGCCGACATCAATGATGCCGCCCTAAGCTCACTTCGCAAACTCGGCATCAGCCACCTCTGGCTCACCGGCATCCTCGAGCAAGCTAGCGCCACCGCATACCCAGAGCGCCCAGCTGACGACCCACTTCTACTCAAGGGCAAAGCAGGCTCCCCCTATGCTATTCGTGATTACTTTGATGTTTCGCCTGACTATGCAATCGATCCCAGCAAGCGCCTCGAAGAATTTAAAGCACTGCTCGTTCGCATCAAAAAACACAAACTTAAGGCGATCATCGACTTCGTGCCTAACCACGTAGCACGATCCTACTCCAGCGACATACGCCCTGAGCTCTCTTTTGGTAAAAACGATGACACCGGCAAGTTTTTTGACCCTGATAATAATTTTTTCTATCTAGGAGAACTGCACCCCGGAGAAGGCGCTCCGCTCAAGCTTCCCAGTAATCAGGGGCCCGTTCCCTACGAGCCAGAGAGCACCTTCGGGCGCGTCACTGGCAACAACGCCCTCACATGGAGCCCATCCATTCACGACTGGTATGAGACCATCAAACTCAACTACGGACATGACTTCACAGTGGGACCACCCCGTGAGGACCTACACTCATTGCCCGAGCCAGGTGCCGCACCACAGGACACCCCAGACACCTGGCGCAAAATGGACGCCATCTTATCTTACTGGCAAGAAATGGGAGTAGATGGCTTCAGAGTAGATATGGCTCACATGATCCCCATGGCATACTGGGGCTGGCAAGTAGAGCGCGCACGGAAACGAGACCCTCGGGTCTTCTTCATGGCAGAGGCCTACGATAGTGATCCTACAAAGCTCACCGACGGCAACGTTTTAGACGAGCTCCTCGATGCAGGTTTTGATGCTGTTTATGATGACCCAACCTACTCCACCATCAAAGCAACAGTCGAAGGTCAGCAATGGGCTAACGACATCGACGATGCATCTAACTGCTTCGTTGATCGCTTTCACCAATCTCTTCGTTACGCAGAAAACCATGACGAAGTCCGCCTAGCCTCCAAAGGCAACTGGGCTGCCAGCGGCATGGCCATTGGCAAGCCCGTATCAGCCATCATCTACGGCTTAGGCAAGGGCCCCATCATGATCTACTCTGGCCAAGAAACAGGAGAACCTGCCGATGGAGCCGAGGGATTTAGTGGTGATGACGGGCGTAGCAGCATCTTCGACTACGGCTGCTTGCCCTCCCTTGTCCCATGGGCCAGCAAGCACCTCTACCGTGAAGCTGGCCTCTCACCTGAACAAAAAGAACTCCGCCAATTCTACGCCAAATTACTCAAAACATGTTCACAACCGGCATTTACCAAAGGTGATTTTTACGGTCTCAATCATGCCAATCGAGACAACATTCACTACGGACGCATCGATGGTGAGCCAGTATCAGGCCATTGGCTCTATAGCTTTATGAGACGTGATGAGCTCAGCGACCAAGCCTTTCTCGTCGTTGCCAATCTCAACCCCAGAGAAACGCTACCAGATGTATCCATTCAGATACCTGACAACGCCATCAGCTGGCTGAGCCGCAAGCACCTCAACAAAAAAACGCTCACCTTTCGTGACACCCTCGGCGGTCAACAAAAATGGAAAGTTGCCACCAAAAGCTTGAGCAGCGAAGGTCTACCCGTAGGCAATTTAGCCGCTATGTCGGCACTTTATTTGAAAATCAAATAAGCGACTCATCAGCTCAACCTGATATCGAGCCACT
>JAQXBQ010000120.1 GCA_029252325.1 Akkermansiaceae bacterium
CCGAGAACGACGGTTGCCCCATCTTGTATGGTTAGGGCAGCGTTTGGCATACGTATGGTTTTAAAGATGGGCATTAAAATACTGTTTTGAGTGATGGCAAAACTGATTGGGTTGCCAAGCGCATCTGATGACAAAGCAGAGATGGGACTGCCATAATTGACAAAACCCTCAAACTCGATGAGTTCAGGGCGTAGAGATAACTAAATGTATTTTTTGTTCGGGCCGACAACGGGTTCGACCTTGAGAGTGACTCCTACATTACGGGTTTCGAAGCCTGTTGGAGTGGCGCTAGTGACGGGGAAAATTTCAGTTCCGCCACCACCTGTATCTCCATCACCATTCAAACTAGCAACGATACCTCCGATCTGCTGTGGAAGCTCCGGTGGTTCGTATTCGGTCGGGTAAATGAACTCGCGGATTACCTCTATGGTGGAGCGCTCCCCACTTCGGGTGATTGTGGATGGCTTGACCATGATGTCAGCAGCTTTGCTTTGATCGAGCCCACGCATCATCATGTCGATGACTATGCCATTCGTGATGGCCGTTAATCTCAATATGCCGGGTGCTCGCTGGGTGCTGTCAGATGCGATTCCCGCAGTGCTGTTGAGAAAGCTATCAATTTCATCTTTAACGATTGCACTATTTCCACTTCGATTGCCAGCTGTGATGGGGTTTCCCCCCAACGGGTTCAATGGACCACCGCTGCCGACGCTACCACCGCCAAGGATCATTCCTGCACCTAAGTCCAAAGGGGTGATGGCCCAGTCAAAACCAAGTTCTTTGATCTTCTCCTCTCTGACACGAATGATCGCGGTTTTGATGATGACCATTACAGGCTCCTCTTGGGTTACCAACGATACTAGTTGATCGATCAGGTCGATATTTGCTGGGCTGTTGCGCGCAACGAGGCTATTGTCTACAGCGGAGTATGATGCCGTGGCGCCCTCTGGGAAGCTGATGCCGTTTTGCTTTAAGAAGTCAGTAATACTAACGCGCTCAGGTAACTTGCCTTCATCGTTCTCGTCACTTCCAAAAGGATCATCATCAAGATCATTGCTGCTGGCCGTGGCAGCTTGCAGGAAGTTGGGGGGTACGCGAAACGCCCTAAAAATAAGCCCCTCCCTTAATGATCCTAAAGGAGCCACTGATATACTCATGCCATCGATTTGCCACTGGGTGCGCGTTTGCTCCGTTATATAGTTGAGCAACACAGAGAGAGGCAAGTTTTGCGCGTTGATGTTGACGCGACTGTTTGAAACAGCTTTTGCAGCATTGGACGAAGGATCGCCTGTGTTGAGCACAATATTGATGCCTGCTTGATTTCCCGATGAATCTGGTATGTCTCCTATGCGACTTTGCAATCTGACGAAGTCGAGAGCCTCTTGCAGGCTCTGATTCTCCATTTCAATTTCATCAACTATAATGCCTGCAAGCTTATCACGCAAATCTGTGGAAGAAGATAATGAGCTGTCGATCGGTGCTACCGTAATCGTGCTCTCGGCTGCAGGTATGTGGAGTTTCCAGTAGCTATCAACCTCGGCCAACATGGTAGCTCTGCTCTGATCTCTGGCAGCACGATAGTAGTCAGATTTAATAACGCTGATGCGTTCCATGCCACGACGAGCAGCTTTGTTGAAGGGGTCGATGCGAAGCGCCGACTGGTATGTTAGAAACGCTGGGTCGTATTGGCCGATCTGAAATTCACCCTCGGCTTTGCGGAGCAGATTACGTACTTTGATGACGTCGTCAACATGACCCTGTGTGAGCGCTGGATTGTTTCGTATAGGATCATCGATCTGCCGTCGGAGTTCGAGTGCTCCTTTGTGTGACGGTGATATTACAGGTTTTAGCACCTCATCTAGGAGGATGCGTGCTTCGTCCTGTCTGCCGTTTTTTGCCAGAGCTCGGCAATGTTCGGTAGTCGCGGTAGCATAACGATCGGCAGCGGCCGAGCGAAGTTTTTGACTTATGGATCCTCCAGGCAGGAGTGCAAATGCTTGAGCATAATTACCGGCCGCTCGGTCATAATCTTGTTTCTGGTAGGCGATGTCACCACTAGCTAATAGATCGTGAGCTTTTTGTGCGTTTTTAACTCTGCGATTGAGTTCTTTTTGAACTGCCGAATCTTCAGCCGCCGCACGGGGAATCGTCGACAGCACGCACAATGCAAGCATACCTAGCTGCAGGGTGAGGGGTATCTTCCAAGGCTTAAGTCGCCCGTGGTATATTAAAGACAGCTTGTCCATCTGGTTCAGTCCAATATTTATAGACAGGACACGCAGTCAAGGTAAGCGTAAAGTTCAAAAAAATAAGTATCTATCGAATGTCGTTACAGCTCTTCATGGCATGGCATTTCTATCGTTGGCGCTTCTTTTTCGTGGTTGTTTGGTCATGTCATGATATGTCAAATTGTCTGTAAAATGGACTTGTGATGCTCTTTTCTCAAGCTAGTGTGTGGCGGCAGTTACAGTTTTCACTCACAGCACAACATATCATGGCATCACCCGCTAACATTACCCCCCCCGTTGACGCTCAAAACACAGGATCGTCTCCCATTGTTGGGCAAGATTCTGCGCAAGCCGCTCAAGTGGCCCTTGCTCATGCAGCCTATGACTCGAAGGTAGAAGGGAATGTGATTTTCACTCGAGTTGATGCAGCCATCAACTGGATGAGGAAAAACTCTCTTTGGCCCATGCCTATGGGACTTGCATGCTGCGCGATCGAGCTCATGGCAACTGCATCTTCGCGATTTGACATCTCTCGTTTTGGTTCAGAAGTGATGCGCTTTTCCCCACGCCAAAGTGATGTGATGATTGTGGCAGGCACCGTTACTTACAAGATGGCGCTTGCGGTGAAACGTGTTTGGGATCAAATGCCAGACCCTAAATGGTGCATTGCGATGGGTGCATGTGCTTCTAGTGGTGGCATGTATCGTAGCTACGCAGTGCTACAAGGAATTGACCAGCTGCTTCCGGTGGATGTCTATATTTCAGGATGCCCGCCCCGCCCTGAGGCTCTCATTGAGGGTTTGATGAAGCTGCAGCGTAAAATTGATGGGGAAGAATCTACGCGTGAATTGAAAGTAGACCCGTCTATTTCACAACAGTCAGCTGATAACTCCTAATTACTTTTTGAACCGATGAAAGCCCAAGAAGCAGCCCAGCAAGTTCTCGACAAGTTCTCCTCAGCCAAGACCCATGAATTTCGTGGTGAACACACTGTCGTCGTCGCACTAGATGATTTGAGGGCGGTTATGGAATTTTGTTTCAACGAGTTAGGTCTTAATTTTCTGATCGATGCCTCCAGCGTTGATAACATGGGCGAGGATCCTCGTTTTGAAGTCGTTTATGAGCTAGCCACGCTGAATGATTCAGTGCACTTGCGAGTAAAGGCATCAGTGGCAGATGCTCAAGAGGTGCCAACCGTCAGTGACATATGGGCTACGGCTGATTGGCACGAGCGTGAGATTTACGACATGATGGGTATTAAGTTTTCGGGTCACCCTGACTTACGCCGAATCCTGATGTGGGAAGGCTACCCCTACCACCCATTGCGTAAGGAATTCCCGCTGGCAGGCAAGCCCAGTGAGATGCCCGATGTGGCGAGCACGGGAGTAGCGCCACTCGAAGGCGGCCCATTCGTCACCAGCGCTGGGGCGGATAGCAGAGTCAAAGCTGAGCCAAGAGCAAGATAGCAGGCACAGAGCATATTTTGCTAGAGGACAAATCAATTGTCAGGGGGGTCGCCCTAGCTTCAGACTTTGTGCTCATTTAATAGCAGGCTATTGTTTACAACGCCATATTCTTGGTCTGTAAGAACGAGAGATTTTTTCCGTGTGCATTAGCTTCGCCGGACTAGAATCAGATTTGTGCCCCCTTACAGCTACCGGAACCGTGAGGTAAATCCTCAGTGGAACAGCATGAATGGTTTGCTGTTGTTGCTTTTTTCGTTTCATCTATTGCTCATTCTTGCCCCGATATCAGATGGGCGATTTTGGTGGTATGAACATCTTGGGCTATCATGGGGTGGGATATTGCATGGCAAAGTTTGGCAGCTATTGAGCTATGCTTTTTTACATGCTGATTGGTTCCATCTTCTCGTCAATCTCTGCATGTTGTGGTTTGTCGGTGCGAGAGTTTTAACCATCCTAGGTCGTAAGATTTTTTATGAGCTTGTGATTACTGGAGTTTTAGCGGGAGCGGTTTTGCACTTGATAACCAGTATTGTATTAAGGGCGAGAGGTTACAACGAAAGCTACCTGGTTGGAATTTCTGGTGCATGCTTTGCATTGTTATTTGCATTGATAGCAATTTCTCCTCATGCGCGCATGGGTTTTATTCCTGTAAGCGGTAAAAACCTCGGTCTCGGCGTTGTTATTGCTGAAGCGATGATGTGGCTGATGCGCCCTGGTCTTGGTTTGCCTGTTCTTGCCGCCCTTGGCGAACAGATGGTTCTCTTGGGTGGGGGAGCTCTTTTTGAAATCAGTCACGCGTGTCATCTCGGTGGAGCTCTGGCGGGGTGGGGAATGGCTCGAAGGGTCTTGGCTCCTATTAATATCAGATAGCTATTTAGAAAAATTTGATGTACGAAAAGATGCTCGACCTCGGTATCGATTTGATCGAAGCTCGTGAAGGCCCTTAGGGCTACATTTCATCCTTTTCTGAAGGTTGATTCAATTTAAACATATATATTACCATGAGTATTCAAGTAGGAGACAAAGCCCCCGATTTTAATTTAGTTACCCTCACCGCAGATGGTCCACAAACCACGCAGCTGTCTGATCTTACGTCAAAATCCAACACGGTTTTGTTGTTTGTGCCGATGGCATTCACAGGCGTTTGCACCCAAGAGTTTTGTTCTGTAACCAGTGAGCTTGCAGTCTATGAAAATCTCAATGCTCAAGTAGTCGGTATTTCAGGTGACAATCCTTTTGCCCAACAGGCATGGGCAGATAAAGAGGGAATCGGTATTACTTTGCTCAGTGATTACGAGCACGAAGCCACCAAGGCTTATGGAGTTGCTTACGAATCATTTTTGCCAGAGAAAAACCTCATCATGGGAGGAGTGCCCAAGCGTTCTGCGTTTGTCGTCGATCAAGGAGGTGTCGTCCGGTATGCTGAAGTCAACGACAGCCCTGGTGATCTGCCCGACTTTGAGGCGATTCAGGCTTGTCTAAAGTCACTATAACTAAGGTTTAATTTCATGATATGGGCTCTGCATGGAGCCGTCGGAATGGCGGCGGATTGGCGTTATTTTGCCGATACTATGCCGGCCCATCACCGTGGAGTGCGTCGGCTTGACCTGTGGCGGTTTCTGGATTGCTGCCCTATGTCACTGGATCAATGCGGCCGTGCACTAGCCGAGGAGATTAAGCGCGTTGACCCTGAACCCACATTGTTGGGCTACTCTATGGGGGGTCGGCTGGCACTACATGCTATGTTGAATCAGCCGGGGCTTTGGAAATCTGCGATTATTGTGTCGGCTCACCCGGGGCTGACGCAGGAAGCTGAGCGCGTCGCACGCCGCGAGAAGGATGCCGAGTGGTCCGCTCTAGCTTTAAAAGGTGACTGGTCGGATTTTTTGTCAAAATGGAATGACCAAGATATTTTGGGCGGCAGTGGTGAGATGCCTGACCGCCTCCAACTTAAAGATCGTCGCGTTTCAGTGGCCCGCTCATTTGTCGACTGGTCACTGGGCACTCAGGCTGATCTTACGGCTGAATTTGCCAAAATAACCTGTCCTACACTCTGGCTCACGGGGGAGCGTGACGTTAAATTTGGAGCACTGGGCGAGCAGGTGGCGCCGCTTTTGGCCAGTGGCAGGCATCAGGTTATTGCTGACTGTGGCCACCGAATTCCCTGGGAGCAGCCAAAGGCATTTCAGCAAGCATGTCTGGAATTTCTTGGCAATGCACTTGAAACTTAAAACACAGAGTTTAAAACAAAACCATATGTGGAAATCAGCACACGACTTTGAGGATGTTCTCTACGAGAAAAGTGAGGACGGCCAAATAGCTAAGATCACCATCAACCGACCGGAAGTTAGGAATGCCTTTCGTCCTGAGACGACCAAGGAATTGCTTGCCTCTTTTGATCTTGCCCATGAAGACCCTGAGGTGGGCGTGATCATTCTCACGGGAGCTGGGGACAAAGCTTTCTGTTCTGGAGGCGATCAAAAAGTTCGAGGGCACGCCGGCTACATTGGTGGTGATGGGGTTCCTCGTCTGAACATTCTTGATGTGCAGCGTAAGATAAGAAATTTACCAAAACCTGTGGTGGCGATGGTAGCAGGTTACGCGATTGGGGGTGGGCATGTCTTGCAGGTCGTCTGTGATCTCAGTATTGCAGCGGATAATGCGATCTTTGGTCAGACTGGGCCAAAAGTGGGATCTTTTGATGGTGGGCTCGGTTCAAGCTATCTTGCACGTATCGTAGGGCAAAAAAAAGCCCGTGAGATCTGGTATCTCTGCCGCCAATATGATGCTAAGCAGGCGCTTGATATGGGCCTAGTCAACACGGTAGTTGCTCTTGCCGATCTGGAAAAAGAGACGGTTCAGTGGTGTCGTGAGATGCTACAGCATTCGCCAATCGCTCTGCGTTGTCTCAAGTCGGCTCTTAATGCCGATTGTGATGGCCAGATGGGTCTGTTGGATCTGGCTGGTAATGCTACTATGCTATACTACATGAGCGAGGAGGGCAAAGAGGGCAAAAATGCCTTCGTCGAGAAGCGCCAACCTGACTTTTCCAAGTTTCCACGAGTGCCTTAACAAGCTATTTGCTTGTTGATGTAGTTGGTGAAATACCGCAATAAGTTCGCTGAAAAAGGTTGCAAATCCACGCTGGTAGTGGCTCTTTCACTCTTGTCATGGCCGATGAAAAAGAACGCAAGACGCTCGAGCAGCGTCACCAGATGTCCGACCTAGAACGTCTCAGGCACTCGTGTGCGCACGTGCTCGCTACTGCGGTGCTTAACATCTGGCCAAATGCCCAACTTGCTGGAGGTCCTCCTGTGGAGAGTGGGTTCTACTATGATATCGATTTAGACCATTCGATTACCCCTGATGATTTCGAAAAAATCGAGGCGGAAATGAAGAAGGTCGTCAAAGAGAACCAGACTTTTGAAAAGACGATAGTCTCCCGTGACGAAGCCATGGAGATGGCAAAGAGCGGTCGCCTCGGAGCTCTCACCGATCGTGATGTAGTTAGCCAATTCAAGGTTGATCTTCTCAATGATATTCCGGAGGGGGAGGAAATTTCTATTTTCAAAAACGGTGAATTTTGGGATCTGTGCGCGGGCCCGCATGT
>JAQXBQ010000129.1 GCA_029252325.1 Akkermansiaceae bacterium
TTGTTATGGCAAAGACGGCTTAGAAGGCACCGAGGATGATATGTCCAGTCAGGATCCGCGTTAAATATGCAGCTAGTTAAAAGACGCATACCAAATCGAAGGCTAGGTGGTTTCACCTTGCTTGAGATTGTGTTTGTGTTGTCGATGGTCGCTATCTTGGTGACGTGGATGACGGTGAGTATTACTACTGTTGAGTCCGAACAAAAATTACGTGAAGCAGCTGGTCGTATTGAATTGCTCGCCAAGCGTGGCCTGAATATCGCTGTTATACAACAGCGACCTTATGAACTTACAATCAAAGAAAAGACGGTTTCTCTGAAACCCAAATACGCGACTATTTCTGATGATTTCGAAAGCATTGAAGTTAGCGGTTTAGGTGATGATGAAAATAATAGAAGCTTTGATGACATCACGGCAAGTGAGGCAATGACGGCTGATGTTTCATATGAAATTAAACGTTGGCGCTCGGATGAATGGCAAACTCTGGAAAAAAATCAGCAAATGGTGATTAGTCTCAGCCCACTTGGGTTAATTGAACCGATTTCGATTCGTTGTAGTATTGGAAAGAGTTGGATAATACATGAGCTCCATCCGCTTACTGCGGGTATCCGTGATGAAGAGATGAGCATCGAAAAAGAATGAAGATGAGAGGCTCAAGGCAACAGGTTCAAAGAAGGGCTAGCAAGGTGAATACCTGCAATGGCTTTGTGCTGCTTGAGATTATTATAGCGCTCGGGCTTTTTGCCGCGGTCGCTGTATCCTTGGTCAAGGCACTGCATATGACGAGTAAGACGGCGGTGATGATCCAAGACAGCATGCGTGTTGACAGAGTTTTACGAAGTGCGATGACAGAGGCTTTGGCTAATCCTTACCTTAAAGAGGGGGCCGAAAAAGTAAATATTACGGAGCTGACCGGTGATGATAGATCGTTTTTCTCTGGTGAAATCGAAACGATTATTGAGCCTATCGAGCTGGAAAATGAAGACGGACAGTTACTGCAAAACATGTACCGAATTGCGGTGGTTTTTTATTGGCGTGGTGGAGATGGTGAGTGGCAATCGCAAAGTGCTGAGACTTGGAGGTATGGCAGTTTATATAGGCCATAAATATTTTCTAATCCATGAATAGAAACACGCAGTATCAGAAGCTAAAACGCAGCAGGGGGTTTACCTTGCTGGAGATAGTGATTGCGCTAGGTCTCATGGGTATGCTGGTGGGGATGATCTTTCGTGTCGCGAGAACCTCAGTGCAGTTGAGCCAAATGGTGGTGGAGGAACAGAAGGTGACGATGGAAAGAAATGCATTTTTCAACCTACTAAAACAACAGTTTGAGAATATGCCCGGTAACGCAATCCTCAGACTGGAGAGTAATGATTCTCGCAATGGTAGTGTCTCTCGTTCGATATTTTCTCTGACTTTTCAAAATGTGCCTATGTCTTTTGATTGGGGTGAGACTCCAATAACGGCAGAGGCAGTAGAGCTGACCACCGTAGTCCAGAGAGACGGTTTTGTTGATGTTATTTTGAAGTTCTATGAAGAGGAAATTCTTCAGGAGTCAAATGCCAGGGGGGATAATGATTTAGAACCTTTTGCTGAAATTACCCTGCTCGAGAATTTATGGATGTGTGACTGTGAGGTGGTGGACGGTAATTCAATGGAGCAATTTACTGAGTGGGATAACAACAATAAGCTGCCTTTGCAGGTGAAGTTCTATTGCCGCTTTGAACCAACGTCTGATATCATACAGCAGACATTCTGGGTGGTTCCCAAACAAAATCCTGAAGTGTTTTTTCGTGAGGTGATGCAGCAAAACGTGGTGCAGCCTCAGACGAATGCAGGGTTGGAAAATTCAAGTGGGGTGATTGAGCTTAATAACCAAAACAAACAAAAGCCAGTCGCGCCAATATCTGAGGATCGTGGTCAACAGCAGCCAGCAGGGAGGTAGGCCGTGAAATATGAGGACATGAATAATCGATTAAAACATGGAGCTTTGGTTCTTCCTCAGAAGGTATGGACCAGTAGTTATTCAACTAAGTCTCGCCATGGTAGCGCTCTCGTCGCTGTGTTTTGGATTATGGCAGTTTTATCGCTCGCTGTTTTTGCCGCAGTAAAGGTTGTCTACCATGATGCTGATGCGTCTACTTCGCAAATTCATGGTTTTGACGCGATGCTTGCTGCTGAACGAGGAATAGCTGTTGCCGTGAATCCTGCGACTCAAAAAACTGAGCCTCTCTTGAGTTGGGGTAATGCTAAGCTGGGAATTTCTTATCGTGCTCGCATTGAGTCAGAGGCGGCTAGATTCAATATTAATGTCATTCTCATGCGTAAGGATAAGCAACTGCTCACTGATATTTTCACCGATTGGGGGATGGACCTGCTTGATGCCCAAATGCTCGTGGATAATCTGGTTGATTGGATTGATTCAGGGGATCTTACAGAGCTCAATGGTGCTGAGATTGACTGGTATGAGGAGCAAGGTCGCCCTAATCACCCCTTCAATAGACCTTTTTATAATCTCAATGAGATGCGCCTAGTAAAAGATATTACTCTGCTTGAAGAGGTGAAGCCTGATTGGCGAAATTGGTTTACCATATGGAGTAATGGCAAATTAGATATCCATGAGGCAAGTGTAGAATTAATTGCTGCCGCCGCAGAGGTGTCGATTGATGATGCGTCAAATTTGGTTGAATATGTGCTTGGGCCGGACCAAGAGAGGGACACCGAAGATGATCAGCGTTTTCAGAATTTGACTGAAGCTCTCAGTTTGATAGGAGTTTCTGACGTGCAGCAACAAATAGTTTCATCTAGATTGACCGTCAAAGATACTACGACACGTATTGTCAGTGACGGCAGGGCTGGCTCAGTAAAAAGAAGAGTCACCTTGATCTTAAAAAGCCGTACGGGTCAGCCAGTTATTTTAGACCGAAAGGAAGAGATTATTCCTTAATTTTGCGTTATAGAAATCACGACATCATATGAGTAATAAAAAGAATACCCACTTATTGATACCTGGTCCAGAGGGTTGGGAATTATGGACGGGTGGTGTTGATGGCTCATTCCAGCTGTCTCTAGAAAATGGCCCGTTACTGGTGTCTGAGATCGCGGATATGCCTTCTGCTAATCTTGTAATGGGTTTTCCTATACGTGAAGCACTGGCAGTTCCCTTCAAAGTCCAAACCAGCGATGAAGCGATGTTTGATGACTTAGCAACGATGCATTTGGAGAAGTCAGGAATTCGGCCTGAAGAAAACGCGGGCAGGTTGACTGATTGTTTCTCCGTGGATCAAAGTGATGGGCAGTCAACC
>JAQXBQ010000142.1 GCA_029252325.1 Akkermansiaceae bacterium
GCCTTGTCCTTAAGTTTGCCCGCTTTCGCGTCGGCAAGAAGCGCACCTGATGCGGATCGACTCCAGAGGAAGTGGGAGATTCGGTTGGCAAATTCTACCTCGCTAACTGCTCCTTCTGCGGAGCTAGGAGCATCCTCCATGAGGTAGAGGAAGCTGGGAGAACTGAGGATCATCGCCAGAGGCTTGATGAGAGATGCTTTGAGACCTTTGCCCTGCTTGCGGTCGAGGCTGTATATTTTAAAGACAAGATTTTCGAACTCAGGTGCGGCATCTTTGCCACGAAAGGCTTTGTAAGTGAATTCTTGCAAAAACTTTTTTATTTGCTGGTCGAGTGCTTCTTCGCCCTTGTTTGGATCATAAGTCTGAAAAGGCTGCAAGGGAGCAATCGTTTGATTGAAGATGGTTTCGAGGTCCGAAGGTTCCTTATAGAATGGGCCCCTGACTATCGTGGCATCTACCCAAATCGCGGACCATCTGGGGGTCCATTTGCGTTCCCCGATGTTGAACCCGGTGCCCCCGCGATATTGCATTGGAACATGGTATTCCAGAGTTTGCGTGACCTGGGGTGAATCCAGGGAGCCGGATACTTTGCTATAGCCGATTCTTTCGCCCCCTGCATACATCCGTATGAACTGACGAGTGGGATCGGCTTTGCCGATGTTGGTGAGTCCTGCTTGGACCGAGAACTTGTAGCTTGCTCTCGGATCTGGCAGGAATTTTGGAAAACTGAGCACAGGTCTTTTAGCCAAAAATACCCCTTTATTATGGTAGGGTGTTTCTAGGTATTTTTTCCACATCCAATACAAGTTCCGATCGCGACGATTGACACCTTTAGGATTGTTGACTTTTGCTGCATATCTTTTAACCCTTTTTGCTGCGTTGCGGTTTTCATTCGCTTCCACCTGGGAAATAAATGTTTTTGGATCCGACTTCTTTATGTTTACCCAATGAAGAGCATGAAGGGCGATAGACTGAGCCACGTCAAAATAATCATCAAAGTGATGGCTGGAGAATTGTTGGTCTTGCCCTATGGTATCGTAGTTTTCGGTAATGGAGTCGTGTGGAATGATCCTTTCGTCACCTTTTCCGATACGCATTCCCGTTAGTTGCTCAATGGTGTTGCGGTATTCACGTCGATTGATTCTGCGTAGTGCGATATTTCCGCCGTCTTCGGAGAGGCGTTTTTTGGAGGTGTCTAGTGCGATCGTGAGATGTTTGATGATGGCTTGAAGCTCCTCGTTACTTGGTTGTTTCTCGTCTTCTGGTGGCATTTCACCAAGGTTGATAACATCAAGTACGTCCTGCCAATGGAGAGCGGTGTCGCTATTGGCTATCTCGAGCGAGAGGGTATCTAGTCTGGTATCTCCCTTTTGTTTTTCAGGACCATGGCACTTAGTGCAATGATTAGAGAGAAAGCTATTGAGTAAATCAGGGTCAAGCTGAACAGCATGTGAGCTGCTTACATGCATTATGTCAGAGCCTCGGTTGGCAGGGTTGGCAGATTTTTCGCCAATGGATGAGTCTGAATGGGCACTCGACTGGGCACTCGACTGGGCACGATCATTTGCCAGCTCAAATATGAGTGGCTCAACAATATAGCCCATGCAGAGGCATACAGTGACTAAAATGAAAGTGGCTGAATTCGACATGTTAAGGGTATAGCTCATGAAGTAGCGCCAGAATCAGAGATATGGCCATCACTGCGCAGATACCCTGGTATCTTTGTTTCCAGGGATTTGCGCAGGGGTGATTGTTTCTGATTAGACAACTTGCAAGAAGGAATTCTATATCATGTAGCCAATGTTGCCAATTACATGCCCTTCTATATTCTGGGGGGTGGGCTTGGCTTGCGCTATTTTGAGGCTTTGTTTGGCTGTCTATTTGATCATTACCATTGATCTAGAATGACGCCTCCCCCCTAATTTAGTGGGCACGAACTGGCACACTGAATACATTGAGAATATTCGTAGTCAGAGAGCGGTTATGCCAGTCAATATGACAGCCACAGAGAGTGTCATTTAAACATTAAGAACGAACCAGCTCGTTGATAGTTCCCGTGCTGTGGCTGAAGTTGTCCATCTCGACACCTGATTGCTGGCAGAGGGTGATCCAGTAGTTGGCGAGTGGGGTGTCTTGCTCTGGCAGGATGATG
>JAQXBQ010000179.1 GCA_029252325.1 Akkermansiaceae bacterium
GGTTGTCTAGGAACTGCTTGGCATCTTCTTTGGTTTTGTGGTGCAAGGTTGTCCATGTGCTATTGACACGTTTGCCAACACCTTCTGCGATGATGACCTTTTGACTTTCGTAGTCGTGATGATTTTCACCGACGATCTGCAATACCTTAATAGGCTCTTTTTGGATGGATTCTTCGGCTTGAGCCAGGTTGATCATACCCAGTGTGATTACGATAGAGGTTTTGATGAGGTGTTGTATTTTCATGAGCTTGTTAAGAGGGTGTGTTATGTATCTGAATCAACCATATTCAATGGTTCTAATGACATATGCGAATTAATCAATGGCTTGGGGAAAACGATGGAGCAAGGGTAAAACCCAAAAAGTGTGCTTGGCTTCATTGACCCGATGTGGGGTAAATAATTTGTAAGGTTTTCAAAGGTTGTTCGGTAAGGTATTGCATATAAGTATGTCTGGATCAGAAAACGTAGCACCACAACCTGAGTCACAATCGAAGTCGGGTATTAGAAGTTCACGGCTGCCAGGGGCTATTTTAGCTGTTTTTGGAGGTTTGGCCTTGTTGATGATCGTTGGTGCTACTTGTTTTTATTTTCTCTATGTTAAGGTAGCGCAAGACCCAGTGGATCGCATGGCAGTTGCTCTCAGTGATGTTTTCGGCACTGAGGTGGTTGTTAGTGGTTCAACTGCGGTGTTGGAAAAATCTGAGATCGGGGAGCTCGCTCTGGTGCAAAGAAAGACGCAGGCCATCACTAAGTTTCAGACAACTTGGCTGGGTAGCGAGAAGACTCTCATTGTGAAAGCCGATTTCCTGGTGAAGGCGGGGTTTGATCTGAGCGAAGGCGGACAGTGGGGGATCTTGGACGGCGAAATCAATGGAGCTATGCCGCGGGGTAAGGTCTTGAGTGTTGCTCCGATGGGAGACTTTGAGATTTATTATGCTGAGAATGGTGCCATCAACCGCTTGAATGCGCAGGATCATGCCAAGGCCTTTAATTATCTCCAAAATCAAGCGCGAAGAGATGCTGAGCTTAGCGACATTGGTAAAGAGGCGGAACGTGTGTTACTTCGGCGAATGCTGGATCGCATGGGCGCAGCGGGCGATAGCCTGACATGGCAAGATGAGGTCATGCCCTAGTGAGCGCAACGCGCTGCAGTTAGTAATCAAAAAAAGGGACTTTGGCTTTTAGCTGGAGCTCTTTGGGGGGGCTCAAATCAAATGGGCCAGCATGCGGTGGTCTTAGTTTGCTCGCTAGGCTGACCGCTGTGACGACAATAATGGTGTCATCATTGGTTTGTGTGAGTTTTGCCACATGAAGCAGGGACGCAAAATAAGGGGTGATGCCCAGCTTTAATGTGTCTCCCTTATGATAACCGCGATAAGAATCAGAATAAGGGGTCGGTATTATAATCTCTGCGATGACGGGATAGGGCGTTGGTTCGTTGTATTGATCCGGCTGGGAGTATGCGCGCAGTTGGATAGCAAAGCCGTCTGTGATCAGGTCATCTTTGGTGAGCTTGCGTGTCTGTGTGACTCGATATGTTCCCTCCAAATAACTTGAGAAGGTGCTCTCTCGAAAATTAGTGAGATAGCTATGCAGTAGGCTTCGATTAATCGTTGTGAGCTCTGAAGGAGTGTATGCGAGGTAGCTTTTACGCAGAGTCGGTGCAGAGTGAGCGGGGTGCTTGGGCGCAGTTTGCGAAGTGTAGGCGCGTGGCGTGGGAATGCGCTCGAGTTTCTTCAGTATCTCGTAATTACGCGGTATCTCGGGATTATTGAAAATCGAGATGCAAAGCGACCACGTGAGGATTGAAAAGCAAGATGCAAGGGTGAGAGCAACAAACCACCAAAACCACGGAGG
>JAQXBQ010000073.1 GCA_029252325.1 Akkermansiaceae bacterium
TTTTACTTACCGCCAACTCAACATAGCATTAAGGAACCTCTCCTCACTGGTCGAAGCTGTCTTCTTGGCAACCAAACCCCCAAAGGTTGAAAGTATCCCTAGATGCCCCCAAATAACACTAAGGATACCAAGAGGACACAGTTGCAAGCTTTTCTCTCAAATCCCAGGAAACCCAAAACTCCAACAAAAACCCCCTAATAACCCCCAAATATGATTAGATGATACTTCCTCAGTTGCCCGATGAGATTATTTCAAGAGGCAATAGAGGTTCATATGACAGCCAAGTAAACCCCCCATCTATCATTGTGAAAAGCCTCCGCACGTTTGGTTCACACCAACACCGCGGGGGCTTTTTCTTTACATAGATGTCTCCATCGCTGATGCCCAAATGTGGGCCCAAATGTGGGCCGACAGGGGGTCCTAGCTTGCGAGGCCTGAGTGTTCTTGACTAGGCAGTCACGGATCCACGACTATCATCAAGACCTGATTTCTCTAAGTAGTAATCATAACCTCCCGCATAACGAGTAAGTTTACCGGCATCAACATGTAGGGTGATTTCCGCGAGGTTTTTAATGAAATGGACGTCGTGGGAAATGAAGACCAGAGTTCCATCATAGTGTTTGAGTGCCTGCAACAGGGCCTCGATGGAGATGATGTCCAGGTGAGTCGTCGGCTCATCCATGAGGAGGAGGTTCGGAGGGTTCACAAGGAACTTCACTAGATTCAAGCGGGATTTCTCACCACCGGAGAGCACGCGGACTTTTTTATGAACGTCGGCACGTCGGAATAAAAACGACCCGAGGATTGAGCGGGCCTCTTCCTCACGCATGTCGCCGCCGCTAGCCATGACTTCTTGGATCACTGTGTTCGACTCGTCCATGGACTGGGTGCGGTGCTGAGAGTAGTAGCCGAGCTTGGTATTGAATCCGGCTTTACGGGTTCCGCTTTGGAACTCCAGCTCATTGGCGAGAATCTTGAGGAGGGTAGACTTACCTGCTCCGTTAGGACCAACAAGCACCATGCGGTCGCCGCGTTCGACGGTTAGGTCCAAGCTTTCATAGATGACCTTGTCACCATAAGCTTGATGCACTTTTTCCAACTCAATGACTTTTTGGTTCGATCGAGCAGGCTGGGGAAAATTGAATTTGAAGACCTTGCGGGGTGCGATAGGCTTGGGGAGGCGCTTCATCTTCTCCAGTGTCTTGACCCGGCTCTGCACCTGAGCAGCTTTGGAAGTAACTGAGCGGAAACGGTCGATGAATTCCTGAACGCGTTCGATTTCCTTATTCTGGTTACGGTAGGCCTGAACTTTCTGAGTATAACGCTGGTTGCGCTGTTCAAGGTAAGAGGTGTAGTTACCTGTATAGGAAATGAGCTTTTCCTCGTCGATTTCGTAAACAGTCTCAATCAGGGCGTCCATAAAGTCGCGATCGTGGGAAATCATCAGTAATGCACCTGGATAGTTCAGCAGGTAGCGCTGAAGCCAAACGAGTGCGGAGAGGTCAAGGTGGTTGGTGGGCTCATCCAGCATCAAAAGATCTGGCTCCATGACGAGCAATCTGGCAAGGTGAGCGCGCATGATCCATCCTCCTGAGAACTCACGTGCTGGTTTTTCAAATGAGCCAGAATCGAACCCGAGTCCGGAAAGTATTTTTTTAGCCTTGGGCTCAAGTTGGTAGCCGTTGGCGGTATCAAATACATCCTGAGCAGCGTGATACTCGTCGCTGCCAGTTGTTCCGGCGGCGTCGCCTTCGCGTATAACGCGGATGGCCTTAACGAGCTCGGGTGTAATGCCGATGGCTATTTCTAGGAGTGTTTCATCACCAGGATCACCTGCTTCCTGAGCGAGGTAGCCGATCACGGCATAATCATCGGGTTCCACAGTTCCAGCATCCGCCGTGTCCTCGCCGAGGATGAGCTTGAAGAGTGTAGATTTTCCCGCGCCGTTGGGGCCGACAAGGGCGACGCGTTCGCCCCAGTTGACAGTCATGTCCGCTTCTTCAAAAAGAGTGCGGCCTCCGAGGATTCTAGTGAGTTTGCGTATGATGAGCACGCGGGGTGGATACCTCAAAATAGGCATTTGTCACCTCAAAACCGATGAATCGGTTGATGAAAATCGTTCGTGATGAGACTAATATGCAATCAACAGGGGCATTTGCACTGGTTCATCAGGAGATCAGCTTATGATCCTATGATTTTGCTTTTGTCGCTGCGAAGTAGAGCAACCGAGTAGTGAGGATCATCAGGGAGAACTTCAATATCGACGAGTGTGCCTGCTTTTTCTAGCATCTGTTGGCAATCTGTGGACAGGTGACGAACATGCAGAACCTTACCTGCATTTCGGTAACGCTCACCAAGGGCGTTGATCGCTTCAAGTCCTGAGAGGTCACAGACGCGGGCTTCTTCGAAATCGATCACGATACTTGGAACATCTGATTTTGCCTGAAACTTATCAGAAAATTCGCGGACTGAGCCAAAGTAAAGCATGCCTTCGATGCCATAGATGCGTTCTTCTGGGGTATCCTTGTGCAAAGTAACGGTGATGTGCTTGGAGCTCTCCCAGGCAAAAACGAGGGCAGAGAGGATAACACCGACAAACACTGCGAGCGCCAAGTCATGCATGATGGCGGTGACTAAAGTAACAGTGAGAATGATCAGCATTTCTGATTTGGCGATTTTGCCAAAGCTTTTGAAGGTGGACCACTCAAAGGTGCCGATGACAACCATGAACATGACGCCGACAAGGGCTGCGATCGGGATTTGAATAATGACTGGGCCGCCAATCACAATAAACAAGGTGAGGGAGACGGCAGCAACGATGCCCGAGGTGCGGCCACGACCACCAGATTTGATGTTGATGAGTGATTGGCCAATCATGGCACAGCCACCCATGCCGCCGAACAGTCCAGAGAGGAAGTTGGCACCACCTTGCGCAACACATTCGCGGTTGCCTTGGCCACGGGTCTCGGTGATCTCATCAATGAGCTGCAGAGTCATCAAGGACTCAATGATGCCGACCATGGCAACGACAAAAGCGGTTTGAAGGATAAACGTCCAGTGCTCGCCCCAAGCGATATCGCTTGGCCATGCAGGTACAGGGAAGCTGCCACTCAAGGTGCCGTCGCCGCCACCGTCTTTGAGCACATTTTCAATGGTCCTTGCATCGGGCAGGAAGTAAGCGATCAGGCCTACTACAATGATAGCTGCCAGTGTTGAGGGTATTGCCTTGGTGAGTTTTGGAAAAAATTGGATAATGGCCATGGTGAGGACGATCAGACCTATAAGGATGCCGAGTTCACTGCCTTGCATCCACTCCATGACACGTGAGCCCTTATCATCGAGATGAGAGAACTTCTTAAAGAAGCCGAACTGTCCCATGCAGATGACAATGGCCAAGCCATTGACAAATCCAATCATGACGGGATGAGGGACGAGGCGGATGAATCTCCCGAGCTTGAGCACTCCAAAGAGAATTTGGATAACACCAGCAACCATGATCACGGCAAAAAGGAACTGAAGGCCAAGCCCGTCACCAAGATTGTCGCCATACTGCACGGCTTTACCCGCGACAACTGCTATGGCTCCGGTAGCGCCAGAAATCATGCCTGGACGACCACCACACGCAGCTGTGATGAAGCCCATAAAGACTGCCGCCCACAGACCAACGAGAGGATTAACACCTGCAATGAATGAAAAGGCGATGGCCTCTGGGACAAGGGCAAGCGCTACTGTTAAACCGGAAAGTGAGTCGTCCTTGAGGTTGCCGTTTTTTTTGCTGAATAGGTGAAACATAGGATAAAGCCCTTG
>JAQXBQ010000223.1 GCA_029252325.1 Akkermansiaceae bacterium
TATTTTTATTATTTAATTTAATTAATCGATGCTTTGCATCTGGTCCACACACCCAAGTAAAACAGATTGATGATCTCTCCGCCGCTTAATACTGATAACGTCAAAGTCGAAAACTCCAGTGACGCTGCCGCCTTCGTAGCACTTGATGACACGTCAGACATGGCGATGGGATCCATTTTTGATGATGCTGACAAGCACAAGCAGGGTGCTGTTTTGCACTGGAAGCGTGATATCGTCCGTCATATTTATCCTGCGGCCTTACTGGTATTTGATATCTTGTTGATTGCCGCTATTTTCATCATTGGTAATTATGTCCGCTATGATGAAGATTTATTGACTACGGTAAGTAGGCGGGTGCTATTGATCATAGAAATGGGTAGCGTCTTTGGGGTAGCTCTTGTCGGTGGATACAATTACCGCACCAACACCAAAAACTTTCGATTTCTCAGCGAACATATCATTGTCTCGACCGTTGTTTTTGTGGTCGTTTTTTTCCTGATCTATTCGGTGATCAGCTACGGCTTCAATTTGAATTCTGCTCGTTTTGTAGTAGCAGTGCCTTTGATCGCTTTCCCTTTGCTATCGATGGCTTATCGATTCATCTTAGGTAAGGCAAAATTGACATATCAGCGTGGCAATGCCTTTTGTATTATTGGCAAAGGTTGGGCTGCTCAGGATTTATATCAGAGAATCCAACGGGAGGATGGTAGCCATGAAGTGATTGTAGTTGATCCATTTGATTCGGATGTTGGTGAGCATTTGATAGAAGGTGATCCCGAATCGCCAATTCTCGAGTCGATTGATAAGATGAACTTCCAGTCATCAATGCATGGTCGTTATGTCGAAAATTACGTGCTAACGTATTCACCGGATCAGATGCCTTACAATTTGGTGAAGAGGTTGGCTGTGGCTCAGTTTAATGGTAACAATGTATGCTCGTATGACGCCTACCTGACGAATTATCTCAAAATGGTATCACCGCGAGAGGTGAACATGGGTTGGGCTCTTAAGGGTGGTTTTACCACTCACAACAATACTTATGAGCGGATCAAGCGTGCCTTTGATATAGCATTCGGTCTTATCGGGATTATTGTCTTTTGGCCATTGATGTTGGTTACGGCTATTATGGTGAAGTTGACCAATCCAGGTCCAGCCATATTTAAGCAGGAGCGAGTTGGTCACCGTGAAGTTCCATTCACCTTATACAAGTTTCGCACGATGAAAGTGAGATCAGAAGAGGGCTCAATGTATACCGAGAAAAATGATTCTCGCTTGACTCCGATTGGCAAGTTTTTGAGAAAGACACGTATCGACGAGTTGCCGCAATTTTGGAATATTCTCAAGGGGGATGTTAGTTTAGTTGGCCCAAGAGCGGAGTGGTCTGCTTTGGTTAAGGGCTATGAAGCCAAGTTTCCTTACTATCATTTTAGGCATGCAGTAAAGCCCGGCATCACGGGGTGGGCGCAGGTGAATTATTCATACGGTGCTAGTGATCAAGACACTCTCGAAAAGCTCTATTATGACCTCTATTATGTTCAGAGGCACAGCCTGATGTTGGATGCGATTATCATCATCAAGACGATTTACACGGTTGTATTTGGGCGCGGGCAGTAATCACTGATCTCGCCTAGTTCGTTTTTTTAGAAAACAACCCCATCTTGAAGAAGGTGGGGTTGTTTCTTTTTCTGAGTCTGCTTAATATTGAGTTGTGCGACTGAAAATGACTTTAGCTTATGATGGGCGGCCTTTCCAAGGGTGGGCCACCCAGCCTCGTGGTAATACCATTCAAGATTATTTGGAAAAAAGCATATCGGAAGTTGCGAAGCAGGGTGTTCGCATACATGGCTCGGGGCGGACTGACACGGGCGTGCATGCGCTTGGCCAGGTAGCGCACTTTGATGTTCCCGATGGGATGAGTATGAATGCCTATAACTGGCTACCTGCGGTGAACAGTAAGTTGCCAGCAGCCGTTCGAGTGATGAACTGTGAGGAAGTGCCGAAGGATTTCCATGCTCGCTTTAGTGCCAAGTCGAAGACTTATACTTATGATTTGTGTTTGGCGCCTGTGCTGCCTCCTTTGCGTGCCGGTCTGGCATGGCACTTGCCTCGTCAGCTTGATGCCGACTCATTGGCGAAGGCGCTGAGTATCTTGGAGGGAGAACATAGTTTTCAGGCTTTCTCGGCAAAAAGGGGAAATGAGACAGAGGATACGGATTACGTCAGGATACTCAGTCAATGTGAGTTGGTAACAACAGAAATGGGATATAAGATTGTGTTTACTGGTAATGGCTTTCTATACAAAATGGCAAGGTTGCTTACTGGCTCAGCTGTTTATGCGGCCCAAGGCCGCTTGAGATTAGATGATCTTAAAAGTTTGCTGGATCAATCGCCTGAGCTTCCCCATGGAAAGTCACCATTCTGCGCGCCTCCAGATGGATTGATATTAGACCACGTCAACTATGGCGAGGAGTCTCGTTAGTTCACAAAAAACGCGCCACACCGATAGGTGTGACGCGCATGATGTGATATGTATCTTTGAAAATTGCTAGAAGCCTGACTTAGTGAGCTTTGCAGAATTCTTCAAATCGAGATAAGCCTTCGTTCAATACGTCGAGGGTGGTGCAGTAGCTGATACGGATACTGTTGTCATTACCAAAGGCAATGCCAGGAACGGCCGCAACGCGGTAACGATTAAGAAGCTTGTCACAAAGGTTGACTGATTTGATGCCGATTTGTTCGGTGTCAACAAGACAATAGAAAGCACCTTGTGGCTCAGTTACTTTGATGTTGGGAATGGAGCTGAGTCGGCCATAGACGAACTGTCGGCGGACATCATACTCTGCGTTCAGATCCCTGATGAAATCCTTGCCTCCCTCCAAGGCTGCAAGTGCCCCATATTGAGCAAAGGTGGTTGCATTAGAAGTAGTGTGACCCTGAATCTTGGACATTGCCTCTGCGATCGGCTTCGGAGCCGCGGTGTAGCCAACTCGCCAACCTGTCATTGAATAGGCCTTGGAAAATCCGTTGATCGTGATGGTGAGGTCGTAGAGGTCCTTACCCAGAGATGCGATGCTAGTGTGTTTGGTATCGCCGTATACGAGGTGTTCGTAAATTTCATCAGCGAGGATGATGATGTCCTCATAGAGGGCAACATCGCCGAGGGCTCTTAGCTCGTCAGCAGTGTAGACTGATCCAGTGGGGTTGCCTGGAGTGTTGAGGATAATCATTTTGGTGCGACCAGTCATGTTTTCCTCAAACTGCTCTGGTGTTATTTTCCAGTTGTTTTCCGCAGTGGTCTCAACAAAAACTGGCTCGGCGCCTGCAAGGCGAACCATCTCTGGGTAGCTCACCCAGTAAGGTGACGGGATGATGACTTCGTCGCCTTCTTCGCAGACGGCGAGAATAGCATTGAAGCAAGATTGCTTAGCTCCTGAGTTAACAACAATTTGGCGCGGATCATACTCGATGCCGTTATCAGTGTTGAGCTTGTTGGCGATAGCCTCTCTGAGCTCAGGAATACCTGATGCAGGCGTGTATTTAGTTTTGCCGTCGTTGAGGGCCTGAATAGCTGCTTGCTTGATGAAGTCAGGAGTATCCTGATCGGGCTCACCACCAGCAAGTCCGTAAACTTCTTCGCCACGAGCTTTCATGGCTTTGGCTTGGTTGGTGACTGAAAGGGTGAGGGAGGGGGCGACTTTGTTGACGCGTGATGAGATGGAATCCATGGTGCTGTATGTTTTAAAAACAATTAATATGTTCACCCGCAAAGGGAGTAACAGTGATTTTCACAGCACATCTCCCTGCGAGATGATGCAGATGGAGTATCTGATAATTTTTCTGATGCAAGCCAAATGGTGCACCGAGGACATGATTTATTGACCTGCGACTATGGCTCGTAAGTTCCCCGTGCGGTCATCCACTTGCCTTTGCGTACGATTTGAGAAAAGCAAAGTCCCGATTTTTCTGCAACTGCTCGAGTTTCATCCCACTGATCATGTAGAATGCCTGATACGATAATATCTCCATTTTCTTCCATGGCCTCGACGATAGTGGGGAATGCTTGCTGTAAAATAGTGGAAAACAGATTTGCCACAACCACAGGCCATTTGCGCTGGGGCTGCCAATCGAGAACGTCGACCTCAGACATTTTGACAAGGCTTACTTGATTGCGCCGCACATTACGCCGAGCTACTTTGACGGCCTGTGGGTCAAAATCCATGCCCTCGCTGTGATGAGCTCCCAGCATTCGTGCAGCAATGGCAATGACTCCGGTCCCTGTGCCCAGATCTAGAAGGTCCCAATCTGATGAAGCTCGCTCTTGTGCGATGTCGACGAGAAATCGCATACATGTCGAGGTGGTAGCATGATCGCCGGTGCCAAAGGCCATGTCAGCTGGGATCTGCACTATGTGCCTGCCAGGAAATTCTTTTGCGAGTTTCTCGCGAGCGTCATCGTCCCGTAAGCCTGTGATGATGATGGAGCTTCTAATCTTGATAGGAGCATTGGACGGCTCGGTGAGTGCAGCCCAATTTTTATGCACTAGTTTGCGTATGCTTCCGCCAAACTGTTTTTTGATGGCCTCGGCCTCTTTTTCGGTCTCGGTGTAAACTTCGACACGAACCGTTTTATTGGTCTTAAGGCGCGTAATGACGGTGTTGGGATTACCGTGGAAGCGATCTTCCCATGCGTCCATCCATTGTATTCCTGATAGTTTTGACCAAACCCACATGTTTGAACTAAACATAAGCCACACTAATGGGGAATTTAAAACTTTGTGAAGCCGCTATTTATTGGCTCTCGCGCTGTGTCTCAGGTGTTTCCAGTGATTCGCCGCATTTCCGGCAATAAGAAGCGTCAGGCAAATGGCCGTGGATGCCGCAGCCAGGGCAGGCGTCGGTGGTCTCATCTGGACGCATGGCTACTTTAATCATGTCACTGGTGACAATGCCGGTGGGCACTGCAATGATGGCATATCCTGCGAGAACCATAATGGAGGTGAAAAACTGTCCAAGCGCGGTATGAGGTGTGATGTCACCGAAGCCGAGGGTTGTGATCGTGACGATGGAATAATAAATGCTGACCGGGATGTTGGTGAAGGAGGTGCCTTCTTGGTTGCTTTCCACGATGAACATCAGAGTGCCTGCAATCATTGCCAGAATCAGTACGGCGAAGAAAAAAACGGTAATCTTTGCTCTCGATGCGGCCAGGCCGCGCATGATTGTATTTGCGCCTCGCACGTGAGACACCATTTTTAGCACACGGAACATTCTCAGGAGTCGCAACAAGCGAATGACCGCATACGGAGTGCCGCCGCCAAATGCCAACGCAACATAGCTGGGAAGGCACGAGAGAAGGTCGACAATGCCGTAAAAACTAAAAATATACTTCATCGGACGTCGAACCAGCCAAATGCGAAGCAAATATTCGATGCTGAAGATGATGGTGAAAACCCATTCGGCTGTCGCTAGTTGCTTGTGATAGCGAAGATCAATGGAGGCTACACTCTCGAGCATGACGGCTAATACGGAAGCGCCAATGACCCATAGAAGGGCAACATCGAAAAATTTCCCTGAGGGGGTCTCGGCCTCAAAGATGATTTCCCAGAGCTTATTCTTTAATGATAGCTTGCCGGGTAGGCTGGTTGCCTGGTCTGAGTTCTCCTCGGGATCTTGCACGAATCAGATCATGCTGAAACGAGATGAATTTGTCAATTGCCCCCTCGTGTCAGGTTATCGCAGTGCAAATTCGCCCAAAGCTTGCAGATTCGGCGAGATTTGGGTTGACATGTCATCGGCTCACTCCTAGTTTGCGCGCCCCTCGACATGAGGTGGGTGGACAATTCTACCCTGGGAAGCCGACTTGTTTTGCCCCTCAAATAGGTATGCAAGTCACTAACACTAAATAAAAAAACAAATGAAAACTTTTTCAGCCAAAGCTCAAGATGTTGAGCGCAAATGGTATGTGATCGATGCCCAAAATAAGGTGCTCGGTCAAGTCGCTGTTGAGGCCGCCAATTTATTGCGCGGTAAAAACAAAACTATATTCACACCTCACGTTGATACTGGTGACTTCGTCATTATCATCAATGCTGAAAAAGTTGTTCTCTCGGGCAATAAAGAAGGCGAGAAAATCTACACTCGATACACTGGTTATGTTGGTAATCAGAAAGTCGAGACTCCGAAACAAGTTCGTGCCCGCCGCCCAGAGCTACTGCTTGAACGTGCAGTTCGCGGTATGGTTCCTCACAACAAGCTTGGTGATGCAATTTTCAAAAAGCTGAAAGTCGTTGTAGGATCCGAGCATTCACATGATGCCCAGCAGCCAGAAGTATACGAAATCAAGTAACTGAAAGCTACCTAGCTAATAACTAACTATTTACCAAATTATTTTCATGAGCGAAGCCACTACTTACACCGCCACAGGTCGCCGCAAATCCTCAGTTGCCCGTGCTTGGGTTACTTCAGGAACCGGAAGAATCACCGTCAACAACCGCCCCTTTGAGGAATATGTGCCAACGGTAACACTACAAAACTCAGTTCTTGAGCCTTTCCAAAAAGCCAAGCTGGTTAACAAATTTGATGTTAAAATCTCCGTCAAGGGCGGAGGAATCGCCGGGCAGGTCGGAGCAATCCGATTGGCTATTTCACGTGCACTATGTGATCAGGACGAGGAACTTCGCCCTGCTCTTAAGGAAGCCGGCCTGATGCGCCGTGACCCTCGTCAGAAGGAGCGTAAGAAATACGGTCAGCCTGGTGCTCGCAAGAAGTTCCAGTTCTCCAAGCGTTAATCTTTATTACAATCTACACAGCACAACAAATAAGCTATGTCTAAACATTCATCACTCAAAGCAACTGGCGGCGCCGGTGGCAAGCGTTCCGTTCTCAAGAGATTCGAGCGCATCAAATTGCTCAAGGAGCGCGGTCAATGGCAAAAAGGAAAGAGCCCTATTGGCCTTCCTAAAACCAAGCCTGAGGCTTAGGCAGCACTCAACGCTGCATTACATTTTAACCCGCCCCATGAAATATCATCGGGCGGGTTTTCTTTGCCTCGGTTGTAACGCTCACATCTTTTACCCCTAAACTTTTTTCACAAGTACCATGTCACAGCAAGCTAAAGGCACTAGGCTCAATAAATACCTCGCCTCATGTGGTGTTGGATCACGCCGAGCGTGTGATGTCCTCATTAAAGAGGGGAAGATTTTTGTAAACAACAGTCGTTGCGAAAATCCTGCGACTCAGGTCGGACCTGACGATGTAGTGCGCGTAGGACGCAAGCACGTGAGCCCGCGGAGCACAGAAGTTATAATTTTCAACAAACCTGCGGGGCTTGTTTGTAGTGCCCAAGATGAGCTGGGCAGAGAAACGATTTACGATATTCTACCGCCTAAATTA
>JAQXBQ010000235.1 GCA_029252325.1 Akkermansiaceae bacterium
GGTTCACCTGTGCTCCAAGAAATAGTAGTTAGGCCGATAACAAAGATAGCGGTTATTTTTGGTAGCCATCGCCTCGGCTGGTCTCGGCGTAGTGAGCTCGGTGAAAGGTCATCCGGGAGGCTCTTTGTAGAGGGGTAATTAGTCATCGCTTTGCGGATGTAGTGGCTAGAGCGCTCCACTACCAAGATCAAAACGAGTAAGGCGTATAATAGCGTCCATAGCTCATTATAATAGTTGTCTTCAAAGGCTGTTTCAATGTGAAGTCCGATAGTGGATATTCCAACGAAACCTAGTATCGCAGCTGAGCGAATGGCGCATTCAAAACGGTAGAAGGTATAGCTGACAAGATCTGTTAGTGAGATGGTAAATATACCGTAGAGCCAGGACGCAAAGGAACCACCGCCCAAGGAATGAAGGTAGGATTTGGCGTTGCGGGGTTGCTCATCAAGCATTTCAGAAAATACTTTGGCCAAGCTACAGCTATATGGAATGGATAGTGCTACGATCACAGCTATGGGCGAGGTGCCGAGAGCTGTTATGAAGATGAGAGCCCAGAGTATTTCATGAACGGATCTACCCGCTGTAGTAATCATCCGCACAATGCGGTGGGTTATCGCGAGGGTGAGCCGTGTGACGATTGAGCTCGAGCGAGGTGGCCACCAAGATTTGGACGACAGAAAACCAAGAAGGAGACCGATCGGTAGTGATAAACTGATAGCGCATACAGCATACTGGAGGGTATTCCATAATGCTTCGCCAATTTTATGCGAGAATGGCGGAGCCGACTCTGGCATGTCTGGATCTTGATAATCTAGTGCGGGCTCGAGTGCCGCGGCGAAGAATTTCTTGATCAGCCCCATCCCATACTCTTGAGGGAAGAAGTCTGACCACTTTAGCTGCGTGGAGTAGATGCAGAATACGAGTACAGGGATCAGTAGCAGCAGGAAACTTCTGCGTATGCCCTTGTATGGCTTCAAGGAAATCATGGCTCTACCAATTCAGATTCAGAAAGGTGGTATAGCTCTTCAAGTTGCTCTGTTGAGGCCTCAGGAGAATCAAATAAGATATGTCCGTTTTTTAAACCAATAATGCGTGGGAAAAACTCACGCGCAAGCTCCACATTGTGAATAGACATTACTAGTGTGAGTTGATTCTCTGTGGCAATTTCTGTAAGTAAAGTAATGAGGCTGCGAGCTCGTGCTGGATCCACAGCAGAAATCGGTTCATCTGCTAATAGGCTGTGTGCCTGCTGAAAAAGTGCGCGGGCAACAGCTACGCGTTGCTGTTGTCCGCCGGACAGGGTGGCCGTGTGGTGATACATCTTTTCAGGGATGCCAACCCTTTGTAGCAGTGAGAAGATGTGTTGTAGATTTTTTCGTGGTGGGATCAGAAATTTGGACAGCATTCCCAGCGCAGAGTGCTTGCCCACTCTGCCAAGCAGGATGTTTTGAAAAACCTTGAGCTGTGGTATGAGCCCCAAATCCTGTGGGATGTATGCTATTTCACTGCGGAGTCTGCGTAAATTTTTGTTACTAAGGCTATTCAAATGCGATTCAGCAATACTGTAGCTGCCAGAGTTTTGTATTACTTGCCCATTGAGCAGTTTTAGGAAAGTAGTTTTGCCACTACCTGATGGGCCAATGATAGCAACGTGCTCACCCTGCTTGATTTCCAAGGAAATCTTGCTCAGAGCAACGGTAGCACCAAAGCTCTTGGTTATGTCTGTGAGTTGAAACACAGTATTAAAATTGCCCTCCTGCCACAGAGCAGGAGGGGCAGTGAAATTATTCTTTAAAGAAGCCTAGCTCTTTAGCAATGGTAACGATACTTGCGAAATCATCGTTTTTTGCTTCGATCAGGCCTTCTTCACGCTTAAGAACGGCAAGAACCTCCTTGTCCTTGCAGCTGATCAAAGCTGTTTGAAGTTTATCGATGAAGCCAGCACCGAAAGTTTCATCAAGTGATGGATGTGCTGTGAAGTTGTAGTCAGCATACCCAGGAGTGACCCAGATGATTTTAGCTTTATTGGGGTCAATCTCTCCAGATTTGATCATGCTATCGTAGGTTTTGTAGCTCAACACGCCTGCTTGCACAGAACCTTCATTGACTGCATTGGCAGTGCCCGCATGGCTTGCTTTACCGGTAAATTGGATTGGCTTGGAGAAGAACTCTTCGGGAGTCTTGCCTGTTTCTTTCTGGATAAACCAAGTGGGCATTAATCGACCAGAAGTTGACTTTTTAGAGCCGAAAGTAAATGTAAGATCAGTAATACCTTGTGGGAATTGATCAGATCTTTCCAGCCCAGTAGATTCATGTGCAATGAAGTAAGACTTATACTCAGGGTCAACAACACCTTGAACAATTGCGCGAGATCCCTCGACACGAGCACGGGCTTGCACACCTGTCAGCCCGCCAAACCATACTAGCTGAACTTCATTATTGGCAAAACGGTTGACCGAAGCACTGTAATCTTGCGAGTTAACATACTCCACTTTGACGCCGAGCTCTGTGGCAAGGTAGTCACTGAGCGCCTTGTATTTAATACTTTGATCAGACACTTTTTTGTCTGGAATCGCAGTGATGCGCAGGACTTTGTCGTCGCTGTTTGTATTGATTGTTTCTTCTTTCTCTCCGCAACTGCTCAAGGCAATTGCACTAGCAACGATGGGTGTCAGACCGACACATCTCAAAATATGTTCTCGTTTCATAATTTAATTGTTTTTGATGGTTCTCAGGAACGCCCCTAAAGCGCACTATAGATGGGTCCGTGTCTAGAAAAAACGGGTTGTGACAAACTAAACACCAAACTGAATGGTGGAGTAAGACAATGATGGTGACTCTAGTCTATTCATGAGAGCCACCTATGAGTAATAAAACCGACACAAAATTGCACTTAACTAGGAAATACTGATTGATTAAACATCTGGTAATCCTTGTTTATGTAAATTTACACCACGTCGTTATCGTTGAAGATTAGGCGATTGCGGCGTTGGG
>JAQXBQ010000238.1 GCA_029252325.1 Akkermansiaceae bacterium
GGCCCCTCAGCAGTTTCAACCGTTTCAGGAACCCGTTGGACAAATCTACCTGATACGGCTAGATATATCAGCGCGATAACCACAGTAGGGCACGCCAAATCAGACCATGAAATGATTGATCCCGAAGCATTTCGAATTGAGCGCATTGCATTGCTACTGCGCACTTCCAAAGGACTGCCTGATGAATACCTCACCGGTGCCCCAGATGGCAGGGTAGAACAATTGATATCGAGTGGGCTTGCGGAAATCAAGGACGCCCATTTGCGCTTGATCAACAATGGGCCAATGCTCGTTGATACGATAGCTGCTGAGCTACTCTAAACAGATCAGGCCTTGGCCTTTTTTTTGCCTTTTCGCTCGATCAAGGCACAGACCATGCCCATCAAGCAAACGGCAGTTAGCAGACCATAGAATCCCCATATTACACCAAGGCCATCTATGAATCCATATGAATGAAGCCCGGTACTCAATGAATTTACATGCCACCACGAGAAGGCCACGATATTAGCGCCAAACACTGCTGCGACGTGAATACCCCACTCACGTAAATAACCCGCCAAACGAGCATGCAATACCACGAGGCACCAAAGCACAATCATCAGCGCACCATTTTCCTTAGGATCCCAGCCCCAAAATCTACCCCATGAGTCATTGGCCCATATCCCCCCGAGAACGGTTCCGATGAGGCTAAAGAAAAGAGTAAAGCATACCATACCGTAGGCGATGCGAGTCATGGCACGGCGGAAATTCTTGTCCCCCTCGTCAATACCAAGCACCCGAGCAAAAAGATATATTACAGAAAGTCCAGCCGCTGCAAGTCCTCCCATATATCCGATGGTGATGGTGACCACGTGTGTGGAAAGCCAAAAGTTAGATTTAAGAACAGCCACTAGCGGGTCCATATGATCCTTGGCATCTCCAATCTCATAACGACGTGCCAGAAACATGCATGCCATGCCCATAAACACGGCGAGACCGAGAGCAACGGCTCGCTTGGTAAGATACTCAACAAGTAACAGAACCAAGACACCCGTGGCTCCAATGAAGAGAATCGTATCGTAAAGATTACCGATAGGTGAGCGCTCCATCAGGATAGATCGATGAGTAATGCCAGCAATCATGAGCCCAAGCGACAACAAGGCTAACACAGTTGCTATTGTTGTACAAATTCTCCCCCCACGACTTCGTGGAGCTAACCAACTGATCATCACAAAAATAAAGCCTACGATAAAGGCAACAAGTGCTCGGTAAAAATAGTTCCACTTACCGTAGGCAACTTCAGACCCAAGCTGGCTAACGGTTTTGGGATCTATGCGATCATGCACCGATGTTTTCCATGTATTGAGATGCTTACCAAAAGCAGTCTGACCCTCATCTCTCAGGGCAATCGTCATATCCTCCATCATTTCCATGTCGGAAACAAGGGCTTCCGCATGAGCTCGCTTGCCGGTCAGCACAGACTCAATACGCTTACCCACAGGCATCCACTCCTCCGAATCATCGGCATACGGTGGCAACAAGCGTATATCTTCAGACGCACGTATCATCCTGCGTTCGAGGTCACTGAATAGGCTCATGATTCCGGCTGGCAACTTTTCGCCCTGTGGCTTCATCTCAAGCACTGCCTTACGAAGCAAAGGAAACGATCTAACCCAGTAACTCATACGGCGCATTCGCTCCTTGTCCATTGCCGGAGTGCCCTCTTGTATCTCGATATCTGCTCGAGCAAAATCCATATGATAAATCAAAGCCGTAAACATCCAAATCTTCTCACCGAGATCAACAGTATCCCGCTGTTGGCTCGTCATTTTGGCTTTCTCCGGCTGATCTTTTCTTATTTTTTGGACTCGGGCAAGTAAGATGGGAGCAATGGGTTCGAGCTCAGAGTAGCTGTAACGATCACGCTTCCCCTTGTCTTTCACCACCTCCCTGATAGCTTCATTTTTTGAAGCATTATCGATCCCAGACAAACGTTGCACTTCCTCGGGGAGATCACCCGTTGCCAAGGAACTGATGACCTCTGAATTATCGATACGAAATATAGGCAACTCACGCGCCAAATGCGGACGGAACAAACAATCCAGCATAAACTCCTCAGGACTTATTTTTGCTACTTTGCCATCAGCCTCAATTCTCATACCACGAGCGCCGTGTAGCTTGAGCATAGTAAAACCAGACCAAGTGCTGAAAGGTTTGATTCGCCCGCCATCTTGGAGGCTTACGTCACGAGCACTTTCGACAATAGCGGCATCCCAGATCTCATATCCTTCGATCGCCCTTGGCTTCTCTGAGCTTACATTGAGCCTTAGTGTATACAGCCCATAGCCACCCAGTAGCAGCATCACCAAAATGAAGGCGGCCCAACGCCCTATTTTTGAGCGTCTCTTGCTCGTTATTTCTTTGCTCATGCGGTTGCTTTGTCAGGGGTTACATCCTTATTTTTTGATTTAGAAGATTTACCAACAAAACCTCCAAGCTTCATTCCAAAATGAATCGTCAGCCCTAATATCGAGATGTAGAGGCTATATTTTGGCCACTGGTCTGATGGGTTTTTGACGATAGCAAATCCAGACATCGGGCGATCTCCTCGGTCTTCCCATCTCGCCTGGTAGAGAGTATAACCCCCATAGCGCATTGGCTCATTCATCTTGATACGGAAACTTTGCTCTGACCCGTCTGCCATGCGCGTTATATCACTCTGAAAAGTACTAGGCTTACGAGTTCCTGGATAGTATTCGCCAATTGATTTGTCCAAGCGCACCTGAAATGGCATAGGCCAAATCTCGCGCATCAAACGAAGCCCGTATACCGTGCCATTCATGGTGACTGTGCAGGCATTGGGGTCTCCACCGTGAAGAACGAGAAGTTTAGATTTACCCTCTTCTTTATCAGCTACCACATTAACATGACATCCAGCAAGATTGAGCTCCTCTGTTGGGTTGGTTTCTAACCACTGCAAGGCCCAGCCGTCCACTTGAACTACATCTTGATTGGCTCCATCTTTATCAACTTTTACGCGAGCGGAGTTGCGCATCCATCCTGACACCTTGAGCTCTAGGCCTAAATCAGGCAGCTCAAACATTCTTGATTGATCAGCAGCTAGCGATTTGAGGTGCTTGGCAGGAAGCACATACGGCCTCGTTTTCTCACCATTTACAATCTCAGCAACCTCGATGGTGTATTCAGTGTAGCTCTGTGCGAAATCAGATGTATCACCCTGGTAAACAGCCATAATCCCCTCTTTAGAATAGTGATGGGAAACAAACCCAGCAATCAACAGGCTCACCATACTGAAGTGAGAGATGACTACCCCGATGTTCCTCCAGCCCTTACGAATCCGGATAATACCACCTAAGAAGAGATTCACGAACAATACCGCGCTGACAAGATACGCACCGGGCAGCGGCAAAGAGACAGGTTTGCCGTTAATCTTGGGCAACCAGTTCAGCTCAGGAACTACATACCATGCTTCTGCATCATAGTAGCGCTTTTGAACTTCATAAAGACCTTTAGCTGGCTGTTCGAGAGTACTGAGCCAAGTCAGTATGAGCAGGAGTAACAAACAAGTAACCGCCAGGCCGAAGCCCGAGAAAAAGCGGAACAGTCTGACTGGGATAGATGGTGATGCGATGGCCACTGGATAGATAGTTCAATGAGTTTATTGTGCGCCGGCTTCAATACGTAAACCTTCACAAAATTTTATCAATCTTTCCTGTTCTGCTGCAACGTCGCTGGCGCTCCCCATCATTTTGACAGTAATCAACTGCTCACCAATAGCTACAATGATACCTGCCAAGCCTGCATCCTTGCGAGCCGCGCGGCCCATACCTCCAGCAAAATCTCCAGACGCACTAACTAAGACACCCATTTGACCGAGCATTGCAACCTTGGGAAGACCCTCTTCAGATTCAATAGCGGGCTTACCAAACTGACCAAGCCACCGGTTGATGTTGGGTAACAAACCTCCGCGGCTTCGACCAACGAAAACCTCCCCACTCTCTCCGAAGCGATAGTTTAACATTCTAAATTCGGTACTTGGAACTTGGCGCCATTCTGGGGGCATCACAGCAAGCAAGGAATGGTTGCCTTGATCAGCAACCACAAGGTCACGCCTCTCATTGACAACAATCTTTTCTGCTTTGCGGCATGAAGCGCACAACGCGACGGCAAGCATGCTTATGCAGATAAGCCGGAAGCTATGGACAAACATGATTACGCATTAACCTCGCAATTATAGCTTCGCAAGTGAAATCAATCCATAAATTGCCTGTGCATGAATTCCGACACTTATGGACTGGAAAATGATCCGAAACCTGTCACACAACCGTCATGACGTCCCGCGAACGATTTCTTGCTTCCATACGCAGAGAGCCTACTGACCAAACTCCCGTCTGGGTCATGCGCCAGGCAGGCCGCTACCTTCCTGAATATCGAGCTCTCAAAGAGAAATACTCGTTCACAGAAATGGTTAAGTCTCCAGAGCTTGCTACTGAGGTCACTCTTCAGCCTTTGAAACGCTTCTCCCTCGATGCTGCGATTATTTTTTCCGACATCCTTATTATCCCCGAAGCCCTTGGCCAGCCCTACCATTTCAGAGAGGGTGGTGGTATCGGCATGGACTACATCATTGACTCAGTAGACAAAATCAATGCTTTAGATGCCTCTGATATCGAGGAGAAACTTGCCTACCTTCCAGCGGCTCTTCGCATGACCCGTAACGCCATTGGTGAGGACAAGACTCTGCTCGGCTTCGGCGGTTCCCCTTGGACACTCGCTGCCTACATGACGGAGGGTGGCTCACTCAAGGATCTGGCCGCACTCAAAACCCTTTACTACACTGAGCCTGCCACGTTCGACTTGTTGATGGAGAAAATCACCTCAGCCGTCATCGACCTCTTCAAAATGGAAATCGAAGCAGGAGTCGACGCGCTCCAGATTTTCGACTCTGCAGGTGCCTTCTGCCCCTCAGCCCACTACGAAGGTATGTCATTGAAGTGGATCAAGCGCATTAACGACGCCCTGCCCGCAGACTTCCCCATTATCATTTTTGCCAAAGGCATGGCCCACCAACGAGACGCCCTGGTCGATACCGGAGCCAGTGTCCTCAGCATCGACTGGACCATTGACCTACCCAGCTACTACGACGCCCTACCGGAGAACGTCGCCGTCCAAGGCAATCTTGACCCACTCATCCTCTCTTCTACGCCAGAAATCGTGCGCCAAGAAACCACGCGCCTGCTCGAAGGAATGCGAGGGCGCCATGGACATGTCATCAATCTTGGCCATGGCATCCTGCCCTCTGCTAAGCCTGAGAACATGCAAGTTCTCTGTGAGACGATTGCTGACTTCAACTGATCGCTAAGCGAGCCAAATTGGCGTGATTTCTATTCCCATGGAGAACTAATCCCTCTATGATAGGAACAGTAAAAAATCATTGATCATGCCTGAAGCACACCAGCCTCACACCACGAACCACAATCACCGCTGCCGCATTGTCCTCACAGGAGGACCGGGAGGCGGCAAGACCACCGCAGCCGACCTTTTCCGACGGGAAATTGGCGATGGTGTTGTTATCGTACCTGAAGCCGCCACCATGATGTTTACCGGCGGCTTCCCCCGACACCAAGACACAGATTCATTACAAGCTGTTCAGCGTGCTATCTATCACGTTCAAAAAAACCTTGAGGACATACAGGCAGCACAATACCCAGAACGCATTCTGCTCTGCGATCGAGGCACCATTGATGGGGCAGCATACTGGCCCGGTAAGCCTAATGATTTTTTTGAAGAACAAGAAAGCAGTCTCCAACAAGAGCTTTCGCGCTATGATGGCGTTATCTTTTTTGAAAGTGCCGCTGTCGGGGGCCTCGATATCGAAGGAGGAAACCCAGCACGATACGAATCCATACAACAAGCAGCAGAGCTCGACAAAGAACTATACCAGCTATGGTCCCAGCACCCAAATTTTGTGACCGTACACCACAACAAAAGCTTCTTTCAGAAAATATCCATCGGCCTCGCCATGCTCGAGGAAATGGTCACCAACCTACAAAAAAACACGGGCCTCAGCCACTAGCTGAGACCCGTTGCTTGAGAAATACAATGAAGGCTTAAGCCAGGTGATTCGGGAAGTCCTGAACCTTCTCGCAAGCAACCTGCTCCATAACCTGCTGAAGCTGACGCTTAAGCATGGTAAGTGTATGGTCGCCACCATTTTTGCCAAGAGCACCTACTCCGTACATAGGAGTGCGCCCCATGAAGGTGAATGCGGCACCCGTAGCAAGGGCCGCCGCCACATCAGGACCACTACGAATACCTGAGTCCATCATAATGGTGATCTTATCCTTATAGCTGGCAACGAGGTTGGCTAAGGGAACAATCGTTGATTGACCAGAATCAAGCTGACGGCCGCCGTGATTGGATACAATGATACCATCAATACCGGCACTGATTGCCTTTTCGCAGTCCTCCGGGTTAACGATGCCCTTAATGACGATCTTACCCTGCCACTTATCACGGATAGCCTTGATGCGGTCTTCGGTAAGTCTACCCGAGAAAGTTTTGTTCATAAACATTCCGAGGTGCTTCATGTTGAGGCCTTTCGGAATATACTTTTTCATCGTCTGAAATTCTGGAGCTCCAGCGAACAGTTGACTGAACGACCAAGTCGGGTGCGTGCACATTTGAAACACGTTACGCATAGTCATCCGTGGCGGAATCGAGAGGCCATTTTTAATTTCCTTGGGGCGGTAGGCAAAGGTCGGCGTATCAGCAAGAAGCACAAGAACCTCTGTGCCCGCTGCGGCTGAGCGCTCCAGAAGCTTGTCTCGCAGGTCATCCTCGGCCGGATGATAAAGCTGAAACCATGCGTCACCCTCGGTGATTTCGGCAACCTTTTCAATACTGGCTGTTCCGACCGTACTGAGAATGAAGGGGATGTTGTGAGCTTTGGCTGCGGCGGCGAGAATTTCGCAGGACTTAGGCCACATCAACCCTTGTAGGCCAACTGGGGCGATACCAAAAGGAGCATCGTATGTTTTACCAAAAAGCTCCGTCTGCTGACTAGCTCCTGCGTAATCCCGCAGGTAATATGGCTTGAGCTGAACATCACGGATGTCGCTGGTGTTGCGCTGGAGGTTGACCTCCGAGAAACAACCACCATCGAGGTAGTCGTATGCAAAACCTGGCATGCGCTGTTTGGCGCGAGCTTTTAACGCTTCAATGGAAGGATAGTTGGAATTAAATGACATAATTTTGTTTTAGGAAAAGAATTAGCAATGTTGCGTTGCGATTTGTGACGATTGTCAGCTTACTGATAAAGTGGTCCGTAGTTTTCGCAAGCACGGAAATCAGCACCTTCGAGACCATCAGTGCCGTGAGCATTCCAGGAAGAAGGACGGAAGACACGCTCCTCACTTACGTTGTGCATATATACCGGAATGCGCAACATGGAAGCCAAGGTGATTAAATCAGCACCGATAAGGCCGTAGCTCATCACACAGTGATTTGCCCCCCAGTTGTTCATCACACTGTAAGTATCACGGAAAGCACCTTTGCCTGTGAGAGTTGGGCAGAACCATGTGGTCGGCCAGCTTGGGTTAGTGCGATCATCAAGCACGTTGTGAACATCTTCAGGAAGCTCAACAGTAACACCTTCAGCGATCTGTAATGCTGGCCCAAGACCTTTGACAAGATTGAGACGAGCGATCGTCGCTGGCATACCACCCTTGGTCTTGTAGCGTGTGCTCATACCACCACCTGGGAAGTATTCAGTAATTGAGGGGTGCCAGCTCGTAGCATCCAAGCAAGCTTGAACCTCCTCATCAGTGATTTCCCAGTGTGGCTTCATAGCAGGCTTACCGTCTTTGGTCATCTCCCCGGTGCCATCGAGAGCCGCTGGCCCTGAGTTAATGAGGTGAAGCAAGCCATTCGCCGCTGCTCCGTCAAGATCATGCCCAGAAACACGCTTCACAGCGTCTGGCGACCAGTAGGTGCGCAAGTCAGCAAAAATCTGCGCGGTGTTGGTAAGCAAGTTTCCAAAGAGCATTGTCACAGCATTGAGCGCATCATTTTCTGTGGCAAATTGATAAGGAGCACGCTTACCATTCCAGTCAAAAGAGGTGGTCAGAATCGCTTCCATGAAGTCGCCATTGGGATAATGGTCCGTCCATTGGCGCTGTCCTTGGAATCCACCACAAATTGCATTGCGACCCAGTGCCTCTTCACCATAGCCGAGCTCGGCAAGTCTGTCGTTGCCAACCATCAAATCACGGGCGATAAGCGCCATTTTAATCGACGTTTCCCACTCTTGGTCAAGCTGTTCGCGTGGACGTTGCGTCTCAGCGGAGTTGTAATCTTTACCCTCAGGGCAGTTTTTCTTAACCCAAGCAAAAGCCTTGTCGTATTCTTCTTGATCGTAAATACCTCTTTCAAACCTGCGAGCCAACTCAGTCATATCGACAGCTTCAACACGGATACCCAGATATTCTTGGAAAAAATCAGGATCGACCACAGAGCCAGCGATGCCCATTGATGTGCCACCAAGCGACAAATAAGATTTGCCACGCATCAGTGCCACCGAAATACCAGCACGGCAAAAGGAGAGAATTTTGTGAGCCACATCATCAGGAATACTGGTGTCACTGGACTCCATCACATCACGGCCATAAATACCAAATGCTGGCAGCCCTTTTTGAGTGTGACCTGCAAGTGCCGCAGCAAGGTAAACCGCACCTGGACGCTCAGTGCCGTTGAAACCCCAAACTGCCTTCGGGGTGTGAGGATCCATATCCATCGTTTCCGAGCCATAGCACCAACATGGTGTCACGGTTAGCGAAACCCCTACGTTTTCTTTTCTAAACTTATCTGCACATGCAGCCGCCTCAGCTACTCCACCAATACAGCTATCCGCAATCACGCATTCCACAGCCGAGCCGTCGGGATAGCATAGATTTTCAGCAATGAAGGCTGCAGTCGCCTTGGCCTGATTCATAGTTTGATCTTCCAATGACTCACGGACGCCTCCGAGTCGGCCATCAATGGTCGGGCGGATACCTATTTTAGGCATATTATCTTTGTTAAATACGGTTTTCATATCGGTGATTTATTATCTATGTTGCGAGTAATATTTGTGATTTGCTATGCAATGATCTTGAGGAACTTTTGGTAAGGCTCTTGCCAGTCAGCACTGGCCTGAGGCTTGTATGTAATTGTTTTCATTGATTTTGCAACAAGCGAGCGGCCAGCAGTGATATCTGCCAAATCTCCAGTTGCAACCATTTGAGTAATAATATTTCCACACGATGTTGCCTCGACGGGTCCTGCGACGACGGGAATCCCCAATGCATCAGCTGTTGCCTGAGCTAGCAAGGCGTTTTGAATACCTCCACCACCTGCATTGAGCTGGTTAAATGAACGACCAGTAACAGACTGCAAGGACTCAACTACTTGGCGATACTTGAGGGCAAGGCTCTCGGTTGCGACTCGAAGCAACTGCCCTTTGGTTTGTGGGACAGCTTGCCCAGTCCTCTCACAAAATGCTGCAATTTTCTCAGGCATGTCACCAGGAGTTGCAAATACAGGAGCATTAGGGTCGATGTAAGAGGTATGCGGCTGTGCCTCTTCAGCTAGGCGAGCAAGCTCAGCATAGCTCATCTCTTCACCACGATCAGCCCAATAGCGGCGACATTCCTGAATGATCCACAGCCCTGAGACATTGTGTAGCAAGCGAGTGGTTTTATTCACCCCCCCCTCATTCGACAATTTAGCTTTGTATGCCTCAGGTGATGTTACTGGTTTTTCGGACTCAACACCCAAAATCGACCAAGTTCCTGAAGAAAGCCATAAGCCACCTCGCTCCATCGGCAAACCGGCAACAGCAGAGGCAGTATCGTGCCCAGCCGAGGCCACCACTTGCACTGCATGCTTCACACCGGCCTTATCTGCGACTGCATCAGTCAACGGGCCTAAGACCGTTCCAGAGGATACAATGTTGCCAAACATCTTGCGCGGCAGTTTAAGGGCATCGATCACTTCCCACGCCCAATCGCGTCCAATCGGATCATAGAGCTGGCTAGTACTGGTCACTGTGCGTTCGTTGGATTGCACGCCACAGAGCCAGTATGCGAGCAGGTCGGGAGTAAAAAGCAGACGATCCGCTAGTTGAAAACATGGGTTCTTTTTCACTACTTCCGCCAGGAGGTGCAAACTAGAGTTGTAGAATGCGGGCTGGACGCCGGTGCGAGCGAATACGTCCTCCATCGACATCCGTGATTCCATTTCTTCCTGCATTCCTTCGATGCGAGGATCCCTGTATTGCCTGTGACCCCCAAGCATGTTGCCCTGTTCGTCCAACAAGGCATAATCGCAACCCCACGTATCAGCACCAATCGATACAATCGCATCTCCGTATTTTTCACCCGCCTTATGAAGGCCCTCAAGAATAGATTCAAAAAGACTGATGGTATTCCAGTAACAGCCTTCCATTATTTCGACACTATTGTTCTCAAAACGATGAACCTCCTCCAAACTTAGCGTGCCTTCTTCATAAACACCTGCCACCAGACGTCCTGATCCTGCTCCTAGGTCAATTGAGATGTATACTTGCATAATTTTGTTTTAGCTGTGTTTTTCTTGGTTTTTTTGGGTTTAAAGTCAAGCTTGTATAATTTCCGTGCCCATATTCCTCAATGATTCGAGAATATTGGGGTCTGCGTTCTTCGTAGTTACCAAACTACTGAGCTGAGCGCATTGCGCGAAAAAGAAGGCTGATCGGGCGCCGATCTTTGACTCATCTGCGAGAAGACAAACATCTTCAGCAGCAGCAATGACGTGTTCTTTGAAGGCTGCCTGCCGGGAATTACTCTCACTCACTCCCCTTTCAAGATCTAAACCACTGCCAGAAAAAAACATGCGATGTATATTATATCGATGCAGCGTGCGCTCGGCTACCAGCCCGATCATAGATCGTGAGCGACGCTCCAATAAACCACCCGTGCATATCAAATCGATGTTTTCAACATCCGCAAGGGCGCCGACCACATCGTGTGCATTGGTGATCACAGTGTGGTGAAAACTTGGTAAATACTGCGTTATAGTGAGTGCCGTTGAGCTAGCATCAATGAAGACGGTCTCCCCTGGCTGGATTCTCTTGGCCGCGGCCTTGGCGATTGCACTCTTCGATTCGCGATTGATTAGCTGCCTCTCTGTCAGTGAAAGCTCGCGGATAACACGCTTGGAGGGAATGGCACCCCCATGTGACCTCACCAACAAGCCTTGGTGCTCAAGCAACTCAAAATCCTTACGTATGGTTTCATCAGTGACATCCAACTCAGATGCAACATCTTTGGTGCGCAGCGAGCCACGGTCTTTCAGGGCCTCAAGTATTTTGTGGTGTCTTTCTGCGGCTAACATGAGTAATTATTTTAAATGAAGGCTTAAGTCCTTGATGGTTGGTGTTTTCCTTTGTTTTGCTTTGTTTCCTTTGTTTTTTCTGTGTTTTTTGTTGACCTGTCAACCATATCATGCAAAAAAGCGACCGTCAGCCACAAAAATTTATGTCGTCTCCTCAACAAAACAACGTCCCAAGAGCAGTCATCGAACACATGGTTCGGGAGCAGGTTTACCAAGAAATGGGTATCAACCTGCCTGATAAAGCCAAAGCTCCTAAAGGTTTTGTAGTCAACATAAGCGCTCGCCACTGCCACCTGACACCAGAAGCCGTGGAAGCTCTCTTTGGTTCAGGCTACGAACTTACCCCCAACAAATACCTCTACCAACAGGGTGCATATGCTGCAAAAGAGTCTGTTACCTTGATCGGACCACGCAGCCGCGTCATCTCTAACCTTCGCATTCTCGGTCCGTGTCGTGACCTCAACCAGGTTGAGTTGGCATACACTGATGCTATCTCCCTCGGCTTTGACATTCCCATACGCATGTCTGGTGATGTAGCTGGAACACCCGGCTGCATGCTCATGGGACCTAACGGATATTTCAAAATGGACGAGGGCGTTATCCGCGCCCAACCACATGTGCACATGCACCCAGACGATGCCGACTTCTACGGAGTCAAGCACCTCGACACGATGAAGATGAAAGTCCACAGCCCGTGCTCTGTAACCTTCGACAACATTGTTGTGCGTGTCGATGAGAGCTTCAACTTGGAAGCCCACATCGATACCGATGAAGGCAATGCATGCGGACTCAAACCTGACACTTTCTGCGAGCTTATCAAATAATAGGACTCGCATAATACCACTAACCCACAACCAAAAACACAACCAACAATACCATGAGCAAAGCACTCGGAATGATTGAAACCAAAGGCTATGTCGGCAGCGTAGAAGCCGCTGATGCGATGGCAAAAGCAGCCAACGTCGACATCACCAAACAAGTACAAATCGGAGCAGGATTTCTTACTATCCTCATCCAAGGAGACGTCGGCAGCGTGAAAGCAGCAGTTGACGCAGGAGCAGACGCAGCAGGCCGTGTAGGCGAGCTCGTCAGCGCGCACGTCATCGCACGTCCAGCCCCCGAACTCCTCAAGCAATTTGATCTCTAATCTGACAATCCATTTTTCAGAATAACCACTAACAAAATATTATCATGGCTAAACAAGCACTCGGAATAATTGAAGCAAAAGGACTCACTTCACTCATTGAAGCATCAGACGCAGCCATCAAGGCCGCCGACGTAACAATGACTGGATGGGACAAGATCGGATCTGGTCTCGTCTGTGGATTCTTCACTGGTGACGTCGCCGCTGTTAAAGCTGGCGTTGATGCTGGCGCAGAAGCTGCCGCACAGGTCGGTGAAGTAAACTCTGTCCTCGTCATCCCACGCCCACACGAAGACCTCGGTCAGATGGGCCCTTGGATTAAGTAAATCCTGATTGAAGTCAAACCACCTCTGATACCCATGCACATCCTCATCGCCAACCTAGGTTCAACCTCATTCAAATACCGCCTCTATCAGATGGACGGCACGAATGGTGTTGTGATCGCTTCTGGCGGCTTTGAGCGTGTGACCAATCATGAGGAGGTCATCAATCAAGCCCTGGCCGATCTCATCGACCAAGGCAACTTAGAATCAATCAACGACATTGATGCCGTTGGTTTTAAAACCGTGCTCGGCAAAGATCTGAGCGGTTGTGTTGATGCTGATGATACGGTCATCGCTGCGCTCGAGGGCTTCCGTGAGGTAGCCCCGGCGCATAACCCTCCTTATGCTGAGGGCATCCGCCAATTCCGCCAAATTCTGCCCAGCGCACGCCTCGTCGCCCTTTTTGAGACAGCCTTCTACCAGTGGGTGCCTCAAGCAGCCTCCCGCTACGCTGTCCCCAAAAAATGGCATGACATAGGCATTCGACGTTATGGTTTCCACGGAGCCAGCCACAAATTCGTTGCTGAACGCTCTGCAGAGCTCATGGGGCGTAATGATGTTGCTGAATCAGTCCGTGGCCTTTACGTCAACGGCCCTCAAGAGATATCAGGAGAACCACTTCGCGTGGTTTCTTTTCACCTTGGCGGCAGCAGCTCAGTAACAGGCATTCGCAACGGCGTTGCCATCGGCACTAGCATGGGATTTTCACCACAAAGTGGACTCCCCCAAAACAACCGGGTTGGCGACCTCGACTCGGGCGCTTTACCCTACGCCACCAAAGCTCTTGGCATCACCATAGAAGAAGCCGAGCGCCAGCTCACTAAAGAATCAGGCCTACAAGGTGTGTCCGGTGTGAGCAATGATCTACGTGACATATGCGAAGCTGCAGACAGCGGCAACAACGATGCTCAACTTGCGCTCGACATGCTTATTGATTCAGCTCGCCACTGGGCCTCCAGTTTCCTCTTCGAACTTGGCGGTCTCGACACCATCGTTTTCACCGCCGGCATAGGCGAAAACAACCCCTGGCTCCGCACAGCGATTTGCGCAGGCCTAGAAAATTTCGGCGTTGTTATCGACGAAGACAAAAATGCTGCGTGCATGGCAAGTGAAGCCATCATCAGCTCAGATAAATCTAAAGTGAAGATAGCGGTCATCCCAGCAAACGAAGAACTCGTTCTTGCTCGCGAAGTCTACCGCAAAATCAGCTAATCCTTTCTACAAACTAACCAACCAAACTAACAACTAAACCAAATAATACCATGGCTAAACAAGCAATAGGAATACTCGAAACCCGCGGCCTCGCAGGCCTAGTTAACGGCACTGATGCAATGCTCAAAGCAGCAAACGTCACACTTGCCGGACCAATGCGCCAAATCGGCAGCGCTATGTGCAACGTCGTCGTCGAAGGTGACGTCGCAGCAGTCAAAGCAGCTATCGACGCTGGAGCATCCGCAGCAGAGCAGATCGGTGAAGTTCTCAGTGCACACGTCATTGCACGTCCTGACGCTTCTACTGCAGATGTATTGCCTAAGCGCGCTGCTAAAAAGTAAACTGGCTGTTGGTCAACATCGACCAACAAACCAGTCTCTTAGCAGACACTAGCACAACATCCTCGATCCCATCACCTAAACCTCCATCACCTAGACTAAACCATGTTTCTCGCAGAAGTTATCGGCCAAGTCGTCGCAACCAAAAAAGACGACAGCATGAAGGGCAAAAAGCTATTTTTGCTTCGTCCCAAGCTTGTAGATGAAAGTAACCCCGCTGCTTTCCGCAACGGAGTGAACACCATCGTAGCCGTTGACAATGTGGGTGCTGGTGAAGGTGACCTGGTGATGTTTTGTCAAGGCAGCTCTGCACGTCAGGCTGCCGGCCTCAAGCCTCTTCCCATAGACGCTGCTGTCATTGCCATCATCGACAGCGTAGATGTCCTCGGAAACAAAGTATACAAGAGTAACTAACACTAACTTCAATCGACCAAGCAGTGAACACCATTGATCAAGACACCCTACGCAGCGTTGTTGAAAACGTCATTCAACAATTAGGCAATCCTGCTGCAACAGCAGCCAGCGCACCTGCCACATCGGCACCAGCACCACAAGCTTCAGCATCATCTGCTGATGAATGCTGCAAAGCACCAGGAATCGGTGGCAAGCATGGTGTCTTCGCTCATGTCTGCCAAGCCTCTGAAGCTGCCCACAATGCTTTCCTTCAACTCAAGGATTTGGGAATCGAAGGTCGCAAGCGCGTGATTGAAATCGTCAAAGAAACCTGCATGGCTAACGCAGAGCCATGGGGTAAATTTGAGCTCGATGAAACCAAGATTGGTCGCCTCGATCATAAGATTGAAAAACTCCAAATTGTAGGGCATGTCCCCGGTGTCGAATGGCTCACACCTAACGCAATGAGTGGAGACAACGGTATCACTCTCGAGGAATTCGCTCCCTTCGGAGTCATTGGCGCCATTCTCCCCGTAACACACTCCGTGCCGACACTCACAGGCAACGTCATCAGCATGGTAGCTGCTGGCAACGCCATTGTTTTCAACCCACACCCAGGTGGAGCAAAAAGTGCTGTCATGGCAACTCGTGCTTACAACCAAGCCATCGAAAGAGAGCTAGGTATCGACAATCTCATTTGCACGATCGAAGAGCCTACCATCGAAACCTTCGAAAAGATCTGCAAGAATGAAAACATCACTCTGATGGCTATCACCGGAGGCCCCGCAGTAGTAGACGCAGCCATGAAATCTGGCAAACGCTCAGTATGCGCTGGTCCCGGCAACCCTGTCGTCGTGGTAGATGATTCTGCCAATCTCGACAAAGCCGCCATCAACATCATCGCTGGTGCCGCCTTTGACAACAACCTCCTGTGCATTGGAGAAAAGTCTGTCTTTGTCGTTGATTCAGTCTTCGAGCCATTCATGCAAGCTATGGAGCGAGCTGGAGCAACTCGCCTCAATGCCAACCAGGTAGACAGCCTCACCAATATCGCATTCGACATCTCAACAGGTGCTGGTGGATGCGCTCAGGCAGCTCTCAATCGCGACCTCATTGGCGTCGATGCTGCGATCCTAGCAGGTCATGCAGGCATCAGTTCCCCAGCCAAAACAGATCTTGTCTTTGGTGAAACCGACGCAGACCACCCTTTCGTGCAGAAAGAGCAAATGATGCCCATGCTGCCCATCGTTCGCGTATCAGACTTCAAAACAGCTGTAAAACTCGCCAAGGATGCTGAGCACGGCTACCGCCACTCCGCGGTCATCCACTCAACCAATGTTGATCACATGACACACATGGCCAAGGAAATGGACACCACTATCTTTGTCAAAAACGGTTCATCCGTTGCTGGTCTGGGCCTTGGTGGCGAGGGATACCTAAGTTACTCCATCGCTACCACAACTGGAGAAGGCATCACCACACCCAAGACCTTCACGCGCATCCGCCGATGCGTCATGGTTGAAAACCTTCGCATCATCTAACCCTTTAAACCACCTCAGAAGAATGCTCCACTGCCAAGTTGTTGGAAACGCAGTAGCCACGGCGAAACATCACTCGCTTGATGGTTTCAAAATGCTGCTATGCCAACAACTCGATGCAGAGCAACTACCATCTGGAACTCCCTTCATCGCCATCGACCTCTTTGGCGCGGGCATGCACCAGAAGGTTTTTGTCAGCACCGATGGTATCGGTGCTCGTGACATAGTGCACGACCAGCATTCTCCTATTCGCATGTTCATTCAGGGCATCATCGACTAAATCATATGCGCATCGGCCACGTCATCGGAAAAGTTACCATGAGCATCCAGGAAGAAGCCTTCCGTGGCGGACGCTGGTTGGTCATCAATCCCGTTGATACCGAGGACCTCAACAGCTGTATCGACCAACAACCAAAGCTCAGCACACAGTCATCTCTCGTTGTCTACGATAACATCGGCGCTGGAGAAGGAGACATCATCGGCTTTGTTGAAGGCGCTGAAGCCACCGCTCCCTTTGATGGACCGACACCGATTGATGCCATCAGTCTAGCCATTTTTGACACTCTCAAATACGTAGCACCTGCCAACTAATTACCATTTTTACATTATGAAGAAAGTTTACACTGCAAAAGACATCACTAACCTGATCTCCCAGGGAGCCTCTCTAGACAGCATCCCTGCAGGCTCAATCCTAACACCATCCGCCAAGGATGCTATCAAGGAGCAAAGCAGTGGCTTCGCCAAGGCCAGTAGCAGCCAAGCTTCTACAGGCTCGAGCACGGATCGCTTTCCCCCACTGCCTCCTGGTGTTCCTACTGTCCCTCCAGAGCCTATCGTACCTAGCATGGAGTATGAGTGGGTAGCAGGTGGCGACCCAACTAATCCTGAACAAATTCAGCGCTTTTTCTATTCCCCTGAGATCATGAAGCTCAAGGATGAGATGATCCGCGTCGCCCGTAAAATGTGGCAACGCAATATGGTCGATGGCAACGGCGGCAACATTACAGTGCGGGTTGGGGACAACTTAGTTCTCTGCACCCCAACGCTTCGCTCCAAAGGAGAAGTTCAAGCTGATGAGATCGCACTTATTGATCTAGACGGAAACCAAAAAGCCGGTTGGCGCAAGCGCACCTCCGAGGCCAACACCCACCTGGCTATCATGAAAGTGCAGCCCAAGTGCAAGTCTGTGATTCACGGTCACCCTCCTTATTCGACAGCATTTGCAGTCGCTCGAGTTGAGCCTCCCACATGTCTCTGCTCGGAGGTAGAAGTTTTCACAGGTGCCATTCGCCTTGTTGAATACCACACACCGGGAAGTCCGGAAATTTGTGAAGCTGTTGCCAAAATAGGTAAAGACAACCCTGCTATTCTGCTCGCCAACCATGGAGTAATGGCGTGGGGAAGTGACGTAGAAGATGCTTACTGGAAGATGGAAAACATGGAAACAGCATGTCAGACCATCTGGGTTGCTAGCCAACTCAACGGCGGCAAGCTGCCAACTATCTCTGGCGAGAAAATGCAGGAAATTTTTGAGATTCGTAAGTCTATTGGCATGGAAGACCCTCGTGAGGGAATGAAAGAATGTGAACTATGTCAAAACGACAGCTTCCAACCAGGCGCCTATTGTGAGGTAGCGCCCGCTGCCCAAGATATGGGCTCAAGCCTCGACCCTCAAGCAGAGCAACTCGTCAAAAAACTTACCGACGAAATCGTAGCAAAAATGGGCTAACCAGCCGCAACCAGCCGCAACCAGCCGCAACCAGTTACCAGCCCAAAGCCAGCAAAGATGAAATCAGTTTACACAGCCAAGCAAATCGAAGAAATGGTTCTTTCGGGCAAAAGTCTTGATTCTCTGCCCGCAGATGCCGTATTAACGCCCTCCGCAAAGGACTATCTTAAAGAACTGGAGAGCCCAGGATTTGGTGCAGGCAACAGCAAAATAGCAGCTGATCGTGCTCAAGATTTAGAGCCTCCCACTTTACCCGATTACGAGTTCAGATGGAAGCCAGGAAGCGACCCTAAAACACCTGGTGAAATCCTCGATTTCTTCCATTCACCAGAGCTGCATACCCTCAAAGAACGTATTTGCGATCTGGGCAAGCGCATGTGGCAACGCAATTACACCGATGGTAATGGAGGTAACATGACTATCCGTGTTGGCGACAATCTTGTGCTCTGCACCCCTACCCTCATTTGCAAAGGATTCATGAAGCCAGAGGACATGTGTCTTGTTGACCTCAACGGCACACAAATCGCAGGCAGGCGTCCGCGCACCAGTGAGTGCATGACTCACCTTGCCATCATGAAACGCCAACCTAAGTGCAAGGCCGTTTGCCACTCCCACCCTCCACACGCTACCGCATTTGCGGTCGCAGGTGTGCGTCCACCTCTCTGCATGATCCCTGAAGCAGACGTGTTCTTAGGCGAAATTGGCATGGCGCCTTACCGCACACCAGGTACTCCTGATGTAGCTGACATCGTCGGGCAAACCGGTGTCGATCACATGTCAGTACTCATGCTCAATCACGGTGTGATCACATGGGGAGACCACATCGAAGAAGCCTACTGGCGCATGGAAAACACCGAAGCTCTCTGTCGCACGGTTTGGGTAGCTACCCAGCTCAACAATGGAAAAATGCTCACCATGACGGATGAACAAGAACGTGATCTCATCGAGATTCGTAAGTCATTAGGTATGCAAGACAAGCGCGAGCACCTTCCTGACAACCAGCTTTGCAACAACGATCAATTTAGACCCGGTGTCGTCTGCAATCCCAAGTAGGCTGACTCAGATAACCAAATTAATATAACAACTAAACGATAATTAAAACATTATGAAAGCAACAATCATAGGCGGCGGTGGCCGCGTAGGTTCCAATGCAGCTATCTGCCTTCAGTGCGCAGGCGTCGTCTCAGAGATCCAGATACTTGACGCAAACAAAGACCTTGCAGACGGAGAAGCCCTTGACCTCCTTCACGGCGCATCCAGCCTGCACGACCAACGTATCTACGCAGGTGACTACGATCGCGCCGCAGACTCAGATATCTTCATCATCACAGCCGGCCTTCGCCGCAAGCCTGACGAAAGCCGTCTCGACCTCATCAACCGTAACGTTGGTCTCTTTTCTCAAATTCTTAACAGCATCAAGACAGCGGGAATGAAACAAGACGCTATTGTCTTCGTAGTATCCAATCCTGTCGATATTCTCACCCACTTAGCGGTAAGCTTCCTCGGATTGCCTCCCGCTCAAGTCATCGGTTTAGGAACCATGCTCGACACTGCGCGCTTCCGCTCATTGATCGCCAATGACCTTGATCTTGCCCCTACCCAGGTCAAAGCTCTCATCCTTGGTGAACACGGTGATACTATGCTCCCAGTATGGTCATCAGCTACAGTTGGAGGACTGCCACTGACAGGCGTCAAAGGCTGCGATGCCAACTACCAACGCCAGATCTTCGAACGCACCAAAACAAGTGGTTCCGAAGTTATCTCCCGTAAAGGAGGAGCCGGATGGGCCGTTGGAGCAACGATTGCTGAAACCGTTCACTCCATCGTCCTTGATAAAAAGCAACTCCTTCCCGTCTCCAGTCTCCAAAACGGCTGCTACGGCCTCAAGGACGTCTGCCTGAGCGTTCCAACCATCGTTGGCCGTGGTGGTGCAGAGAAGCATATTGAAATCGACCTATGGCCAAAGGAGAAGCAAGCGCTCCAAGCCTCTGCACGTGCTCTGAAGGACATGCTCAAGAATGTGGCAAGTGCTTAATTGACTCAAAACTGAGTAACTATCAAAAAAATCCCCGCTAGCTTATCGCTAGCGGGGATTTTTGTTTAAGATTAGATTGTAAAATCTGCTGGGATACTGATCAACTTACTCTGCTGCCTGACGACGGTTCCAGCAAAGCATTCCATATCCCGCGATTACCACGAAGCAGATCGCTGGCAGATAAAACGAACCACGAGTCGCAGTGGCTCCCATGAAGCCATCCATATCGAGGATTTGACCTTGCAAACGTGGCATAAATGCCCCGCCGACGATAGCAAAGATAAGCCCAGCAGATCCAAGCTTGGCGTCTTCACCAACACCATCAAGGGCAAGACCATAAATGGTGGGGAACATCAGTGACATACATGCAGAGACAGCAATGAGTGAGTAAAGCCCTTGCATTCCCTGCAAGTGAATCGCACCGAGAGTGCAGGCAATACCCGCAACACTGAGAACAAAGAGCAATCGGCCTGGTGAGACATACTTCAAGAAGAAGGTGCAGATGAAACGACTACAGAGGAAAATCACCATTGCCATGATATTATGGTTCTGGGCTGTCGCCTTATCGATGCCCAACTCGTTTTCCGCATACTGGATGATAAAGGTCCAACACATGATCTGAGCACCGACATAGAATGTCTGTGCAACCACTCCGCCAACATAGCGAGAGTTACCCAATAGCCGCCCGACTGTGCGGCCAAAGTGCACATCATGCAGGTCACCCTTCGGACTGGTATCCGGCATCTTGGTGATAATGAAGATCACCATGACTCCGATAACAACGAAACCAATAATCATGTATGGCATGGAAACAATCTTCAGATCGTGTTTCTGTAGCTCAGAGTGGCTTTTCCCTTGGAAACTTGTAATTTTTCCGTCTTTAAAATCCACCAGAGCGGTTGAGCCTACGTTTTCAGCATCGGGCCCGAGGTTCATCACATAGGTTTTAACATTTTCGTCGTTAACACGCTCACGCTCTTCCGCCTTGAGGAAAGGGAGAATCTCATACTCTTGTTTTTGCTCAGATGTTGGTTGTAACTCTGAGTAATATCCGTTGACGTCATTTTTAAAATCCTCCACCTCGATAGTGGAAAGAATGACCGTGCCCGCAATGAACATGCCGGTAAGTGAGCCAATAGGGTTGAACGCCTGAGCAAGGTTCAAACGACGTGTGGATGTCTCCGCAGAACCCATTGAGAGAATGTAGGGGTTGGCAGTTGTCTCTAGAAATGCGAGACCGAAAGTCAGAATATAGAGCGCGATGATAAAAAGGTTAAAATTAGCACCAGAAGCTGCAGGTATCGATAAAAGAGCTCCAACAGCATACAAAATCAAGCCCACTATTATCCCCGACTTGTATGAAAATTTACGAATGAAGATAGCCGCTGGCAAAGCCATCGTAGCATAACCGCCATAGAAGGCCATTTGAACCCAAGTACTTTGGGCATTATCAATAACGAAAACATCTTTGAAAACAGCGACCAAGGGGTTGGTCACATCGTTAGCAAATCCCCAGAGGGCAAAGAGGCTGGTTACGAGAATAAAAGGGAGAAGAAATTTCTTCTCGACGACGGCACTTGGTTTAATAGCTGACATAATATTCAATGGTTGTCTGTAGATTGGGATTCACCCAAATGTTCAATAAAGTTAAAATACCTCATTGCTGGGATCATCAACATTTCGCGACACTAGTCATTTGAAACCAAGTGACCAGAATATTCACCACTCATTTATGGGGGTCGTTCGTGTAGCCAACCCACCAATTTTAACCACAAATAACGATAATCGAAGAGACTCAAAGTCCCCTAAACAGAAGTCACCCCTTTTTTGAGGATGATGTTGGCGTATTTGTTCACATCCCCAGTAGCGACCACCGCATGAGCTTTCTCGACTCGGTCATAAAAGGCAAAACGCTCAAGGCGTGAAATCTTCGGGTTGAGCCCACTATGGCGTGCAATGGCAGCCTCATAGGAACCCTCCACCTTGGGATCCAGACTATCCCCCTCCACCGCCTCCATGGTGATCACAGGTGCTGGATCATAAGCATCCAGCTCAAGCAGTGGCAAAATAGCATCCAGTAGGTCCGGCACACTCAAACCGTCCGCCCGAATTACCGTATCGTTAAACTGATGACCTGGAAAATGCCCATCTGCAATAACCAGCTCCTCTCCATGCCCCATACGACACATTACGGCTAATAACTCAGGCGACAACAGTGGCGAGATTCCCTTTAACATAAGACCAATTCTAAAGACCAGCTGAGCGCATACCAGTCAATTTTTTGTTCATAAAAAAGCCCCTCTGAATTTCTCCAGAGGGGCTTGTGATTTGTTATTGGGGTAGACCAATTAGCTTACCTCACCGCGGGCCATTCCTTTGGCCTCAAGAGCTGCCTGCGCGAGCGCAAGACGAGCTACTGGGATACGGAATGGTGAACAAGAAACGTAGTTGAGTCCTGCGCGGGCGAAGAACTTCACTGATTCTGGATCTCCACCGTGCTCACCACAGATGCCGAGCTTAAGGTTTTTCTTTGTCTTACGACCACCTTTGACACCCATTTCAACCAGTTGCCCGACACCTTCTTGGTCGAGGCCTGCAAATGGGTTGTTGGAGAGAACTTCTGCATCCTGGTAGGCAGGAAGGAAGCTTGAGGAGTCATCACGTGAGAGACCGAGGCCAGTTTGCGTGAGGTCGTTGGTTCCGAATGAGAAGAACTCAGCGTGCTTAGCCACTTCAGCAGCAGTAATAGCAGCGCGTGGAATCTCAATCATTGTTCCGACAGTGTACTTCAGCTGTGCCTTAGTGAGGCCAAGCTTCTTACGAACTTCAGCGGCTGTTTCATCGATGACCTGCTTTTGGAGCTCAAGCTCACGGGCGTAGGCAACGAGTGGGACCATGATCTCAGGGAGAACCTTGGTACCTTTGGCTTGAACTTCAGCGGCGGCTTCGAGAATCGCCTCTACCTGCATGGCTGTCACGGCTGGATAGCTAATACCAAGACGACAACCACGGTGACCAAGCATTGGGTTCTCTTCGTGAAGTGCGTGAATACGCTTGGTGATAGCCGCGGCGCTCATACCGATCTTCTTGGAGAGATCCTTCTTCTGAGCAGCATCCATTGTGCCGATGAACTCGTGAAGTGGTGGATCCAGCAAGCGGATGGTAGCCGGGCGACCAGCAAGTGACTTGAAGATGCCGATGAAGTCTTTCTTCATGAACACCTTGATTTTCTTAAGCGCCTTAGCACGACCTGCGTCATCGTCAGCGAGGATCATCTCACGGACTGAGTCGATGCGGTTGCCTTCGAAGAACATGTGCTCAGCACGAGTAAGACCGATACCTTCAGCACCGAACTTGATGGCCTGCTCAACCTGCTCTGGTGTGTCAGAGTTGGTGCGGACACCGAGCTTACGGAGCTTGTCTGTCCAGCTCATGAGTTCCATGAACTTCTTATAAGTGTCAGAGCGCTTAGCAGCTGCTTTGTTCTCAATAAGTCCTTGGATCACCTGTGAAGGTGAAGATTTGATACCACCTTTGTAGACACTTCCAACGAACCCGTTAAGGGAAAGCTCGTCACCCTCTTTGAGAGTAACACCGTTGCCGGATAGAGTCTTCTTGCTGTAGTCGATGCTCATTCCGTGTGCACCACAAACACAAACTTTGCCCATCTGGCGGGCAACGAGTGCCGCGTGTGAGGAAGCACCACCTTCAGTAGTGAGGATTCCGTCAGCAGCGATCATGCCGCGAAGGTCTTCCGGAGAAGTGGCCTGGCGAACAAGAATAACCGACTCACCTTTTTCAGCAGCTTTGACCGAGTCTTCCCAACTAAAGTAGATCTTTCCTGATGCAGCACCTGGCCCAGCTGGAAGACCGCTACCGATTTTCTTAGCTGCCTTCTCTGCTTGAGTATCAAAGATGGGTGCAAGAAGATGGCTGAGGTCATCAGCAGGAATACGGAGAATAGCCTCCTCCTTCTTAATGAGACGCTCCTTGACCATGTCGAGAGCGATATTCACAGCGGCGAAACCGGTGCGCTTACCGTTACGGGTCTGTAGCATCCAGAGTTTTCCTTCTTCGATGGTGAACTCAACGTCCTGCACATCGCGGAAATGCTTCTCAAGTTGCTTACGGATTTTCAGAAGCTCTTTGTGAGACTTAGGAAGGTCCTTGGCCATCTTAGCGATTGGCTTGGGTGTACGAACACCAGCTACAACATCCTCGCCCTGAGCATCGATGAGATACTCACCGTAGAAAACGTTTTCGCCAGTGGCGGGGTCACGTGTGAAGGCAACACCGGTTCCCGATGCCTTGCCTGTGTTACCGAAGACCATGGCCTGAACGTTAACAGCAGTGCCCCATGCGGCGGGGATACCATACTTCTGGCGATAAACGATCGCACGGTCGTTGTTCCATGAGTTGAATACAGCGTTGACAGCTCCGATAAGCTGATCGCGTGGGTCTTCAGGGAAGTTCTTACCAGAACGCTTTTTGATGAGTGCCTTGAACTCGCCAACAACTTCTTGGAGCTGCTTGGCGGATAGCCCTGAGTCGTCTTTAACTTTGGCTTTTGCTTTTGCGTTGTCGAGGATGACCTCGTATGGGTCATGGTGCTCACCAGCTTCAGCTTCAACTTCCATGACCACGCTACCATACATTTGGAGGAAGCGGCGGTATGAGTCCCAAGCGAATTTGGCATTACCGGTTTTCTTGGCGAGAGCTTCAACAACTTCGTCGTTGATACCGAGGTTCAGGATGGTGTCCATCATTCCTGGCATAGACTCACGTGCGCCTGATCGAACGGATAGAAGAAGTGGATTTTCGAGGTCGCCAAATTTCTTACCCATGGCTTTTTCAACCTTGGCGATGTTTGCTTCGATCTCTTGATTGAGAGTCTTAGGGTATTTTTTACCGTTGTCGTAGTAGTAGTTACAGACTTCAGTAGTGATGGTGAAACCAGCAGGAACGGGAATTCCGATCAAGCCCATCTCGGCGAGGTTTGCACCCTTGCCTCCGAGGAGGTTTTTCTGGGTGCCATCACCGTCGGCTTTTCCACCTCCGAAGAAGTAAACGTTTTGTTTTGATTTACGAGCGGGTGCCTTGCGCTCTGCCTTCTTGGCAGGTTTACGGGCAGCTTTCTTTGCGGTCTTGCTTTTAGCAGTAGCCATCTTATAATATTTGCGGTTTGTTTGTTAGATGAAAGATTTATCACATATGACGTTCACTTTCAGAAATTAAGAACGCGCAACATAGCAAGACACCGTATTCGGTCAAGTGCCTGTGCAGGTTTTTCTGCTTCACGAGATATCACAAAGAGGAAAATCTGACTCCGTGATCAGCAAGCTATCAAAGAAGACACGGCCCTCCTCAAGTGCCACAGCTTTTATATGACACTAAGCAACCTCAGCAGCTCCATACCACGATGCCGTGCCGAGTATTTACCTGATCAAGTTTCTAGTTACCAAAAACTGTTTTTTGAGGAACTTTGATGGTATCTCCCGGATAAACTGGCACCTTCATATCTTTCGCTAACCTGATATTGTAGATTCCCTTCTTTACGCCTCTCCTGTGAAGCTCGACTCTTTTGTCAGAGCCGAATGTCCCTGCCCCACCCGCTGCTGCAACCGCTTCAAAAAGCGTCATGCCACGCGTATATGGAATAGGGCCAGGACCTGCGACAAAACCTCCCACCGTAACAATTTGCGCATCTATCTTTTGTGCTGCTTGATCCTTATTAGAGATAACATTAATACGCGGATTCACATATATTTCCGCCTTTTGGTATGCCTTCTCAATGTTGCGTGCGAGATGGGAACTAGAGAGACCACTTGCCCTGATACCATCTTCCAATAATGGTAAATAGATGAATCCTGCTGAATCCACAGGATAACCACCATCAAACTTTGCTTGCTCACCTGCTGGCACCCCCTTGATCGAAATATCAAGCGTTGTGTTTGATGATATTTGAGCTGCCTGTAATCCTGTGGAGAATACTCCCAACAAAACAAAAAATAAAATGGTGCTGTAAGTGATTAGTCTCATGGTCGTGTAATGTTTGCTTGTTGATATCGTCATTGTGCTACTAAAAAAATCTTCATTCAGTCAACAAAGGGCTATCTCTAATAAAGATCTTCTTCCTCATCGCTAGAGCTTGAGAGCGGCCCTGCTATTTTCTTATTGGAACTGCTTTGCGGCAACTCCTCACCAGTTGTGGGAGCATAATAAGTATAGTAACTGGTGTAATATTGATACTGATTATCACTGCGCACGTCGACATTATTAAGCACGACGCCGACCACTTGGCCGCCAACATTTTCCACCGCTTGCTTCACTCTAATAAGCATATTACGCGGTAATTTTCGGTGCTGCACGACAATCATGGTAAGGTCAACCTCACTGGCTAATACAGACGCATCACTGACCCCAAGAATCGGCGGCGAATCAATCAGCACGAGGTCAAAACGTTCTTTTACATCTTGAACCAACTCAGACATGCGTCGTGAGTTGAGGATGCCAGCAGCGTCGGCTGGCAAAATACCAGACGGCATGAAATAAAGATTATCAACCGGTGTCTGTAGAATCACATCCTCAAGCAGGAGGTCCGTGGTTAAGTAATTAGTCAAACCCACTGAATTACTAATATCAAAGAAGGTGTGTAAACGAGGACGGCGTAAATCAGCGTCAATCATTAGTGTTGTATAGCCTCCTTGAGCACACACATAAGCCAGATTGACGAGTGTTGTTGATTTACCCTCGCCAGCCCCACCTGACACGACAGTAATGGCATTATCTTCGGGATTCTTACGATTAAATTCGATGTTTGTGCGAAGAATTCGGTAAGCTTCAGCGTCTGGGCTTTGCCCACTCTGTTGGTGCAATACACCTACGTCTCGCGGTATTACGGCCAACACAGAGACATTCAGAAAGCGCTCAACATCCTCCAAACTTTTCACTGAGGTATCCATGTATTCCAAGAAAAAGGCGATACCGGCTCCAAACACCAAGCCAACAACCGCACCCAAAGCTAAGTTCATGGGTATATTTGGGCTTACGGGGTTATCATTAATAACGGGAACTTCATGAACGATGATGTTCGTTGGGTTCATCTTTGTCTTGGTCTTCTCTGAGT
>JAQXBQ010000015.1 GCA_029252325.1 Akkermansiaceae bacterium
CCCAAATACCAAAAAATGAAACTGAAAACCACCCTCATCGCTGCGATGTCAATGGCTACAATCGCCACCTCACAGGCTTTCGTAATCGATTTTAACGACACGGCTGAAACTTTTAGTGATGCTTTTGATTCTGTTGGCAGCAGCATAGACAACTCAACGGGAATTACGATCAACGTCGCTGGCTATGGTGATGTAGTCATAAACATGACCACCATTGTAGATGGCAACAACCTACAGGTTGGCGGCGCATACACTGATGGCGGACTCAACATTAACAGCATCGAACTTGATAACAATGGTGACCAAGTCACCGTCACATTCCCAACAAATGTAATTGTCTTCAATGCCCAATCACTGGATGAAGACACTAGCGAGTCACTGGATGTTGATGGCACTGTTCCCGGCAATGTTCACACCATCACGGCTAATCTGGTAGCTACCGTTGGCAATGAAAATCCTGGCATCGGTATTCAAGCGATAAAATTTGACGTCGTTCCCGAGCCAAGCAGCACCGCACTCGGAGCACTGGGGCTGGGCATTCTCTTGCTTAAACGCCGTAGAGCATAAGCTTTTAATCCTATCGATACCCCCTATCGATAAGACTTAAAAAAACCCTGATGGTATTTCCATCAGGGTTTTTTGTGCACCAGATTAGCGTCCATTGATCTCAAGATCGGAAGCAAATATTTAACCAGCTCAATGAGCTGCATCTCTAATCCATTTTTTCCTTCCCGTGTCACTGCTTACACCTCAATCTAGGTTTATGAAAATTTGGTCATCCGCGCTGCTCCTATCCGCTTTTTTCATTCTCAGCATGCCAGCCAACGCGGCAGGCAAGAAAACACCACCGGCCTCTATTTCATTTCATTTGGAGGGGGCAGCAGCAGAGGCGCCCAAATTTGCACGTGAGTTCAACACCCTAGCAGGCGCCCGCTATTTTAGAAAAGCACCTGAGGTCAACTCAAAGAATATCCAAGCATGCAGTCCTTTTCCCGCAGATGACAACCGCACTTATGGCATGGTATTCAAGCTCAATGCCCACGGAACTAGGCGCCTAAGTGAGGTGACTACTATGCACCAAGGCAAACTGCTGCTCTCCCTCGTGAATGGACAACCGTTGGGAGTTGTAAGGATTGATAAACCTATCAGTGATGGCATTTTAGTTATATGGACTGGCATCACCCAACAAGAGATCAAACTCTACGACCAAATTGCCCCCCGTATCGGAGAGGATCCGAAGCAATGGAAAGCACGTCTGAAGCAGATTAAGAAAGAAGCTAAAAAGAGCAGCTGAATGCATCAAACGGCTCTGCCATCCATCTCTTCCCACCTCCCTCTGCTAGCCCCCCAAGTAGCCCAAACCTCCCCATGCCTCGGACCTTCACGGTTATTTATATACTCAGCCAGGTCCTTTTTTCTCTGAATGCCTCTGAGGCTAAACCCACTGACGAGTCAGTGGCTCTCCCCACCATTAACCAACATCTTTTTAGCAATGATGAGGAGAGCTTCTACAT
>JAQXBQ010000020.1 GCA_029252325.1 Akkermansiaceae bacterium
CCCAAAGTGATACGACCGCCTTTTTCACCAGCACCTAAAGCAGATCATTTATGCGGGCCTCAGAACAAGGGTCCCCATCTAAACCCGGCACTTTTCTAAGGCAATTTGGAGCTTCTGACCGCATGACCCCCGATGCTTCAAACACCCTAGCATCGACACCACAAGCTCTAACGCTATTAAACAGCAATGAAATAGCTAAACTAACAGATGGAAAAGGCCAGCTAGCCACATTGTTGAGACAGGCAAATTCTCCCGCAGAACGTCTAGAATGTTTATTTCTATCCATTTATAGCGCACTTCCAACTGAGACTGAGCGCCACGCCCTCGAGCCACTCGCAGCCAACCCGACTACACTTACCACACTCGCACGTGCCATGGTCAGTTCCAAACGCTTTCTCTTTGTTGAGTAAGATCAGCAGCAAACAAAAACCAACAAAATAATCATGCCTAAGAATCACCTCAGACTCGATGAGTTATCACGCCGAGGATTTCTTGCCACTACCGCAAAATCATGCTTCGGACTGACCATCGGGGGCGCAGCTGCCAACTTTTTTCAACAAAGAGCAACTGCAGCTGATCCTGCAGTCCTGGCAGCAGGTGGAGGCCAAGCAAAAAGCGTTATCTACCTCTTCATGTCCGGCGGCATGACCCACCTTGACACACTAGACCCCAAACCCGAGGCTGATTCTGGTATCCGAGGTGACTGCCGATCTATTAGCACAAATGTCGACGGCATACAGCTTGGTCATTGCCTACCTGGTCTGGCCAAACAGATGGACAAGGTCGCCTTAGTGCGCTCCATGAGCACCACCCAGGGAGCACATGCTCAAGGGCGCTACTACATGCGAACCGGCTACACCAAGCGCTCAAGCATTGTGCACCCATCAGCTGGATCATGGACCAGTAAACTTGCAGGCAAACCTAGCGGCGAATTACCACCCTATGTCACGCTCAATTGTAGCAGCAGCCACCCGGGAGCGGGTTTCATGGAAGCCGCTCATGCTCCACTACCCATCGGCAACGCCACTGCAGGATTGCAGAACTGTGAGAGAAATAAAATAAGTGAGCAGCAATTCAACCAGCAGCTATCACTACGCAAGCAACTCGATGCTGAATTTGATACCCGCTATGGCTCGACTCAGAAAAACGTGCGTGACTACAATGAAGCATTTGATGCTGCTGTGCGACTTATGAAAAGCAAAGACCTTGAAGCCTTTGACCTCAGCCAAGAGAGTAAGGAGGCACACCTATTATATGGTGGCCAAGCTTTTTCAAAAGGGGTGCTTCTCGCCCGCAGACTAGTCGAGCGAGGAGTGCGATTCATCGAGATAGAGTACGGAGGCTTTGACTGGCACACCGACAACTTCACCCAGATGGAAGAAAAAATACCCGTACTGGATCAGGCACTGTCCGCCCTTCTTAAGGACCTTGAGCTCAAAGGACTTCTCGAAAGTACCCTCGTAGTAGTGGGCACAGAATTTGGCCGGACGCCAACAGTGAAAGGCAATGCGGGGCGCAATCACTACCCGAAGGCCTTCTCCTGCTTGATGGCTGGCGGCGGCATTGTCGGTGGCCAAGCCTATGGCAATACTGATGAAAATGGAGCGAAAGTAATCTCCGATAAAACAAGCGCCCAAGACTTCAACGCAACGATCGCCTACGCCATGGGATTACCGCATGACAAGGTTGTCAACTCACCCTCACAACGCCCCTTCCGCATGGGTGGAAGCGACGGCAAACCAATAACTAGCTTATTCAGCTGAAAGGATCCGCAAGCTTAATCAGACTAACTTCTGGCTAGCCGCTTGCAGCAGATCTGTGGCTTTATCAAGATCAGGTGCCGCGCCTCGTGCCATATCCGGTTTTCCCCCACCCTTTCCTCCCGCAATAGGTCCAAGCTCTTGAATCAGCTTGCCTGCCATCAGGCCTGCTGATTGAGCCTCAACGCCACAGTAAGCACCCAGGTGCAGACGCTGGCCGTCATTGACAACAAGGAAAGCAGCTCCTGCAAATTGCTTTTTCTTTAATCCGTTGATCAGCTCTTGCAATAAATTCGCCGACCCCTCAAACGACTCGGCAAAGTTTTGTCCACTCTGCAGAAGTGTGGTAAGCGCCTCATCAGCCATTTTAGCCGCTGCACCAGCCTGCGCTTTTTTCAATTGCTTCTCTGCCGTCACACCGGCTTCACGCAAAGACTCAATATGCTGATGGTAATGTTTATAGGTAGCGTTGATTTGCTCGAAGTCTCCACCTTCTACTAAAAGTGCTCCCATGATGTGTGGGAACTCAAGATGCTGCACGGGCTCCTGACCGATTGCCTGCAATGCATCATTGGCTGTGTTTAGCTTGGCACGATGATCTTTTTCCAGTGCGGCACTTTTCTCGACCTCCTCACTCATCCAATCCCAGGCAGCACTGCCGCAGACAGCTTCGATTCGGCGAATCCCTGAAGCGATTGCTCCCTCCGACTTGATTTTAAAAATACCAATATCCTTAGTGTTGCGCACGTGAGCACCGCCACAGAGCTCCATCGAGTATCCATCTAAATCACCCGCACCACCGCCGACTTGCACGACGCGCACAATGTCACCATACTTATCACCGAAGAATTGCTGGATGTCCTTACGCCCCTGAATATCAGCGTGTGCAACTTCAGTCCACGAAACCGTATCAGCTGCGCTAATCCAGCCATTAACCATGGCTTCGACCTTATCTAAAACAGCTTCGTCTAATGCGCCGGAGTTGAAGTCAAAACGTAGCCGTGTGCGGCTCACCAGTGAACCTTGTTGAGAGGCATCCTCGGAAACAAGCTCATGCAGCGCAAGGTGAAGTAAGTGAGTTGCTGTATGATGGGCCTCGATAGGACGACGACGCTCAGTTTCCAAACTCAAGGTAACAGAGTCACCAACATTTATCTTAGCTCCGAGCTCAAGAACATGGGCGCGCGCATTGGCCAACTGCTGCACCGCAGAGATTACATACGCATTACCATCATGCGTGAGAGTTCCTTGATCACCTAGCTGACCCCCCATTTCCACATAAAGCGGTGTTTTATCAGTGATCACGAGAAGGCAGCTCTCCTGATGATGAATTTCCAACACCTTGGCTTCGCATACATCCTCCTCAAATCCGGAAAAGACGGTGACCGCATCGGTGGCAATATCCGCAGCACGGATGAGCTCTTTAGTTTGAGCTGCTCGTCCCTTCTCACGCTGCTCTTCCATGAGCTGCTCAAACTTCTCCATATCGACGGTCAAACCACGCTCAGCACATAGCAACTCGGTAAGATCAATGGGGAAGCCAAAAGTATCGTAGAGCTGGAATGCAAATGCTCCGTCGAGCGCCTGACCACCTTCTGCCACCTTTTCCTCAAACTTAGCCAAGCCACGATCTAGGGTTTCATTAAAGCTCGCCTCCTCTCGCTGCAGATTTTCTTTAATGGCCTGTTGGCGTTTTTTAAGCTCAGGGAAAACCTCCTGTAATTGATCCACAAGGGTGTCAACTAGCTCTGGCAAAAACTGCTTATTTCCAGAGAATCCGAGCGTGCGGCCATAACGCACAGCACGTCGCAAAATACGACGCAGCACGTAGTTACGGCCCGTATTACCAAGAAGTATGCCATCTGCTAGAGAGAACGACAAAGTGCGTATGTGATCAGCAATCACTCGGAAGGCAATCGCCTCCTTAACCTCTGGAGTCAGCGTCGACTTATCTGCATCTACTGCATCAGGATAAATATCATGATACGTTTTACCGCTTAGCTCCTCCAGCTTACGAAAAATAGGCTGAAAAGCATCTGTGGCATAGTTCGTTGGCTTCTTTGAAAAATCCTTAAATCCATCGGTTCCTTGGTAGATGGAAACCGCTCGTTCAAAACCCATACCTGTATCGACATGCTTCGCGGGTAAATCACGAAATGATCCATCGGCCTCTGCGTTGTATTGAATGAACACAAGGTTCCAGATTTCGATACAAAGATCAGAATCCATATTAACAAGTTTGCCGTCAGTGTCACCATTGGGCGTTAAGTCCACATGCAGCTCAGAACACGGGCCACACGGGCCGGTCTCACCCATCATCCAGAAATTGTCTTTGACGTTACCGTTGACGATTTGACGCTTTGGATCGCATCCTTTCTTTTCAAACAACACCGCCCAGAAATCATAGGCTTCTTGGTCAAACTGCCCAGGATCGCCCTCACTAGGCATGTAAACGGTGGCATAAAGTCGATCGGCGGGAAATCCCCAACGCTCAACCACCAGTTCCCAGGCCCACTCGATGGCTTCTTGCTTAAAGTAATCACCAAACGACCAGTTTCCCAGCATCTCAAACATGGTGTGGTGGTAGGTGTCATAGCCGACATCTTCGAGGTCGTTGTGCTTACCTCCCGCACGGATACATTTTTGTGTGTCTGCAGCCCGAGGTGGATCATAAGGCGCTTTATCGGTGCCCAAAAAATAGGGGACAAACTGATTCATCCCAGCGTTGGTAAATAGCAGCCCCGGACTTTGTGGCATCAGTGAGGCTGAGGGAACAATGCTGTGTTGTTTTTCCTTAAAAAAATCAAGGAAGCTCTGGCGAATCTCGGAGGCTGTCATCTGGGGAATGGTGAATAGTGAATGCGCAATGTTGAATTTAACACAGTGCGGCCGCGCTGATACGGAAAGATGGCCGACAAGTAAAGCCCGTAGGCGCTATTGTGCCAGCCGTGATCGGATCAAATCGAGCCAGGCAGATGATTCCGTAGCAAAGTCAAACAAGGGCGCTCGCTGGGCAACCTGCTTCTTTAACTCCTGATAAAAAGACAACTCTGTAACGCAACGCTGGAGCAGGCCGACTGCAGCTTGAGCATCTCCATTCGGGAAAAGGCCAAGATAATCCTCTCCCAGCATGCCCACATTGCCCCTGATATCACTAGCAATCACAGGCAAGCCCATGGTCACCGCCTCACAGATCGCATTGGCTCCACCTTCGATCGTAGAGGTATTGAGCAATAGATGTGCACGTACCATTTTTTCAATCAATGTGGCGTGATCTAATTTCCCGCACCAGTTAAAATGCTTCACCTCTGCACTGGCATGGCTCATCTCAGTAGCTAACTGGTCAGATGCATCACCATAGCTATTGATGAAAATGGGCGAATCACTCGGCAGTAAAGCGCCCACTTCGACGGCAAGTTGTGGGTTTTTAACTGCTCGGAGATTTCCCGCCATTACGACATCCATTCGATCTTCGAGTGGCTCCCTATGTTTAATGCCCGTCGGCAAGCTAACGCTGGGATAAATACATATCGATTTATGCTGTAAGCTCTCTGGCAATGCCTTCAAATCGGCATCGTGTAATGTGACTAATGCATCAGCTCGCTCCATCGTCACCCTTGTATCGGAGTTTTCATCTCCCATCTCAGGGTGGTTGATATCTGATCCAGTCACCAAGACCACGATCTGCCGATCATTATGTCGCCGATCAAACTCAGCCACCACACCTGCACTTCGCCATGCATTGAGAGCAACGAGGCATTTTGCATCTCCACCTTGGTAAGTTACTGTCTCTATCTGCGCACCAATACCGGCACCACGCAAAATCAACTGCATCCGCTCAGCCGTCACTGAGTTTCCCTGACCAGCTTCTTGGGGGAATGGTGAATGAATTAGAACGTCATACATAATGCAATATGTGCAAATTCTAGTTTTAATGGAAAGTGTGTGAAGCGAAAAAAGATATCCTCATTAAATTGTCACAAATTACCCATTCAACCGCAATAGGGGTGGAGGCAATAATCACCCTATGCTAGAAACATAGTTGTCTGCACTAGACTCATTGAAAATAAATCACCATGAACCGAGGACATTTAACCATCATCACTACCGCGCTAATTGCACTCATGAGCATAAATGTCATGGCACAGCTGGAAATGGGGGATTCAGACAAACTAAGAAAAAAAGCTGCGAAACTGCAAAAAGACGGCAACTACAAGGAGGCCCTCGGGATATACCGGCAGCTACTGGATAAGAAATCAGCCCAACCCCATCAACTCTCCAGTAATGACCTTTCCGAGGCCCACACCTGTCTGCAACATCTCAATCGCATTTCCGAGGTTGATGCCCTTTTGGAAGACTCAGTATCGGTCAACCCCACGGATCCTGCGCTTCTCGATACCGCCGCCAACATCTACTTCTCCCTGCCACACTACGGCTACATTATTGCCGGTAAGTTCCAACGCGGCAACCAACGCGGGGGTGGTCAATACGCGGCCTGCACGGAGCGTGACCGCGTGCGTGCCATTCAGCTGTTTCTGAAGGCAAACGAGAGCCGATTACAAAATAAATTCAATGATGAGAATGCCACAGACAAGGGAGCGAGAGCTAAAACGCTTCTCAATCTGGCTGCTGCCCTCTCAATGGGGCGCCAGGGTAATAACGCATGGCGCCTGCAGACATTGACTGACCTTGGCAAGCTACCCGACCACCAACCCGGGAGCCGCTGGCACCGCGGTGGACGCAATCCCATGGGGGGGGCAGTAAGTGCTGATGGAAGCCCTCTCTACTACAACCTTCCCACAAACTGGGAAACCGCCAGAAACGATGGTGAGCGCTGGCGCTTTGCCCTTGCGGAGGCGGCAAGAATCGACCCCACCTACAAGGATCACTACCAGTTCACCTGGGCTGATTTTCTGCACTCTCAATTCGGGGTCAAAACCATGACTCAATACAACTGGTTCCGCTCCATCGATATGGATGACCAAAAAGGCATCCTCCAGCTGCACACTCTGAGCGACAAAGAGACCGTCGCTAAACTTGCTACGGGAGTGAAGCGCTTCAACCTACCTGATGAGCACAACTTCATCGCCATCTACAAGCAACTCTCTGAGCGCAACGAACACGCCGCGGACAAGCTCATCAACATCCATCTGGATCGCCGCCAGTATGAGCAAGCCGCCGCCCTACTGGAAACCACCATCGAGCGTTTTCCAAAAAGCCGTTTGGCCAAAACCCGCAAAGATCTGCTCAGCCAAATCACCGGTGACTGGGGCCGCTTTGGCCAGACCAGCAACGCTTTTCCGGCAGGTACAGAACCAGCCCTGCTCTACACTTACCGCAATGCCAAAAGTGTTACCCTCGTTGCCCGTGAGGTCGATATCAGCGGCATGGTTGATAACCTTTGGGAACACATTGAGAGCAACCCTCACAAGCTCGACTACAACCTCACCAACTGGCACAGCCTTGGTAATGATCTGGTTAATGGCTCACGTAAAAAATATGTCGGTAAAGAAGTAGCTCGTCGCACTCACAGCCTCAAGCCGCGCGCTAGGCACTGGGACACCAACACCTCGCTCACTGTGCCCGTCAACAAACCCGGCGCCTATCTGGTTACTGCCGAGCTGAAAAATGGCGTCGCCACCCACACTGTCGTCTGGATCGATAACCTCTCCCTAGTCAGCAAAGACGTCAAGGATGGCAAACTTTTCTACGTCGCCGATGCGCTCACCGGCAAACCCGTCGCCTCGGCCAAGATCGAGTTCTTCGGCTACGAAGTCGTCCGGCGGGAAAAACCAGGCCTGTTGAAAAAACATGACTTCATCAGCAAACGCGTCACCAAGACAACAGGCAAAGACGGCAGCCTCCTGATCAAAAACGGAGAACTGAATAACAAATTCCGATGGATGACCCGAGCCACCACGGAAAAAGGCACTGCCCTGCTGGGATTCAACCGCATCAATTCGCACACCCATAGAGACAACGGACTGCATACCCGCAAATCCTTCGGCATCACCGACCGGCCGGTCTATCAACCGGGACAAAAAGTCTACGGCAAGTTCTGGATCCGCGAGGCGCGCTACGATCTCGGTGAGGCCTCCACCTACGCCGGCAAAACATTCACCGTCAACATCACCGATGCCACCGGCACCGAAGTGCTCAAAGACCTGCAAGCGCGCGCCGACGCCTACGGCGGCATTGAATACAGCTACAATCTCCCCGAAGACACCAAGCTCGGCCGCTACTCGGTGAGGCTGCGCATGGGCAACACAGGCTTCGGCTCCCACCACTTCCGTGTTGAGGAATACAAAAAACCCGAATACGAAGTCAGCGTCGACGCACCCAGTGAACCCGTCAGCCTGGGTGACACCTTCAAGGCCACGGTCAAGGCCAGCTACTACCACGGTGCCCCGGTCAGCAAAGCCAAGGTCAAGGTCAAGGTGCTACGCCACCGCCACAACGACCTCTGGTTCCCCTACGGCCGCTGGGACTGGCTCTACGGAGGCGGCTACGGCTGGCTCGATATTGAGCGCCCATGGTATCCCGGCTGGCGCAATTGGGGGTGTTTCTGCCCTCGCCCCTTCTGGTGGGACCGCGGTGGCGAACAACCGGAAGTTGTGTTAGAGCAAGAACTCGACATCAATCCGGATGGAACCGTGGTCATCGAAGTGGATACCTCCCTCGCCAAAGCCGTTCACGGCGACACCGATCACCGCTACGAGGTCACCGCCGAAGTGATCGACGCCTCCCGCCGCACCATTGTTGGCAAGGGCAGCATTGTCTCGGCGCGCAAAGCCTACAATGTCACCGTCTGGCTGGACCGTGGTTTCGCCCATGTCGGTGACCCGATCAACGCCACCATCGCAGCCCGTACGGCCCTCGGTAAGGAAGTGGCAACACGCGGCAAGGCCATCCTCTACCGGATCAGCACGGATAAGCAGGGCGAGGTTTCTGAAAAAGAGGTGCAAAGCTGGGACATCAGCACCACTGCCGAGAACAACAGCCAACTCAAGTTACAGGCGGGTGCCGCAGGCCAATACCGACTCGCCGCCAGAATGACCGATAACAAAGGCAGGGAAATTGAGGGAGCCATCCTTTTCACCGTCCGCGGTGAGGGCGAGGCCGAAGGCGGCTTCCAATACTCCGACATTGAACTCATCCCGGACAAACGCACCTATGCTAACGGCTCCACCGTCAAACTTCTCATCAACACCAGACGGCCCGATAGCACCGTGCTGCTCTCGCTACGCGGCGGCATGGAATACAAGTTCATCCACATCGTGGGCCAGAGCACCGTGGTGGACATCCCGGTTTCTCTCAAGGACATGCCGAACTTCTTCGTCGAAGCTGCCACGGTATCTAACGCCAAAGTCCACACCACGGTGCGTGAGATCATCGTGCCTCCGGAAAAACGCATCCTCAACGTCGAGGTCATCCCCAGCGGCGATCGCTTCAAGCCACGTGCTGAGGGCAAGGTCAAGGTCCGCGTCACCGACCAGCATGGCGAGCCAGTACAGGGATCCCTCGCCCTCACCATCTACGACAAATCTCTCGAATACATCTCCGGTGGAAGCAACGTGGGTGATATCAAATCCCACTTCTGGAAATGGCGACGCCACTTCCGTGGTGGCTTCAGACATTCACTCAGCCACCACGAGAACAACATTCTAAAAAACAACACCAGAGGTATGCGAACCCTCGGCGCCTTCGGCCACTCGCTTGCAGATACGGATCCCTTTGGCGATGGCAGTGACGTTGGCGGTGGCGGCGCGCGCATGAAAACTGGCCGAGCCATGATGATGGAAATGGCAGTGGATTCCGCCGTTCCAGCCCCATCCTCCGCCATGGCCATGAAATCCGATGCTTTCGGGGACGGAGATGATTTCGGCGATGGCTCGGGAGACGGTGGTGACAAGGCCGCCCCCGTGATGATCCGCAAGGACTTTGCCGACCTGATCAAATGGATCGGCTCCGTCGAGACCGATGCAGAAGGCATCGCCGAAGTCCCGGTCACCTTTCCCGACAACCTTACCACCTGGAAAATCAAAACCTGGGCGATGGCCCACGGCACCCGCGTTGGTGAAGGTTCCACCGAGGTCATCACCAGCAAGGACCTCATCATCCGCCTGCAGGCACCGCGCTTCTTTGTCGAGAAAGATGAAGTCGTGCTCAGTGCCGTGGTGCACAACTACCTCAAAACCGACCAAGACGCCACCGTCAGCCTGGAACTTGAAGGCGGCACCCTTACTCTCCTCCGCTCCGGCTCGCCACTGAGCGTCAATCGCAGCATCAAAGCCGGTGGCGAAACTCGCATCGACTGGCGCACAAAAGTCACCCGCGAAGGCGAGGCAATCGTGCGCATGAAGGTCATCACCAAGGATGAATCTGACGCCATGGAAATGACCTATCCGGTCTACGTCCACGGCATTCTCAAACAAGAAGCCTGGAGCCGTGTCATCGAACCTGATGCCGACACGACGAACATCACCGTCAATGTTCCCGCCGAGCGCCGGCCCGAGCAGACTCGGCTGGAAGTTCGCTACTCGCCGACCATCGCCGGCAGCATTGTCGATGCCATCCCCTACCTCGTCGAATATCCCTACGGCTGCACCGAGCAAACCTTGAACCGCTTTGTGCCCACCGTCATTGCCCAGAAACTCATCAAGGAAATGGGCATCGACCTCGAAGACGTCAGGAACAAACGCGCAAACCTCAACCCGCAGGAAATCGGCGACGACAAAAAACGCATGGCTCAGTGGCAGCGATGGCAGCGCAATCCCGTGTTCTCAGAAAAGGAAGTCAACAAGATGACCCGCCAGGGCATCAAAAAGCTGCGCGAGATGCAGCTCTCTGACGGTGGCTGGGGGTGGTTCTCCGGTTATTACGAACGCTCCTACCCGCACACCACCGCGGTGGTCGTACACGGACTACTGATTGCCCAAGCCAACGGCGCCAAGGTCGACGCCGGCATGATTGACCTCGGCATCACCTGGCTGAAAACCCACGAGGCCGAGGAAACCGAACGTATCCGCATGCACAAGAAGCGGAAGAAAAACACCAAGCCCCACGCCACCGCGATGGACGCCTTTGTGCGGCTGGTGCTCGCCGAAGCCAAGCATGCTAACCCTGAAATACTCGGCTACCTGTTCCGCGATAAAAACAAGCTCTCCGTCTACGCCAAGGCGATGACCGGCATGGCATGCCACCTCGCCAAAGACACCGAAAAACGAGACGCCCTGATTCGCAACATCGAGCAGTTCCTCGTCTTCGATGATGAAAACCAGTCCGCCCACCTCAAACTCGGCAACGGCAGTTATTGGTGGTATTGGTATGGTTCCGAGATGGAAGCCCACGCCTGGTATCTCAAGCTACTCGCCGCCACCAACCCTAAGTCCAAACAGGCACGCGGCATCGTCAAATACCTGGTCAACAACCGCAAACACGCCACCTACTGGAACTCCACTCGCGACACTGCCTACTGCATCGAAGCTATTGCTGACTACATGCGTGCGAGTGGTGAAAAAAACCCGGGGGCCGAAGTCACCGTCAGTGTCGACGGCAAGGAGATCAAAACGGTGAAGATCACCAAAGAGAATTTGTTCAGCTATGACAACAAGGTCGTGCTCGCAGGCGACGCCCTCGGCACCGGTGAGCATACAATCGAGATCAAACGCAGCGGCAAAGGCCCACTCTACACCAACGCCTACCTCACTGTATTTACCAAGGAGGACTTCATCAAAAAGGCCGGCCTCGAGGTCAAGGTCGAGCGCGCCTACTACAAGCTCGAACGCATCAAAGACGCCGTGGAAAAAACCGCCGGAACCAGCGGCCAGGTGGTCGACCACAAGGTGGAAAAATACAATCGCATCCCACTCAAAGCTGGCGACATGCTGACCAGCGGTGATCTGGTCGAAGTTGAGCTGCACATCCACTCCAAAAACGACTACGAATACCTCATGTTCAATGACTGGAAACCCGCTGGCCTCGAGGCCGTCAATGTCGGCAGTGGCTACACCAGCGCTCAAGACTCAGGCATGCACGCCTACATGGAAATGAGAAACGAGAAAACTTCCTTCTTCGTCCGCCAGCTCGCCCGTGGATCACACAGCGTCAAATACCGCCTACGTGCCGAGATTCCCGGTAGCTTCTCCGCCCTGCCAGTGCAAGCTGAAGCTATGTATGCTCCAGAGCTCAGAGCGAACTCAGACGAGATGAAGCTCAAAGTGAAAGACAAAGACTGACTACATGGCAATGAGCAATCTGCTCAGGCCCGCCAGTTTACCCACCATTGCCTCCCCTACTTCTGTAAAAAGAAATCTCTGAAAGCATTCCACATTCGCAATGGCTTTGGACTAAAATGTGATTTTATCTCCTCGAACGATTGGGTGCAACAGCTCTGAGAGGATGGACGGTACAGAAGTCGTTTTCAGCTGGCAGCATATCGGCGGGAACATGGGCCGTGTAAGATGTCCTGTAACTATCACACCCTCGGGTAGCTCGCTTTGCAGACCATCGGCACAACTGGGCCTGCTTGAGTTGGAACGGTCTAAACTTCGGTGTTGCGTAACCAAGTTGCCCTGCTGTCTTCATCACATCTGTCCAGATGGGTGCCGCTAGAGTCGAGCCATATCCTCGGTTAATGATTTTTTTAGGAAGATCCATCCCGACCCAAACGGCACAGGTTAGCGTTCCAGTATAGCCTGCAAACCATGCATCTTTGTAGTCATCTGTCGTTCCCGTTTTACCAGCGCACGGAGCTTTATAACCCAACATTCTGACCCGATTCCCCGTTCCACGATCAACAACTTGTTGCAAGGTATTGGAAACACTCCAAGTCGCACCGGGAACGGCTGCGCTGATTACCAATTTTCCCGAATCTCCCTTTCCAGGATAGACACGCTCACCTGAGGCATTGCGTATTTCTTGTATAATGTAGGGTCGATACCATTCACCGTTGTTCGGGAATACGGTATACGCGCTTGCGACCTGCCATGGGGTTGCCTCCCAAGTTCCCAAATAACTTGATGGGTTATTAGGTATCCCCTGGATAAAGCCGACATCAATAGCCGTCTGGTTGACTCCTTCAATTCCTGCAAAGTTACCCACCCTCACTGATGATGTGTTTCGAGACCTTACCAGTGCATCCTCTGCTGTGATAAAATCTTCAAACGTGCCATCCGAGTTCGCTGGGGACCAGGATCGAGGAGCTCCATCAATTTCGCCTGGTCGGATAGCACCGTCAGGAATCCAGGTTTTTGGCATGAGACCACGGTTGAATGCCGCGAGGTAGACGAAAGGTTTAAACAAAGAGCCTATTTGACGCTTTGCTTGAATCGCCCGATTGTATTTTGATTCGTTAGCATCTCTACCACCCACTACAGAGAGGACCGCACCAGTTCGGTTTTCAATGACAACACATGCGCCTTGCACGTATCCTGGCCTACCCTTTTTTTTGTCAGGTAGATTTTGCCATTTTTTGCGGGTTTGGTGCCAATATCCTGGAGTGCTCTCTACTTTGGCGAGATTACGCTCAACTGATAGCTCTGCAGCGCGCTGTATCGTGTGGTCTACCGTTGTGATCACCGTGAGTCCACCATACTCAATATTATGCTCCTCAAGAATACGGTCCAATTCACGGCGCACAGCATCCATGACGTAACTATCAAGAACAACCCGCCGATATGCGGGCCGAACAACCAACTTCTGTCGCTTGGCGACTTCGGCCTGTTGCTCCGTGATGTGGTCGTAATTGACCATTCGGCCTAGTGTGACATCCCGCTCACGAGTGGCAGCTTCAATATTCTTGAAAGGAGAGAAAGCGTTGGGTCCACGTATAATGCCAGCTAACATAGCGGCTTCGGAGAGCGTCAACCGACTTGCCGGCTTCTCAAAATATGTTCGAGAAGCTGACTCCACACCACGTATGGAATGCCCCCAGAAGATGCGGTTCATATAATGTTCGAGAATCTTCGGCTTGTCATAGCTTCTCTCAATTCTCCATGCCAATGCCATTTCAAGTAGCTTCTGATCAATTAGTTGAAGCGATGACTTCTTCTTACCCGAGTCAGGCGGAAACCATGTATTTTCTGCCAGCTGAATACTGATAGTCGAGGCACCTTGGGCAAAACGACGACGTTTGATATTTTCCACTGTTGCTCTGACCACCCCTTTAATATCGACACCAAAATGACTATAAAAACGAGCATCCTCCCGTGATATCAGCGCATCCTTAAATTCTTCAGCCACTTGATCATACCGAACAATGTATCGGTTATCACCGTGCAAACGCCCTATCTCACTGCGTCCATCTCGAGCATAAACGACCGTTCTGGCTGGCATTTCAGCTACCTTGTCCATGTTATAGCGCAGCGATCGGGCACCATAGACAAACGCCACAAACATCAAAAAGGCCATCACCAATACAGCCAAGTAACCAACAGCTCTGGCGGGCCACTTCATCAGCAAGTTTAAATCTTGGGTAAAGCGGTCAACAAGCCCGAAAGGCCAGCACCATATCATCATCAGGCAGCCTCGATTACGATTATTCGATTTACTGCGACTCGATTTTTTCTTTGCTGCACGGCGCCTAGGCGCCGCTTTTTTTCGCCCAGACTTGGCAGCTGAGGAGCGCCTGCGCACCGAGCGAGATCCCGAATTGGTTTTTTTTGCTGCCATCGTATAATACTTACTGCTTGCCACTAGCCACGGCATTGTAGCTCAAAGAGCTTGCTCAAGCTAGCCCGACTCCGAAATTTGTGGCACAAACACCAGTTTATGCAACGCTTCTCCTAGTGAATTGTTTATTAAGAATAAAACTACCCATTCTAAGTCTGCTCATATGAGATTTCCCCGCACCCTATTTTCAACATTTACCATGGCTGCAGCCGCAACCATGTTATGTGAGCCACTGCTGGCAGTTCCCAGCCCAGCGGACCTCTTCCAGCTCAAAACACTAGAGAAAAAAGTTACGCGCGTTGTTGGAAAGGTGCTACCTGCCACCGTTTCACTTTTTTCCATGAAAAACGGAGCGTCCGGCAGCGGCGTTGTCGTCAACAAAAACGGCCTGATACTCACAGCTGGTCATGTCGTGCGTGGCTCAGATGAAATGACCGTCATTTTTCCAGATGGGAAACAAGCAAGAGGCAAAGTATTGGGTGCCAACTACACACGTGACACCGCCATGCTGCAGATTAGCGACCCAACACCCACTTTGGGCTGGCCACATGCAAACGTGGGGAGCACCCAAAAACTGACAACAGGCGACCTGGTTATCGCGCTTGGTCATGCCGGCGGATACGACCCAGTGCGCACTCCACCAGTTCGTTTCGGTCGAGTCATCGCACGTGGTCTCGATGAATTTATCAGCACTGATTGCGCCCTCATAGGGGGTGATAGTGGCGGGCCCCTTTTTGATATGAAAGGAAACATCGTAGGCATTCATTCTTCGATTGGCAAATCACTCATGTCCAACAACCACGCTGGCATCACAGGAGTGTTACAGGACTGGGACAAACTTAAAAAAGGTCAAACTTGGGGACGCCTTGGTGGCAGCTCCATGCTGGACAATCCTGATGCACCAGTCATCGGCATTATCCCCGGCACGCCGACTAAAAAAGGCATGAGCATACGGCATGTTTTTGAGGGAGGAGCCGCCAGTAATGGTGGCCTTAGGGCTGGCGACATCATTGGCCAAATAGAGAACAAGCCAACCCCAGATTTACGTACCCTTCACATTGTTATCGCGCAACATCAGCCTGGTGACACCATAAAGATACTCCTCCACCGCGACAACGATGTGCTGACTCGCAATGTAACTTTGGGCCGACGTGGGGACATCGATTTACGCGGTAATCGCTAGACGACACAGCATTGCTGCACCCCGCCATGAATCATCCTATCACCATGAAAAAAGATCAATCTCAAGTCCCCACATTTGTAGTATTATTGATAGCTTCATTTGCATGGACCTGCCTGTCTTTGCAAGCGATCGCGCAGCATCAACACCTAATGCCTGATCCCCTAGCAGGGCTCACTCGACAAGAGAAAAAAGAACTCCAGCAACAAGCCTCGAGCTTTTATAGCGTATCTAAAAAAAGCGTTGAACAAGCCGCACAGAGTACCGTTACCCTTTATCACAAAGGTAGCATGATCTGCTATGGCACAGTTGTAATGTCAGCTGTCGATACTGAGCCGGTCATCCTTACCAAGTGGAGCGAAGTTGAAGATATTCGCCATCATATTGTCGCCGTCACCTCAAAAGGTAAGGCATTGGCAACCCGTTTAGCAGGAATCTATCCAGATCATGATCTCGCAATATTTAAGAGCGAGAACCACGCTAAACGTCTCAGCCCCGTTAAGCTCTGGAAAGCAAAACCCATGGGTCTAGGAAGCTTCATCCTGCTTGCTGGTCCAGACGGAGACGTTGGCAGCCTTGGTGTAGTCAGCGTTGCAGCGCGCAGTCTGAGAGACGGAGACAAAGCTTACCTTGGTGTTATGATGGATTTTGACAAGGAAGAGAAAGGCGTTCCACTCAAGCAAATCATGCCTGGATCTGCGGCGGCCAAAGCTGGGCTGCGCCAGGGCGATATTATTCTAGCCGTCGGCCAAGAAAACCTATCTGGAGCCATGGAAATGAGAACGCTCCTGCAGAGGCTTCAACCCGGTTCCAATATCGATGTGACTTATCAGCGCGGTAAACAGCGTAAAAAAACCAAGGTGAAACTTGGCTCACTATCTGAAAACTCCTCCATTCGCCGCATCCCCCAAGAGCGCATGAACACAATGGAGCGCATGGGCGCAATTCCAAGCCGTATTCGAACAGATTTCCCCAGTGTCGTGCAGTCCGATATGCCCATTCATCCGACAGACACCGGTGCTCCCGTGACCAATCTCGATGGCGAAATTGCGGGAATAGTCATCGCACGGGGTAGTCGTATCAAAACCTATATCATCCCGGCAGATACCATAAAAAAGCTTCTTTCTGAGCCGCCAGTAGCCCCCCTATCGGCTCATCTAGACCGCAACACAAATAGCCAGTTACGCCCTCGGGAGAGGGCCGAAAACCCACTCGATCAGGTCAAACGACTTTTGGGTCTATCAAGGCCTGCACGTAATAAAGAACGCTAAAACACACGTGAAGCACAAAAAGTCTCCTATAAAGCTGCCCTGAGCAAAATAACAATGGCAGGTATAGCCATATGCAATGGTAATCTGGAGCTTGCCATCGTTCAGAGAAACTAGCTATCTTTTTGTTTGCCAGAGTGTGCTTCATTTGTATGATAGCCACTTGTTCCAAGCGGGGTTATTAACCCCCGCTTTTTATTTTGTTATCAGACTCCTATACAGCCCGATAACTGAACAACAAATAGATCCAACAAACCATGAATCCTATTATCACTCCTCTCGCGGGCCTCGCTGGTCTCGTCGTCGCATTTCTCATTCTTGCCACCATTTTGAAACGGTCTGGTGGTGAAGGTAAAGTGAAGGAGATTGCAGATCAAATTCATAGAGGCGCGATGGTATTCATGCGCAGGGAATTCGTGCTGATTTCGCTGTTCGCCATCATTATCGGCGGCCTGCTCTTCTTTTTCCAAAAAGCTGAATACGGCAAGCAGCAGTCACTTGCATTCTTCCTAGGTTGCCTAGCTTCCTCTTTCGCAGGATTTGTTGGCATGTTCACAGCGACCCGCGCCAACGTTCGCACAACAATCGCCGCACGGGACAACGGCCAGGCCGATGCTCTCAGCGTCGCATTCTTTGGTGGCTCAGTCATGGGACTCACCGTCGCTTCAATGGGACTGATCGGACTCGGAGGCGTTTACTACTTTTACAAAGACAATCACGCCGTCGCCGAAATCATGGAAGGCTTTGCCATGGGGGCATCGCTCGTCGCCTTGTTCTATCGTGTCGGTGGAGGCATCTTCACCAAGGCTGCTGATGTAGGTGCCGATCTCGTAGGTAAAGTCGAGGCCGGTATCCCGGAGGATGATCCGCGTAACCCTGGTGTAATCGCAGACAACGTGGGCGACAATGTAGGCGACGTAGCAGGCATGGGTTCAGACATCTTTGAGTCATACTGCGGAGCCCAGATAGCCTGCGTAGCGATTGTAGCTGCCATGGCCGCCAATCTGAATGTATCAGATCCTGGTGCTATTGTTGCTCATGGTGCCACCAAAGAGACGCTCATGCACATGCCCCTTGCACTCACAACGATGGGGCTGGTTTGCTCCATCCTCGGAATTCTTCTTGTTAAAATCATGGCGGCCAAAGACCCAGCCAGTGCACTACGTATAGGAACCATTGGTGCTGCCGTTATCTTTATCGGTGGAGCATTTGGACTCTGTAACATTTTAGGCGTCAGCAGTAATATCGCAGCCGCCGTTCTCTGTGGAGCTGTAGGAGGCATCATCATCGGCTTAATAACCGAGTATTACACAGGCGGAAAGCCGGTACGTGACATCGCCAAATCCGGAGAAACTGGTGTCGCAACTGTAATGATCACCGGCCTATCTGTCGGCCTCAAGTCGGTCGCTATTCCCATGCTCACCCTCGCTGCTATCATTTTCGTTTCCTACGAGTTCGCTGGGCTACTTGGCGTCGGCATGGCCGCAGTCGGAATGCTAGGCACTGTCGGTATCACTATGGCCATCGATGCCTACGGACCAGTTGCTGACAACGCAGGTGGCATCGCTGAAATGAGTGCCATGGGACCAGAAACCCGGAAAATCACAGACGGCCTCGATGCCGTGGGTAATACCACCGCCGCCATCGGCAAAGGTTTCGCCATCGGTGCTGCCGGCCTTGCTGCTCTCGCGCTTATCACTGCATTCATCCAGAAGGCACACATCACCGACTTTAATTTCAAGGACGAGGCTGTGCTTCGCACCTTCTTCGTCGGCCTGTTCATTGGTGGCGTAGTTCCCTTCCTGAACGGAGCCATCACTATGGATGCCGTCGGCAAAGCAGCCTTTGAAATGATCAACGAAATCCGCCGTCAGTTTCGTGAAATTCCAGGTCTACTCGAAGGCACTGGCGAACCCGATTCTGACAAGTGCGTTGATATTGCTACCCGGGCAGCGACCAAGCGCATGGTTATGCCAGCAGTACTCGCTGTAGGCACCCCCATTGCGGTTGGCTTTGGCTTCAATGCTTTTGGCGTAGGTGCTATCGCACTCACCGGAACGCTCTGTGGAGCGCTGCTCGGCTGCATTCTTATGGCGCTCTTTATGTCCAACGCCGGGGGAGCCTGGGACAATGCTAAGAAATACGTCGAGGATGGTCACCATGGCGGCAAAAATTCCGAGACCCACAAAGGTTGCGTAGTCGGTGACACAGTTGGCGACCCCTTCAAGGACACTTCTGGCCCATCGATGAATATTCTCATCAATGTCATGGCAATTGTCAGTCTGGTCATTGCCCCGCTCCTGTAATCATCGCCAGAGCCTAACAAACGACTTATGCCTGGATCGGAACACACATCAAAGCGTGCCGATCATAAAAAGCGTAGGTTACCCCCTAGATCTGTTGCCAAAAACTGCTACAAGCCTTCTTGTGACAAAAGAGCTCGATCGATACCCTACAAAAAGAGATTCATTGTAGCGGTATTATTCTCTCTTGTCTTTTACATTAGCATCATTGGTTTGATCACCGCAGCGGTCGCGTTTTTCTATATAAATCCTGAGCTCAAAAAGCGCGCGGCTGAGTTATTGGTGGCATGTTTAGCTGCCTGTATCGTTTCTTGGTTCATTGCATACATGAAACGCAGGTCCACACTCTGCCCGCTCTGCAAATCCACACCATTTCTCGATAACCTCGCTCACAAACACGGCAAGGCTTATAGAATTAGGCCCCTCAACTACGGCACGACAGCCATTCTCAATACTCTTTTTATTCAACGCTGGCGTTGCATGTACTGTGGTACTTGCTTTGATTTGCTCAAGCGCAAAAAAAAATCCACCTAGGTGGATTCCTCTTCGATCACTTCTCCTTTATCGTGCAAAAAAAATGAGGGCCTGCGATGCAGACCCTCATTCTCCAGACAAACTGAACTATGATTTCATTCAGTTAAATTTTTTAGAATGCGATTGATAGAGTCACGCCGCCATAGAAGAGATCATCGTTTCCTTCATCAGCACTGACAAAATCTGTATCAAGTTCGCTCGCAGTGCCTACGTATTTGATATAGGGGGTCAATGAGACATCCTCCTTAAGCTCAAATGGCACTGATGCTGAAATATACCAGTGATTAAACCCATCCATGTTGCTTCCATCGACCTCTGTGTTTAGTTCGTAATTATCGCACCAAGCAGCTCCGACGGCCAAATCGACAACCAAAGATTCGGACAAATCAAAGCTCTTAGCTGCCTCAAACTCAAAGTAACCACCACTGTATTGATCAATGTCCTCGTAGTATGTCAATGCAAGTCCGAGACCACACCCAAGTTCAGTAGATACCCCGAGGAAGACCTCTTCAGTGTTATCATCGCTTGCACCTGGAAACATGTAATAGGTGTATCCAACACTGAAGTCAAAATCACCCAGAGTTTTGGTCAGTCCAATGTATAGGTCAAGCTCGTCAGCAGGGCCACCAGAATCCCAGCTCGCATACCATGCACCACCGTTTAGCGAGAGACCTTCGGCGAGCTCGTAATTGAGATCAACACCTACGTCAACGAGATCATCTCCGAGATCCACACCACGAAACTCGTAGATGGAATGATATCCTGTGTAGATTTCAGATTCAATTTCTGCGAATGC
>JAQXBQ010000035.1 GCA_029252325.1 Akkermansiaceae bacterium
CGTGCTTTTGTGCATTTTTTAGATAAATAAAGCGTTAAAGCTTAGCTTTTATTAAATAATGAATTGGCTCAATGGATTTGATGTCATTATTACGCTACCGATTTTCATCACTCAGCTCCCATTGATACAGTAGTAAAGATGCTTTTGAAGTCAGCCTCACGAGACCTCCACCATGCATAGGAAATTATTCATCCTCATCACCAGTATTCTGTGCTGTTTCCCAATTGTTTCTGGAAACCAGCCCAATGTCGTACTCATCATTTCTGATGATGCTGGATACGCTGACTTTGGTTTCATGAATGAGGTCACAAATAACACGACTGATATTTTAACACCCCAACTCGATACACTTCGTTCGGGAGGGAGCCTTTGTTCAGTAGCCTACACAGGAGCCGTTTGCTCGCCATCCCGCGGCTCCATACTCTCTGGATCATACCAACAACGCGTTGGTTACTTCTACAACATCAACAATGCTCTCGACCCCGCAGACGGCCCAGACGGATTTGCTAACGAGGAAGTGATCGCATTCGAGAGAATGAAAACTGCTGGCTATAAAACACTCGCAGTGGGCAAATGGCACGTCGGGGCACAGGCCGACACCCTGAACAGCGCTGGAAATAAAGTCCTCACCCCTGGCAATCGCCCTCCCCGACAAGGTGTCGATCATTTTTTTGGAATGCTGAGCGGCTCCAGGGATTATGACGTCCCAATGGATGACCACGCATTTGGCAGCTACGAATATCGGCAGAGAGGGCTGCGAGAAATGTCTCCTGGCAACAAAGATGACAGTCTCGCCAATGACGTTGACGAAGAGCAGAATTCAAAATGGGCTGGCGACGTCACTGACGCATTCGGCACAAGAGCCCGTGAATATGTCACTGAGCACGCTAACAAAGATTATCCATTTTTCCTCTATGTGGCCTTCAATGCTCCACACACACCCATGTATGAATCCTCGGATTACGCATTACTCAACGACCCCAGCCACCCTAATTATGCTAACTTTAGCAGCATGAGCAACGTGCGCAAACAATACTGCTCCATGGTTTATACAATGGATAGGAACATTGGCCTGCTCATAGATCGACTCAAGGATCCAAACAATGACGGCAACACCTCAGATTCTGTTTACGATAATACACTTATCATCTTCATTAATGACAACGGCGGATCGAAAAAAAACGAATCTGTCAATATTCCCCTCAGAGGCGACAAAGGAGATCCCCATGATGGTGGTTGCCGAGTCCCCATGCTAGTGGCGGGGCCAGGCATCACCAACGGCAGCACCTACGACAAACCTATTCACTCAATGGACCTCATTCCTACCATGTTGGCACATGGAGGAAGCTCTATTCCTACTGAGCTGATGGGTTCCAACCTGCTTGATCGTTTCAAGGGCAGTGACACCTCGATTCCACATGATTACATCTGTGTTGCAGGCAACAACGGACTAGGCCTGCGCAAAAATGAATGGAAACTGGTGATCGATGGCAGTGACGATCAATACCTCTACAACACATCAACTGATGTTGGAGAAACCAACGACCTAGCGGGTTCAGAACCTGCGAAACTTGACGAACTCATCAGAGACGTCACCAACTTCGACGTCCAGATGGATAAGCCTCGCTTTCCACCAAAAGGAGGTAGTCATGCAAGCTTCAATTACAACTACAGCTTCACGTTTTCACCCAATGATGTCACCACACCGAGCGGAATCGACAAAATCATCATCGATTACGACGATGGCGATGCTGGCAATGGAGAGCATGACAATGCGGTCAACAACGGCGGCTTTGAAACCAACACCGCAACAGCCGGCAATCAGGGCAAATTCTCACAAATCAATCAGTGGACGAACCTTGCTTCATCAGGCCAAAACATCAACGCGCTCAGAGACAACAACACCAGCCCAAATGGAGGTGGCTGGAACAGTGTTCTGTCTGATGCGAATCCTACGACAAAGGACTTCGGCCTCGACACCAGCCACACTCTCGCCGCCGGTGAGAACTTCACCGTTAGTTATGCTTGGCTTGATGGCAGCAATTGGGTCGATAGTGATAAAATTCGTTTTCAGCTCTTCACCACCGCCAACAACACCATCACGGGCACACAAACCATCATACATACAGCAGACTCATCTTCATCGACTAATCGCGCCTACCAAACAGAAAATTTCTCCTTCACTGCTCCCAGTGGAGTTGATGGCAAGACACTTTTCCTGCGTTTCTACGCTCTAGACGGCAATGCCAGCCTCGGATTTGCCAGAGTCGACAACATCTTTTTGGGCCGACTTGGATCAGGCCAGACTGAGACCGAAGCTCAATTTTGGGCCAGTGGTGATCAGT
>JAQXBQ010000077.1 GCA_029252325.1 Akkermansiaceae bacterium
ATATGCACATTAAATATTGACCTGTAGTGCACTAAAGTGTACTTAATGGGTCCGCAAGGGCAATTGCGTGTATTTATGAGCACTACAAATCACAGCATGGGGGGATACTTCCCTTACAAAATGGACACGAAATGTCGTGTGTCCATTCCTAGTGATTGGCGCTCAGAGGTCGTCAACACGGTGCTGAGGCTAATGGTTTCTTCGAATGAAGGCTTTCCTACCTTACGTGTACTTACCGAAACCGAGTTTGAGAAGATGCAGCAAGAGGTCAATGACAGTGAGCGCTCACCAGCCCAGAAGCGAAGCATCATAGGTATTATTTTTGAGAGGTGCACGAAAGCCCATGTCAACGAGCAGGGCAAGCTGAGCGTCCCAAAAGCATTGCTCGATCACCCCGGCTTAGTCCCCGGAGAAAGCCTAGTCTTGGTTGGTCGAGGCGACTTTATCGAAATTTTAAACGAAGAGAACCACCGCAAACTCCGTGAGGCCCATGAGGCAAGCATCATATCTGATGCCAATGATGAGTTCGGTTTCTTCTAAACTAAACAAACAATTTTCCTGTGCAATACGCTGATACAGAAATGACAACAATGCTGTTCCCCCAGCATGGAGACACGCGTGCAGAGGTTGAGGTAACTTGGAGGGAGCCTCACCTCTGCACCGTCTCTTACGCGTTGCAGTTTTTCTCAGGCGCAGCTCGTCACAGCCACCCGTTTTCTTGGAATACACGTCGATGATAGCATGCAGTCTACCCTTACGAATTCATGTTGTTTACTGAAGCAAAGTTTGTAGCTGTCGGGGTTGGGATGACTTGGAGGGAGTCCCACCCTGACTGCTCGGCTTCGTTTCCTCAAGAATGCAGGGAGCAATGTATGGAATCAGACAACTCGATGAATACCCCTTACCACAAACCAGTGCTGCTGGACGAGGTGATGGATTTTATGCTTCCTGCTGAGGGCAAGCTAATCGTTGATGCTACACTTGGTGGGGGTGGACACACCGAGGCAATGCTCGAAGCTGGGGCCAAAGTTATCGGCGTTGATCAAGACGAGCAAGCCCATGAATTTGCTGCAGAAAGACTCAAGCCACACGCTTCAAGCTTTACCCCTTTGAGAGGGAATTTTTCCGATTTGCCAGATATTCTTCAAGGCGTTGGAGTGAATAAAGTGGACGGAATCCTAATCGATATCGGGGTTTCCTCATGGCAGCTCGATGAAGCAAGTCGCGGCTTTTCTTTTGGCAAAGAAGGCCCTCTTGATATGCGGATGGATAGATCTCGTGGAGAGACGGCAGCGGATCTAGTCAATCATTTGCCCGAGCAAGAGCTGAGGACTATTTTTTATGAGTATGGCGAGGAGCGCGCAGGCAGTAAGTTGGCTCGACGTATTGTCGAGAGACGCCAGGATAAGCCATTTACAACCACGACTGATCTTGCTGATTTTATTGCTTCGATTCAGCCTCGATCCAAGGGGCCAGCTGGTAAAATTCATCCTGCCACTCGTGTTTTTCAAGCCCTTCGTATTGCCGTCAACGATGAGCTCGGGGCATTACGCACATTTTTGAATAATGCATCGAAGCTACTCAATCCGGGTGGGCGACTGCTCGTGATTACATTTCACAGCTTAGAGGATCGAATGGTGAAGCAGTTTTTCAGGCATGCGTCTCAATCTCATGTTGACCGCAAAGAGTGGCCAGAGCCTAGGCCAAATCCAGATTACCAGTATCAGATGATGACTCGTCGGCCCGTTACCGCAGGTGAAGATGAGCTCAGAGATAACAAGAGGTCACGCAGCGCCAAATTGAGAGTGGTCGAAAAAAGATAAGCCCCCCAATCATGAATAAGCACCGTAACAAGTATCGTAGATTTTCCATCGCTGAGATGGTGCTTCTCGGCTTCGCGGCTCCGGTATTGATGGGCGGTGGATTTGTGCATGCATGGCTTAAGAATAGCCAGGTCGAGGTGGTGAAGGAAATACGCAAGACGGAAAGGCGAATCACTGATCACGGTAGTTCAATCAATAGCTTGCAGGCAAAGATCGATAGGAAGCTCAATATCTACCAAATTCGAGATGATCTCACGCGGGCTGGGTCTGAGCTTATTGAGGTGCCCGCCAGGTTGGTGGAGATAATACCACCGCATGGCTCTCGCATAGCAAGCGAAATGCATAAAGCCCCCAGCCTAGCTCGAGTCCAACCATGATAACCCCCCTTCTGTGAATCCATCAGCTTTCTACAACCGATGCATTGTTCTCTGCCTGCTTTTTGTGAGTGGGCTGAGTGTTTTATCGGTTAGGCTCATTTATTTGCACGTGGTTAAGGCAAATGATTATCAAGTGAAGTCAGCGAAGACTACAGAACCTGTTGTATTGTTGGCCAATCGCGGCTGTATTGTTGACTGCAATAATCAACTCATTGCACGAAACATTCCTCGTGCACGTATGGCAATAGACAAGTTGCGATTGAATAATCCTGCTGTAGCTGCGCTTTCCCTGGCAAATAAAGAGCTTCGAGAAACAGCAGAATGGTATTTGTGGGATCAAAATAAGCGTAATCGGAAAGTTGAGGCCAGAGCCGCTGGGCTCAAAGCGGGCATGAAGGCTGAAGATATGATTGCGCAGCACATCAACCATGTAGTTGAAACCTTTGCGAGGCCACTGGGCATGACGCCAGCTATGCTTCGTCAGCGCATGAAGCTCAACAAGGAAGATCAGAAATATGTAGTGATCAAATCTGACTTGTCTGAAGAAGATGCTGAAAACATGAAGCGGCTTGCTCATGACTATTCGATTTCGCCATCTATCGTTTTTGAAGAGTGGCAAAAACGCTGGTATGTCATGCCTAATATGGCAGCCGCGATAGTTGGTTACGTGGGTGAGGATGCAGATGAACAGGGGAGAATTGTCAGGGGTCGCTCAGGTATCGAAAACAAGATGAATGATGAGCTGGCTGGTAAAAACGGTAACGTGATTACCCACAAAAATAAATACAGACCACTTGATATCGCAAAGCCTGGCAAGGTAACCCCACCCCGCCACGGCCTTAATGTTCAGCTCACCCTCGATATGGGAATGCAGAGAGTGTTGGAAGAGGAACTGGAGGCAGGGCTTGAAAAATTCTCGTCTGTGAAGGGTGCGATCGTGTTGATGAATCCAAAAAATGGAGCCATTATGGCGATGGCAAGTAGGCCAAGCTACAATCTTAATACCCGTAAGAACATCACTCAAAATGGTTTTGATTATGCTACCCAGGCGATTTATGAGCCGGGGTCCACTTTTAAAATCATATCCACCGCGGGCGCTATGAACGAAGGGTTCATTCAACCCGATACAATTTTTGACTGTGCGCCATACCGCGAAGGCTCCGTTAGGGTGAGGGATTATAAAACCTTTGGTGACTTGACGGTTCAACAGATTCTCGCCAAATCGAGTAATATAGGATCATACAAGGTAGCTCTTGAGCTTGGACCGGATAAGTTTTTCGAATACCTTAGCGCCTTCGGTTTCGGGGCTAAGACTAATATTCTTATGGCTGGCGAAAGTGCTGGTGTAGTAAGAAATACAGGAAACCCGACCGACTTCTCACGTATTTCATATGGCTACGCAGTGAGCGTGACGCCCTTGCAGGTTGCTTGCGCCTACTCTGCTATTGCTAATGATGGGGTTTTGATGAAGCCCCAACTACTGAAGTCGATGATGGCTGATAATGGGGCCACAACTCATAGCTATGACAAAGTGAGAGTTCGCAGGGTGATCAAATCAGAAACCGCAGAGAAGATGCGTCAAGCTCTGGCAACAGTGGTTGATGAGAAAGGTACTGCCCGACGAGCTAAAGTGGAGGGTTTCATTGTTGCCGGCAAGACAGGGACAACCGTAAAGATCCATCCTGATGGGGGCTATTATAACGGAGAAAATGACCGAGATAAACGCTACACGACTTCTTTCGCGGGAATGATGCCGGCAGATCAACCGGAGTTTGTCTGTGTCGTAGTCATTGATGATCCAAGCATGCCAGACCGCGAAGAGGGTAAGCCAAAGGTGACACCTGGAGGTGGAAATGTTGCCGCCCCTATTTTTTCCAAAGTAGCCACTCGTGTCGCGAACCTAATGGGCATGAAGCCCAGTAAGCAGGGTGATCCGACTCAAACGGTGGCAAAATCAGAACTTTAATCGAATGAATTTAGAACAAGCAATCAACACTCTAGATGTTATCTCCGTTAATGGAGATCAACAGGGAGATGTTACAGGTATATATACGGACTCCCGTGAGGTTATCACAGGTAGTATTTTTGTGGCGGTAAAAGGTAATGAGGTAGATGGCCATGAATTTGTGCCGCAGGCTCTGAAGAATGGAGCCTTGGCCATTGTTTCTGAGAGTCAAAAGCCTGCGGATAATGACGATCAAGTGTGTTGGGTGCATGTTGCTGACACTCGCGCAGCAGCTGCTGCCTTAGCTTGTGCTTGGTATGAGCATCCTGCTGAGGGAATGAAGGTCGTGGGTGTGACGGGAACGAATGGAAAAACAACCACAGCATTCATCACGCATTCCATCATGGAGCAAACGTGGAGTCGTGCAGGCTTGCTGGGAACAGTTCAAGTCAATGACGGGGAGGAAATTTCTACGGCAACGCACACCACTCCAGGCCCGATTGAACTTCAATCCATATTAGCTCGAATGTCAGCCAATGATTGCCGTGGTGTGGCTATGGAGATCTCATCACATGCCTTGGCGCAGAAAAGAACAGACGGTCTGCAAATGGACGCAGCCGTATTTACGAATCTCAGCCAAGATCATTTAGATTATCATGGTAATATGGCACATTATTTTGCCGCTAAGCGACGAATGTTTGAGCTGCTTGAAACTCAGGCTGGGAAAAAGAAAACCACAGCAGTTATCAACCTTGACGACCCTCATGGGCAGCGCCTCGTAGAGGAGTTTAAAGGTAGATTACACCTCATTACCTACGGTTATGGTGTGCATGCTGATATGCGTATTGGTCGCGAGCATCAGACTGTCAGGGGGAGTGAATTTGTTGTCAAATATAAGGAACGCGATCACCTTGTTCGGACACCTTACATTGGTAGGTTCAATGTTTATAATTGTGTGGCAGCCCTTGCTGCATCGGTTGCTGTTGGTGTCAAAGTTCGTGACGCAGTTAAGGCCTTAGCAACGACACCTCAAGTGCCAGGCAGAATGGAAAATATCGGCTCGCGTGACGGGGCTGCTGTATTCGTTGACTATGCACATACTCCAGACGCATTAGCAAATGCCTGTGCTGCATTGCGGGAGCTAAAGCCGAAGCGCCTTATTACTGTGTTTGGCTGTGGCGGCGACAGGGATGAAAGTAAGCGACCACTGATGGGGGAAGCCGTATCCAAAGCGAGCGATTTTTGCATCATCACTTCAGACAATCCGAGGTCAGAAAAGCCCAGCGCTATTATGGCTTCGATCGAGAAGGGCATCTCGGGTGAGAGGTATCAGAAGATTGAGGATCGCATGGATGCAATTCAAACTGCCGTGAATCTATCCGAAGAGGGGGATATTGTGCTGGTTGCGGGCAAGGGACACGAAAGCTACCAGGAGATAGAGGGTAAGCGCATTGATTTTGATGATCGCAGGGCGGCCTACAAAGCCATGAACCTTAAGAAGACTATTGTATAAAATATAGGATGAAGCCGGTTACCGTCAACGAGATAGCAAGCGCCACAGGTGGCGAGCTTGTATCGGCGGCGGCTGATGATGGTAACGTCATCGTTACTTCCGTCTCAACGGATACGAGAACTCTGTCGACGGATTCTCTTTTTATCGCACTGAGAGGGGATCATTTTGATGGTAATTCATTTGCGGTGAGAGCCGTTGAAGCCGGTGCTTCGTGCCTGATACTTGATGAGCTACCCAAGGATTCAGCTGAGCTGGATATTCCCATCGTCTTAGTTCAAGATACACTACTGGCATTGCAGCGGCTCGCTAAATGGTATCGCCAACAGCTCAATATTCGAGTGATTGGAATAACGGGCTCAAATGGTAAAACCTCAACAAAGGATTTTACGGCATCAGTGATTGCTCAGAAGTTCAAAGTGAATGCCACTAAGGGTAACTATAATAACCATATTGGTTTACCGCTCAGTGTTTTATCAACCGAGGAGAATGACCAAGTTTGTGTATGGGAAATGGGCATGAGCCATGCTGGTGAGATTGCTCCGCTTTGCCAAATTTCGGATCCCGATATTGGGATTATTACTAATATTGGAACGGCTCATATTGAATTTCTAAAAACGCGTGAAGGTATCGCAGAAGAGAAGAGTGCGCTAGCGAGGACATTGCCTGATCATGGGACATTAATCCTTCCCGCAAGTTGTGATTTTGTAGACTACTTGATGGAGCGAACAAGGGCGAAGGTAATGATTGCTGGCAATTGTCGCGGAATTGTTCGAGCTGAAGATTTGCGGATTACAGAGACAGGATCCGCTTTCAAATTGTGCATAGACCAGCAGGAGGAGGCGCTAGTTAAACTTAGTGTTGGTGGTAAGCATATGGTTAATAATGCCTTGTTAGCTGCAGCGGCGGGTCATGCGCTCGGCATGAAATCGGCTGAGATTGCAGCCGGTCTAAATCAGGCGCAATTGTCAAGTGGACGCCTTCAAAAATACGTTTCTGGCGGCGTTGTGGTCATTGATGATACTTACAATGCCAACCCTGACTCGGTGATAGCGGCGATTGAGACACTGGCAGAATTGCCAATTCATAATGGAGCACGGCGTTTGGTAGTATTAGGTGCTATGGCAGAATTAGGCGTTCATTCAGATGCTGAGCACCGTCGTGTGGGCAAGCTTGCTGCGGAGAAGAATCTGACTGTGGTCAGTGTCGGTGATGGGGCAGGACAGATTTACGAAGGAGCGATCGAAATCGGTGCCGATGCGCATCAATTTGATAATGCTGAATCTGCGGCGACATGGATTAAAGATTTTTGCAAGGAGGGGGACAGTGCGCTGTTCAAGGGTAGTCGCATGGCTGGAATGGAAAAGGTAATGAATCAAGCATTTCCTCAGAACTAACGCATCAACCGTATTATGTTATATTGGATTTACGAATATTGGCTAGAGGCATTCAAAGCCGGAGATCAATGGGCCGACTCGATGAGCTTCCTGAGATTACTCGGCTATGTAACTGTGCGAGCCGGTCTTGCTTGTATGCTGACCTTCTTGGTAAGTGTTGCCTGTGGTCCTTGGGTGATTCGTAAGCTAGTATCACTGAAGGTAGGTCAGCCGATCCGTAGCGCGGAGGAGGTTCATAAGCTAAATGAGCTGCACGGTGGTAAAGCAGGCACGCCGACGATGGGTGGCATTTTGATTTTAGGCACGGTTCTTATTGCTGTGTTGTTTTGTGGACGCCCACTCAATCCTTTTGTTGCCGTCACAACCTGTGTGATGCTTAGTTTGGGCTTACTTGGTTTTGTTGATGATTACATGAAGGTGAAACTCAAAAGCTCTGATGGTGTCAGAGGTAGAGTCAAGCTGTTCTGGCAATTTACTATTGGAGTTCTTGCCGCTGTGTTCTTGTTCTTTAAGACCCAGGAAATGGGTATGGGATATACAATGGTGGAAAGTCCCATGCAGATTAGTGAAATTACTTTTCCTCTATTCAAGCAGCCTATGTTTGATATGGGCTATTTGTATATCCCGTTTTTTGCTCTTATAGTAGTGGGTTGCTCAAATGCAGTGAACCTCACCGATGGTCTTGATGGCCTGGCTACGGGCTGCACCATTACTGTCTCGTTGGCGTATGCTGTGATTGCTTACTTGGCAGGTCACGCATACATGGCGAAGGAATACTTATTCATTCCTTACAACACACATGTGGTTGAGCTTTCTGTATTTTTATTAGCGCTTGTAGGTGCTGGTTTTGGATTTCTTTGGCATAACTGTCACCCGGCAAAAGTCTTCATGGGAGACACCGGATCTCTTGCTATTGGTGGAGGGCTAGCAACAGCTGCAATTTGTGCAAAGCAAGAATTGCTGCTTGTGATTATCGGCTGGGTTTTTGTGATGGAGGCTTTGTCTGTGATCCTTCAGGTGACGAGCTTCAAGCTCACTGGGAAGCGTATTTTTGCGATGTCGCCAATACATCATCACTTCGAGCTACGTGGATGGCATGAAAGCCAGGTGATCATCCGTTTTTGGATCATCTCTGCATTTAGTGGCTTGGTTGGAATCGCTCTGTTGAAAATAGTCTAACATGAATCTGAAAAACAAAAACGTCATTACTTTAGGAGCCGGCTCAAGTGGTCGAGCTGCTGCTGCGCTTGCCTTGTCGGCAGGAGCTGACGTTTCTGTTCATGATGCCAATACCCATATTAGTGATTTGCCTGCTGGTGTTGCCGCAGTGCCCGATGCCACGTCAGCTACGGGTGATTCGAGTAGTTGTGATGTCCTCGTGGTCTCACCTGGTATTGATGGTAATAGCGACTTTGTGAAATCTTATCAGCAGCATGCAGGTGAGATGATTGGTGAAGTTGAGCTAGCATACCGTTTTTATCAGGGCCGAATCATCGCAATCACTGGAACGAACGGTAAAACAACTACCACTGAGATTGTAGACCGCATTCTCAATCATTGCGGTGTGACATGTCTGCCGTGTGGGAACTACGGTCAGCCGTTTTCTGAATTGCCAATGATGAATGAGCCGCCTGCAGCAGCAGCACTTGAGGTTAGCTCATTCCAACTTGAGACAGTCGTTGATTTTCACCCAGATGTTGTCATTTGGCTCAATTTTTCCGAAGATCACATGGATCGGTATCCGACACTGCAAGCATACAAAGATGCGAAACTTCGGGTCTTTGAAAACCTGGGGCCAAAAGATCATGTGGTTATACGTGCCGGTGAAGATGTGGGTGAGTTTAAGGCGAGTATCGCAACATTTTCCACCGAGCTGGAGGCAGATTATACCCTTCAAGATGGCTGGATATGTGAGGGTGGAGAGAAAGTAATCGATCTCTCCGATACACAGCTTCGCGGCCTGCATAATGCTGAGAATGCTATGGCAGCTTATGCGGCCTGCTCTGTCTTTGGTGTAAAAGCTGATGAAGTGAATGAAGCTCTGCGTGGATTTTCGCCACCATTGCATCGATGTGAATTGGTGCGCACCTTAGATGGTGTTGAATATATCAATGACTCCAAGGCGACGAATCTGCATGCGCTCGATAGTGCGCTGCGCTCACAGAGTCGCCGTGTAGTGCTGATTGCTGGTGGCAAACAGAAGGGGCTTGATTACTCAGAGCTACTGCCTCGTTTGGAGAGCTCAGCTAAAGGCGTTATTGTCTTTGGTGAAATAGCCCAACAGCTGAAAGACATATTAGAACCTATTTCGAACACCATTCCCGCTGAGATCGCTACGAATCTCGAAAATGCGGTTAGCCAAGCACGCGCTATGGCTGAACGTGGTGACACCATCCTTTTCTCACCCGGAACATCTTCATTTGATATGTTTTCCGGATACGAGGAACGCGGCGACTACTTCCGCCGCATTGTAAATGATTTGAAGTAATTTTCCTAACTAACCAAAAAACAAGACATCGTCATTATGAACAAGCCAATCCAAATAAAAAGAAATAAGCCAGCCAACTCTCATTACCGAGTACTATATGCGAAGACAGGTCGTAAGAGGAGGCTGCATGCAGCAACAACCGCTACCGCAGATCAGCACGCTGGTATGGGTGCCGATGTTCCCAATATTAGCGTTGGTAGAGCACTTTTTGTTATCCTTATCCTACACGTGCTGGCTGTTGCGGCGATTTACATTCATAGCGCCTTTTTTGGCGATGCCAGCAATGTCAGTGCAAATGAGGGGCAGCAAGCTCTGGCAGAACCAGCGGCATTAGTACTCGCTCCAGCAGAGCCTGCTGCTGTGCAAAAGAAGATCACAAAAAAGCAAGCACCTCGTCGAGCCGTTGTAGCACAATCAGCCACGGGTCGTCATATTGTGGTAACGGGTGATACATACTCTCGTATTGCTGATAGTCGTAATGTGTCTGCAACCGCCTTGCGTGCACTCAATGGTAATCGAGCACTACGTGCAGGTATTGTGCTGGATCTCCCTGCGGAGCTTTCTGCTCACCCTGTGAATCCCGCGCCTGCAGCAGTCAATCAAGCGTCTGAAGCAAAGCCTAAAACAATGCCAAGGTCGGCACCTAAAAAATTGGCTGTTGAAACGCATAAACCTGCAGCTGTTCAGAAAGCAGAGAAAAAGACTCGTGGCGCGGCAGCTTTGAGGGATAAACCACCTGTATCTCCAGCCCCAGGTGCAGCAAGTAATGCCATACACGATGTCAGTGATGCTCCCAAAGCTCTCGTTATTGAGCCTGCCGCTCTTGCTGCGATTCAAGACAGTGGTAAGACCTATACCATCAAACCTGGCGATACACTCTGGGGTATTTCTAGCCGTTTAAAGGTATCACGTGATGACTTGCTTGAGCTCAATAATATTAAGGATGCTAATAAGCTCTACTCAGGACGTACGATCAAGATACCAGCTAAATAAGTAGTTGAGTGTCTTTGTTGAATTATAGCCATTCACTTCCTCATTAATTTCTCATGGGTCAAAAAAATGCCATATTCTTAAGCCTTGCGGTGACGGCATTGGTGACCCTTGGGCTTGTGATGCTCGCAAGCACGAGTATTTGGAACAAGGATGTGGATGGTTATTCGTTAGTTAAAAAACAGGCGATGTTCATCGCTTTGGGCCTAATCGGAGCAGTCGTTATATCAAACATTGATTACCGGAAGTTACGCTCTTTTTGGATTCCTGCGTTGATTGTCGCCACGACTCTGCTGGTGCTTTGTTATGTTCCTGGCATTGGACACAAGGTCAACGGGGCGACGCGCTGGATTAAGATGCCGGGAGTGCCACAGTTTCAGCCATCGGAACTGGCTAAAATCTTTGTGATCATTGCACTTGCTGCATGGTATTCTCACTACCAAACAGAAGGGCGTAAGTTCTTCAAAGGCTTTGTGTCTCCTTCTTTTTTGTTGGGAATTCCGGTCATGCTTATCTTTTTTGAAAAGGATATGGGGACAGCAGCGGCACTTGGCACTGCTGGTGCGATGGTGATGTTTGCCGCTGGTGTGCGTATTCCTTACATGGGCGCAGGGTTTATCATTGCCGCGGGCGGTGCAGCTCTAATTATTCTGCAGAACCCAGAGCGAATGGGGAGAATCAACGCATTATTTGAACTCGAATCCGAGAAGTATCGTCAAGGGGACGGCTACCAGCAATTGCACGGCATCAATGCTTTTATCAAAGGCGGAGTCGAAGGCACAGGCTTAGGTAATGGTATTGGTAAGCATGGTTCTCTTCCGATGGCTCATACTGACTTTATATTTCCTGCGATAGGTGAGGAGTTGGGCCTGTGGGCTACACTGGGAAGTGTGTTTTGCTTTGTGGTGATTATCGTTTGCGGCTTAACTATTGCCATGCATGCTAAAGATGTTTTTGGTAAACTACTAGCTGTTGGCTTAACCGGCATCATCGTCGTGCCTGCGATAGTCAATATTGGGGTGTGCACTGCATTGTTGCCTAACACGGGCCTGCCACTGCCTTTCATAAGTTATGGAGGAACGAATATTTTGTTTACGCTCTTGGCTGTAGGGATATTGCTATCTATCCAACGCCAATCAGCTGGTGCCAGCCGCACCGAGGTGCCCATTATCACCCAGAAGAAACAGTGCTTGAGGATTTGAGCCTAGGAGTTTGGTGTCTCTGGCGACTGTGAAAAGCTGGTCTTGGTAAGAGCTTGTATTGCGAAAATCCAAAACGAGATTAAACCCCAAGTTAGACCTAAAACGACTCCAAAGTCGATGATGCCACGCCATGGGTCGGGGCAAAAAAAGGTGATCGCCACCACAAGGCAGATAATGCCTGTAGTGAGAATGTAGGCGGTAAGTTTGGTTTTCCGATTGGCATGGAAAAAGCCCATAGAAAAAATGGGAGCTAAAATAATGCGCAGTAATGTGGGGTGGTCTCGCAGATACTTGACGCGAGCTGCTGTGCGTGGAGAGAATTTTTTCTGGAAGCCACGGTAACCTTCTGCAACGACCATAAACAATGCGAATAGCACTAAGACGCTCCATTGCCAGGTTGTTAAGCCGCTTTCGATGGCATTTTTGGCATGTTTAGAGAGCCCGATAATCGCACGTAATAATAGTGCGCTAACCCCAATGATTGCCCAGGGAACTCCAATAAAACGTGCGAGCAGATGCATAGTTTTGATGCTTGGCAATTAAGCTCTCCTTGTAAAGGCGTAGCTGTAAAAAAGTGACTATCTTTGCATCTCAGCAGCTCTTTTCTGCTGAGCGGCCGTTATCGATAGAATCACGGTGATGGATAGGTAGTTTAAAGTAATGATTGCGATAGCTGAGACGCTACTGATTTTGTCGCTGATTGCTGAGATTTCAGGGTTGGCGGCATAACCTCCTGCAAGTTGAGCTGTATTTAGCATTAGCAGAGCCAACCATGATAGCCACCAGGCTGGGATGATGCTGGTTAGGTTACTACGCATACCAAAGCTTGCATTACGAATTTCGATCATATTTGCATATGGTTTCCATAGTGCGACGATGGGTATAAAGTAATAACCGACAGCCCCCCCAGGAGTTACTCTCATCTTTGGGGGGTTGAGTAACCATGCGTTTTTACAGCTGCGGTTGATCCAGAGGCAATAAAAGGGTAGGCAGGCAAAATTGACGATTAGCCCAGTGACATAGATTGCACGCAGTAAGAGGGTGATTTGATGCTGTGGCTCAGCTAATATGATAGCGGGCGTAAGTTGACGTGCTAACAGGGAAAAAAGTATCAGCATGGCTGATAGAATTAAGCCTGTAGAAAGGATAACTTTGAGAGCATGGTTATCTTGAAAGGGGCCGTAGGTGCCAGATAAAACCGCCTCGGAGGCAATGTTAGGCTGATTGTGTTCGTAGGCGTTCACTTAGCCACTTAGGGGAGTAGGCATCGTTAAAGAACGAGTCCGGATTATTTGGATTAAGCCGAAGGCTTCTTATCGAGTTCAAAAGCCTCATGAACAACTCGGGCTGCGTCTTCGATTTGACTTTCGCTGACGGTGACCGAAATTTTAATTTCTGAGGTGGAAATCATGCCGATATTGATGCCTGCGTCACCCAATGCTTGGAACATTTTGGCCGCCACCCCTGAGTGGGAGCGCATACCGATACCGACTGTGCTCAGCTTAGCTAAGGCAGCTTCGGTCTCTATTTGAGCTGCGTTGGAGAGTTCGCCGAGCACTGGCTTCAGGGCTGCTTGGGCGCGACCTAGATCATTGGTATGCATCGTGAATGAGTGACGAGCCATGCCATCACTAGCAATGTTTGATACAATCATATCGACGTTAATCTCAGCATCGGCGAGGCAACCTAGGATTTTTCCTGAGTGCCCAGGGCTGTCTGGGATATCTGTGATTGTGACGCGGGCTTGGGAGCGCTCAATGGAGACTCCTCTTATGACTACTGCTTCCATAGCTGGGTGTTCTTCGGTTACGATGGTTCCTGGGTTGTCGTTGAGGCTGGAACAGACTTCGAAGACAACACCATATTTCTTGGCAAATTCGACAGAGCGAGACTGCATGACCTTAGTTCCTGATGAGGCCATCTCCAACATTTCGTCGTATGAGATTTCGGGGAGCTTACGTGCATCTGATACGATGCGCGGATCACAAGTGTAAACGCCATCAACATCTGTCAAAATTTGACAGACATTGGCATCTAGGGATGATGCCACGGCAATAGCGCTAAGGTCTGAGCCTCCGCGCCCGAGAGTGTGAATGAGTCCGTCTTTTGTCGTTCCTTGAAAGCCGGCAATGATAACTACTTTCCCTTCGGCAAGGTATCCTTTGATGAGTGAGGGGTCGATGTCGTCGATTCGTCCGCGAGTATGACTGCCAACGGTCTGAATACCTGCCTGGCGACCTGTTGCAGATACCGCATCCACGCCCATGCTTTGCAGTGTCATGGCAATGAGAGCGATGGATTGTTGCTCGCCACTAGACAGAAGCACATCGAGCTCGCGCTCTGGAGCATTGGGATTGAGTTCCTTGGCCATACCGAGCAACCTGTCGGTGACACCTCCCATTGCAGATACAACTGCGACCACTTGGTTGCCTGCATCTTGTACCCGCTTAATCCTTGCCGCAACATTGCGGATGCGATCTAAGGTTCCAACGGATGATCCGCCATATTTTTGAACAATGAGTGCCATGCTTACTTTGATCCGGTTCTTGTTTCGGAGGGGGGCGTAGCATAGTCAGCAGCGGCTCTACGTCAAGTCTGGGAAGTGCCATACCCCAGCATGCCGCTGTATTCTGCTAATGAGCATATGAGAGCCTTGCAGTGCTCTTTTTGCTTTTGATATTAAGTGTGCGTGCTATGCCAAACCCGACTTATTCACATTCATGAGCACCTCCACTGTATCTTCTTCTTCTGACACACGCAAAAATGCTGTGATTCGTCTTGCTGGCTACTCACAAGACGGCATCCAGTCAGTGGGTGCTTTCTTGGCACAGCTGGCCGGATCTACTGCTCAGGAGGTGATGACCTACATGACGATTCCGTCCACTATCTCCGGTGGCCCGTCTATTTTTCAGGTGCATTTGGGCTCTGGCAAGGTGCTGCACCCAGGGGATGAGGCTGACACTTTAGTAGCATTCTACCAAGATTCATACGACAATCACCTCGCATCCCTGAGAGATGGAGGAATCTGTTTTTATGATTCGGACAAGGTGGAGGAAATCAAAGAGGAACGCGGAATCATACATATTGGGGTGCCCATCACGACGGCCACAATTGAAGCTATCGGTGGCTCAGCCAAAGATCGCGGCAAAAACATCTTTGTTTTGGGAATGCTGTGCGCGGTTTATCAGCTCGATCGTGATACAATCAGCGCGATTATAGCCAAGAAGTTTGGCGGTAAATCTGAGGACATTCTCCGCAATGCGATGCTCGCTTTCGATGCCGGGTATATGTGGCCAGTGCATGATATTAATCACATGCCCATGGCGCCGGGTGAAAATGCTGGTGAAAATAGAATTTCTACGGATGGCAATACGATGCTGGCACTTGGCCTCATTGCTGGAGGATGTCGTTATGGAGCGGGGTATCCTATTACTCCATGGACAACAATCATGGAGCAACTCCGATCTGAGTTGCCTCAGTATGGGGGCATGTTTATCCAATGTGAGGACGAGCTTGCAGCTGTCTCGCTAGCGATCGGGGCGGCCTACTCGGGCCATCTTGCTATTACAGGGTCTTCGGGTCCTGGCCTTGCCCTCAAAGCTGAAGCAATGGGATACGCGTCCATGGCTGAATTGCCGCTGATTGTTGTCAATATTCAGAGGGGTGGGCCATCAACAGGGATGCCTACTTCCGTCGAACAATCTGATTTGATGCAGGCCATTTATGGGTCCCACGGTGATGCTCCTCGCGTAGTTTTAGCACCACGCAATGTCGAGGATTGCTTTTACACAGCTTTTGAAGCGTGTCGGATAGCCCGCGAGTATTCAACACCAGTCGTGATTCTCTCTGACCAAGCCATTGCCACACGAATCGAGGCGTTTTCAGAGCCTGACCTCGACAAATATTGGGTCGAGCCAGAGCTCGATATCGAGGAACGAGGTGCTGACTTTAAACCTTACCCGATTGATCAAATCACACGTCATTCTCCTCCAGGGTCACGTTCTGCAGAGGGTAAGTATCCTGTTGTTACAGGTTTAGAACATGATGAGTGGGGACATCCATCGGGAAATCCTGAAAACCATGCGGCGATGACCGCGAAGCGACGCAATAAGCTGGTCAAGCTGGCTGAGTCACTTCCCGAGCCTGACTTTTATGGTGACAAAGCAGGTGATATACTCTTCGTCGGCTGGGGCTCAACTTATGGTCCCATTCACGAAGCCACCGATATGTTACGAGAGGCTGGTCATAAGGTGGGCTCACTGCATATCCGTCATATTCATCCGCTGAGAACGGACCTCGGAAATATTTTCAAGAATTACACTCATGTAGTGGTGCCAGAGATGAATGACTCAGGAGTTTACGGGATGGGGCAACTAGCCGCTTTGTTACGTGCCGTTACCTGTGATTCACGCATTCGCTCGATCAACAAGACTATGGGTATTACCTTCCGTGTCAGTGAGCTCATTGACGAGGCACATCAACTTCTTGCCGAGTAATCCGCTATTTTAACCGATCACCTAATTATCACGATATGTCCGCCCCTACTGAAAAATTGACCAAGAAGCAACTTAAGGCTGATCATCCAACTTGGTGTCCAGGCTGTGGTGATTTCGCCGTGCTGGCATCGTTTTTTAATGTTGTCCAGAAATTGGGGATTCCACATGAGAAAATTGTTTGTGTCGCTGGCATTGGATGTTCGTCACGATTTCCCTATTTTGTGAATACTCATGGCATCCACTTCATCCATGGTCGTGCATTGCCATTGGCCACGGGTATTTCTCTTTCTCGACCAGACCTTCACGTTTTCGTCTTTGGCGGCGATGGAGATGGCTATTCGATCGGAGGTAATCACCTTAATCATGCTGCACGTAAAAATGTGAATCTTTCATATGTGGTGATGGATAACCAAGTCTATGGGCTCACTAAGAATCAGACTAGTCCGACAACTCCTATTGGACGGCGCTCTAAAACTGATCCGCGAGGTGCTATCGATGTCCCTATCAATCCTATGTCACAGCTTGTGGCCTCAGGAGCTACCTTTATCGCCCGCACCCATGCCGTGCAGGTAAAGCACATGAATGAGATGTTTGAACGGGCGATTCTTCACCCTGGCTTTGCAGTGGTTGAAACTCTCTCTGAGTGCACCATGTTCTATCCTGGAGCCTTTGATGACGGCATACCACGCAAAGGAGGTAAGTTTGATCTGGTGGATGAATCAGCCAGAGACATGACGTCGACTTCTGAGGCGATGGCGCTTGCTGAGGAAACTGAGCATGCTCCTCCTGGTAAATTTGGTGTGTATTTGGAAAGTCATCGCCCGACAAAAAACGAGCTCGAAAATCAATGGCTGATTGATGCTCAAGCGAAGACCGCCGACCTCGCTCAGAAAGACCTTTTACGTAAAAGATTTGCAGCAATGCGCTAAACACAAAATAACAACAACTACTTAATATAATAAGATATGAAAACCGAAACCATATGTCTTCACGGAGGTCAGCAACCTGATCCAAGTACCAATGCTTGCGCCGTTCCTCTTTATCGCACCAGCTCCTTTGTTTTTGACTCTACTGAGCATGCCGCGAATTTATTTGCGCTCAAGGAACTGGGCAACATCTACACACGTTTGATGAACCCAACCACGGACGTGTTGGAAAAGCGAGTATGCCTCCTAGAAGGTGCTCACGAAATGGCGGGCCTTGGCTTTGCTTCCGGCACAGCTGCAATTTTTAATAGTATTATCAATCTCGCAGAATCAGGTGATAATATTGTATCTGCTCGTAATCTTTACGGCGGAAGTTACACCATGTTTAACGATATTCTACCTAAAATGGGTATTGATGTTAGCTTGGTGGACTCAACTGACCCTGCGAATTTTGAGGCCGCGATTAATGATCAAACCCGAGCGCTGTTCTGTGAAACGGTTTCAAACCCAGCACTCGAAGTTGCTGACCTCGAGGCAATTGCTGCGATCGCTCATGCCCACGGACTTCCTTTGATTGTGGACGCTACGTTCTCCACTCCTTACCTTACTCGCCCACTTGATCATGGTGCAGACATAGTTATTCATTCTCTCACCAAATGGTTTGGCGGTCATGGTGTTGGCCTCGGGGGTATTGTGGTGGATTCTGGTAAGTTCAACTGGGCTGGTGGTAAGCATCCGCTTTTTGATGAGCCCGACAATTCATACCACGGCCTGCGCTGGGGGCATGACTTACCTGAACCATTGGCACCATTGGCATATATTCTTCGTATGCGCACAGTACCTTTACGTAATCTAGGTGCGTGTATTAGCCCTGATAATTCATGGCAATTTCTTCAGGGTATTGAGACCTTGCCGCTTAGGATGGAAAAACACTCTGAGAATGCTCTGAAGGTTGCTGAGTATTTGAAAAATCACGATGCCGTGGAGTGGGTTCGTTTCCCTGGATTGGCAGATGACCCTGAATATGATCGCTGCCAAAAGTATCTCAAAGGTAAGGGCGGTGGCATGGTTGTCTTTGAATTGAAAGACGGTAGCGACGCTGGTCAGAAGTTTATTGAGTCACTTAAATTGTTTTTGCATTTGGCGAATGTTGGAGATGCAAAAAGCCTCGCCATTCACCCTGCAACCACGACACATAGTCAGCTTAACGCTGAGCAACAGCTTGCGGCTGGCATCAGCCCTGGTCTAATCCGCCTCAGTGTGGGCATCGAACACAGCGATGATATTGTTGCCGATCTAAATCAAGCATTGGCATCACTTAGCTAAGTAATGCTTGTCGTGGCACTGCAGTAAGGATGCAGATAGACTATCACTTATTGAGTGTTTTTAATACATCAGTGGTGATATCTTCTGCATCTTTTGCATAAATCAAGGGGGATATCGTGCTATTGGAGCGGCCAGATAAATCGATAACCCAATGATATTGATGGTCTTTTGCATGCTGCTCAACGGTAGCGTGTATTTTGCGCAAAGATGTATCAAGGAGCAGTCGCAAATCCTTTTTTGACTGCTTGAGATGAAGGTTTTCTAGCTCTGCAATGGCTTGCTCGAGTGACTTATATTGGTCGTGGAGCTTTTGTGCCTGATCACGATACACTTCTTTATCCTCTTCGCTTTCAGTGTGCAGTTTGATCTCGTTGCGCAAATCGCTCATCGATTCACTGACCTTGGTTCGGCGTGATGTCAAGGTAGCTAGTCTTTGTGTGTATTCTTTTTGTTTGGCTAACAGAGTTTCTCTTTGTTGATAAGCTTCATTGTAATTATTGAAGACTTTATCGATGTTGACTGTGGCGCATCGTATGTCAGCTAGCGCAGAGAATGGTGCTAAGCACGCAAGAATGGTGTACGCCGCAAGCTTTAGTAACCGGCTGCTTAATGATGTGGGTAGGTCATGCATTCTTTTTCTAGTGTAGCAGGGGGTGACATTCTGTCGAGTGTGGGTGATCCTACGATCATCCGTGCTCTCAGGTGTCGCAATAAGTATCTACCTCAGAGGTAGTACTTGTTTCCTGGCTTGGGAATGATTGTTTCACAATCAGGTAGTTTTTCTTGAAGCTGATCAGCAAACCATTCGGTCGCAGCAATATCACCATGAACAAGTATCGCTTTTGCGGGCTTTACCCTCAATATATAGCTGAGCAGGTCATCACGGGTCGCATGACCTGAGAAATCAAAAACACTCATGGGGCAATTAAACTGAACAGGAGGTTGCTCAGGATCGAGGTTAATGAGGTCGCCTCGCTTGCCGGCACGAATGTGTCCAGCAGGAGAATCTGGGTCAGCATAACCGACAAAAAGGAGTGCGTTTTTTGGGTTATCCATGAAGCCGCGAGCGAAGTTATTGGAAACCGTTTTTTCGGTCATCATGCCACTTGAGAGTGCATAAATACAGCCGGGTTGGTAGACGATAGGAGCTCGCTTTCTGCGTCGGCCACCGGTTTTGACTTCCATATCTTTAAGCACGCGAAAGCCAGGTTGGTTACGTGGAGTTGAGTCAGCGAATTCGTCAAAAATAACCGACATTTTTGTGCTGAGTCCTCCAATGTAAACGGGCGCGTCCGGGATCATGCCTTCCGTTTTGAAGCGATGAATCATAGCCATGACCTCTTGTGTCTTACCCATGGCAAATACGGGGATGAGTACGGAGCCGCCCTCCTTGAGGCAGCGGTTGATAGATTCAGCAAAATTATTTTCTTCCTGTTGTCGGTTGTAGGACTCATCTCGAGGTGAAGCACCACGGGTCGTCTCGACGATGAGAACGTCTATATCCTTCTCTGGAAGGTTTGCTCCGGGTATGAGAGTTTGATCTTCAAATTGAACATCCCCAGTATAGAAGATGCGCTTGTCGACTGTTTCTAACATTACCCCCGCAGAGCCTAGGATGTGTCCTGCGTCATGGAAACTTGCTCTGACTTCGTTGTTGAGTTGGAAAGGGCGTTCGTAATTGAATGTGCGCCAACGTTTCTCAAGTCGATCAAGCTCGCGATGCGTGTAGAATGGGTAATCCGTAATGCCTAGTTCGATACGTTTGCTTTCCATGACATTGACCGAATTGTGAAGCAGGGCATCGACCAGTTTGGAAGTGGCAGGAGTCATATAAACCTCTGCTTCGGGTTGGTCATTCATTACGACTGGAAGTGATCCAGAGTGGTCCAGATGCGAGTGAGAAACGAAAATAGAATCAACGCTGTTGGAATCGAGCTCATGATGAGCAGGGAGGGATTCGATACCTTCCTCTTTGGGGTGCATGCCAGAATCTAGAACAACGCGATGGCCGTCTAAATCAACGAGGTAAGAATTAGCACCAATTTCGTTTTGGCGGAGTAGTGATTGAAAGAACATTTTGTATTGGGTGCATGCTACTTTTATTTGAAGAAGTCAAAAGGAGCGCGGTTGATAATTATTTACTGATTGCTGGGGCGAGAATTTTGTTGAGAGAGTGCCGCTTTGATTTGGCCGATAAGGAAAATAGATCCACAAATAAGGACAGGTGATTCTGAGGCTTGTTGGTGGGCGTTGTCAATGGCTGCCGCTGGATGCTCGTGTATAGTGTGCGGAGTATCGGTATTGATCGATTTTGCGAGCTCGTCTAGGGTCAGTGAGCGGGGTGAGTCGATCGGAGTAAGATGAATATGAGCAGCGATCTCTGATAAAATAGAGATGACAACCGCAGTGTTTTTACCCTCAACAGCACCAAAGATGATCGTTGCCTTGCGGTCAGCGTATTGCTGCTGCCATGTTTTTACAAGAGCCTCAGCAGCTTGTGGGTTGTGGGCAGCATCAAGAATAATACCATGTGGTGAATGCGGAGCAGGGCAGTGCTCGAAGCGTCCCGGCCATTGAATATGAGCTAGTGCATCACTAATGATTTTGGCATTGGTGGGAATCTCGGCTCGTTGTGTTGCCGCAATCGCAAGTGCGGCATTGTGAAGCTGATGAGACCCAGCCAAGCCGATAGCCGAAGCCGTGTATGGATCTGGGACAAATTCAATCGGGGAATCGATTTGATGAGCATGTTTGAGGAGAACTTCGGAGACCTCCGAATGTTGAACGCTGCTTACTGTGGGCTTGCCTGTCACCATGATGCCTGCTTTCTCAGCCGCGATCTCAGTCAATGTCTCGCCAAGCCATTGTGAGTGATCCATCGCCACGGGTGTAATAACAGCAACATCAGCGGGCACTGCGGTGGTCGCGTCGAGCCTTCCTCCCATCCCTGTTTCCAAGGTGATAAGTTCGCAGCCTTGGTGCTTAAAATAAGTCATGCCGAGCACAAGGGTGAGTTCAAAGAATGTTGGGTGGTGCTCCCAGTCAGTGACCCTTTGTTTGATTCTAGTGAGGTAGTGTGCCGTTTCAGCCTCACTAATTTCACGGCCATTGACACATACGCGTTCGCGAAAATCGACGAGGTGAGGAGAAGTGAATAGACCGCACCGCAAGCCACTTGAGCGAGCTAATGCGTCAATCATCGCGCAGGTTGACCCTTTGCCGTTTGTTCCCGCCACATGGATGACTTTTACGTTTGCGGGCGGGTAAGCATCGAGCTCTCTTAGCAACCTAAGCGGCTGCTCTAAACCAAGCTTGATGCCGAATTGCTGGGTAGCGTAGAGCCAGTCGATTGCTTGTTCGTAATTCATCTGCACAGGATGATGCATCCAGTGGTTGTGGATTTTTGTGAGTTCAATACTGCGGCCTATTATCTCAAGGCAGCATATATCCAAGAAGCTGGCCAAGCTTCGCACGTAATTTGCTACGCTTCACAATCGCATCGATCAAACCGTGTTCTAACATGAATTCAGCAGTTTGAAAGCCTGGCGGGAGGTCTTGGTGAGTTGTTTCTTTGACAACACGTGGTCCAGCAAATCCGATCATACATTTGGGCTCTGCTAGGTTGATGTCTCCTATGGTAGCAAATGAGGCAGTCACACCGCCAGTTGTGGGGTGAGTCATTAATGAAATGTATGGTAGACCAGCTTCTGATAAGCGGGCTAGTGCAGCGCATGTTTTTGCCATCTGCATCAGTGATAGCATGCCTTCTTGCATTCGGGCGCCTGAAGAGGCAGAAACAATAATAACGGCTTTTTTCTCATCGATGGCTTGTTCGATCGCACGGGTTATCTTTTCTCCTACGACAGAACCCATAGATCCCGCAAAAAATTTAAAGTCCATGACGGCAATCATTGCAGGCTTGCCATCTATCGTGAGAGAGCCTGTGACGACGGCATCATTGAGATTTGTTTTCTCGCGAAGCATGGCAATCTTGTCTTCATAATTATTGAACCCGAGTGGATTCTTAGAAAATAGATCAGCGTTAGTTTCTTTGAAGCTGTTAGGGTCTGCAAGTAGCTCGATGCGTTCACGCGAGCCAATGAGAAAATGGTGCTCGCACTTGGTGCAAACGTTGAGGTTCTGCTTCAGGTCGAGTGCGTGAATTAGTTCGCCACAATCCGTGCACTTGGTCCACAAGTCATCGGGCATGTTCTCGCGTTTGCTGCCTGTGCCTCTGAGTTTTGGTTTGTTGAAGATACCCATTTGCTATTGATGTTATGTATTAAATGATAAATGCCAAAGCTAAAAATAATCAGTAACTACGCCCCCACAATGCGCGTTGAGAGGTGGGCTCAGCTGTGAGGAAACAAGGCTCAGCATCGCTCTCTTGTAAATCAAGCGGCAGGCAGCGAATAGATATTTTATGTTTCTTAGAGAGTTCTTCTTCTTGCTGGCGTGAGCCATTCCAGGGAGTCATCAGCCAACCAGGCGTTTCTTGTGACCAGTGCTTGTCAAAAGTATCACTGTCAGTGCATTCGGTGATATTTTGATCGCGTAGTTCTGTGGCGCGAATCAGTAAGGTATTGTGTATATCCTGCATGATGTCGGCGGCATTTCGGATGAAGTCTTCTTTGGGGAGGAAGTCTTTTTCCATGGGGCCTTGGTCGCGGCGCTGTAAGCACACTTTTCCTGACTCGAGGTCTCGTGGACCAATTTCAATTCTGATGGGCGCGCCCTTTTTGACCCATTCCCATTTTTTAATACCGCCGCCTAGGTCACGGCTGTCAACGTGAACACGCATAGGTTGCCCCGCGTAACTACAATCACGTCGTAAAATTTCTGCGAGCGCATTGCAGGCGTCAATGATGGCGTCTCGGCTATCCTCCTTGGGTGTTACTGGGATAATGATGATTTGTGATGGGGCCACCCTTGGTGGTAGAATTAGCCCGTCATCGTCAGAGTGTGCCATGATGAGAGTGCCGATGAGGCGTGTGGATACCCCCCATGAGGTAGTATGGGCATGTTGTTGATTGCCATCACGGCCAGCAAAGGTGATGTTCTGAGCTTTAGAAAAGTTTGTGCCTAGGTAGTGAGACGTGCCTGCTTGGATCGCTTTTTTATCTTGGACCATTGCCTCAACCGTGAGCGTCATATCAGCGCCCGGGAAGCGTTCGGCCTCGGTTTTTTCGCCAGCTATTACCGGAATGGCGAGGTGGTCACGGAGAAATTCCTGATAAAGCTGATGGATCGTTCGTGTCTCCTCGATTGCCTCCTCTTTGGTCTCATGCGCAGTGTGGCCTTCTTGCCATAAAAACTCAGCAGTTCGTAAAAAGAGTCGTGGGCGCATCTCCCAACGCATCACATTCGCCCATTGATTAATGAGAAGGGGAAGGTCTCGGTAGGATTCAATCCATCGAGAAAAAGCAGCTCCGATAATCGTCTCAGAGGTGGGGCGAATGACATATGGCTCGGTGAGCTTACCAGATGGGATCATTCTCGTTTTGCCGTCATCATCTTTTTGGGCTTCGAGCCTATGATGTGTAACCACGGCGCACTCGGTAGCAAAGCCCTCGGCGTGCTCTGCTTCTTTCTCTAGATAGGAGAGGGGTATGAGGAGTGGGAAATAAGCGTTCTGGTGTCCTGTTTCCTTAAATCGTATATCGAGCTGTTGCTGGATGAGTTCCCAAATTCCGTAGCCCCATGGCTTAATCACCATACAGCCACGAGTTTCTGAATTTTCAGCTAAGTCCGCGGCTTTGACCACTTGCTGATACCATTCTGGGAAGTCTTCAGTCCTTGTAGGTTGAATCGCTGTTTTTTGTGGCTTTGCCATGTTGCCACTTTACAAATCATACTGACGAGATTTGCACAAGCGTGATGTTTGAGGAACTCAATGTTACAAATATCAGTAAAGAGGCTTGAAGGACTTTGATCGCGATTATCATAAAAAATATAATCTTTTAGCGTTTCTGCTGGTCAAATGAGGTCATGGATAGATAATGGTGCGGTTAATCACACATTATGAATTCAATATTTCAGCGTAATCTACTCGCAATCAGCTTGTTTGCTTTTTTGGCGATGTCAACGTCAGTGTTTGCGCAGCAGTACAAACTAGATATCGATAAGCCAGAATTCGATGACCTATTATCTCCAACGATAGACGGCAGAACGACGGCAAAAAAGTTTACTCCCAAAGAGTGGTTGGAGGTTGAAGTGAAGATCAAGATTGAATCATCGAATCGTGATGAGGATTTCGCAGACCAGGTCACGGTAAAGTGGTGTATTGCAGCGAAGGTTACCGAAAACAATACCACGAAGGTGCGCTTGTTGGAAAAAGAGATCAATTATGTGAATGTCCCCATTGGTGAGGAAGTTTACGTATCAGTATATCTATCGCCCACGGCGGTGAGACGCATTAGTGGTAATGACAATGCAGCCAAGACGATTATTGAGGAGGTGGGTGGCGAGATCACAGTCAACGGAGTGTCGCCAGTGAAAAGTTCTGGAATCTTCACTACAATGTCTAAAAAAAAGGGTAAATGGTGGAATGTGTTGACCCCTTACAAGAAAATCCCCTTGCTCAACAAAAATGAAACTCCCTTTAAGTTTTTCTGGTGGGATCGTTATGCTGAAATCGAAGAACTCGATTGAAATGACACTCGGGTGATTATTGCTTAGTCTCCACTAGGGCAGTTGTTTTACATTTCCTATCCATATTTTCAATCCTTCCCCTTACTTATCTCGTTTAACTCATCATGGCAGCTGCAAACACAATTGTAACCCTCAACATCGGATCTCAGCGTATTGCGATGGCGGCCTTCGATGTGTCAAAGTCTGGCCTGCTGACCCTACTTAAATACGATTCGACTTCAATTTTGGCGGATCCGGCTGCCGAAATGGCTCGCTTGCCACAGATTAGAGTGGCTATATCTGAGCTCATTGACCGTTTAGGGATCAGCAAGACCACCAAGGTGCGTTATTCTATTTCAGGACAATCTGTTTTCACCCGTTTCATCAAGCTTCCGCCTATTGAGGATGATAACATTGAGCAGTTGGTAGCTTTTGAGGCGCAGCAACACGTGCCATTCCCTATCGAGGAGGTGATTTGGGATTGGCAGCTCCTCGACAGCAACTCGAGCGAAAAAGAAGTTGCTCTAGTCGCCATTAAGGGTGATTCGTTGAATGACTTGAATGATATTGTCGCTGATACTGGCCTTAAAACTATCGACGTCGATGCCTCGCCCATGTCGCTTTACAATGCATTGCTTTTTAATTATCCTGAACTTGAGGGAACTAGCTTGCTCATCGATATTGGGGCGAAAACCTGCAACCTCATTTATCTGGAGGGAAAAAGAATGTTTACCCGCAGTGTCGCAGTTGGGGGAGCATCCATCACGACGGCTATTGCCAAGGAATACGGAATTAACTTTTCTGAGGCAGAAGCTCAAAAGTGCAACAACGGCCTCGTAGCATTAAATACCGCACACACCTCTGAGCTCAGTGATGATTCGGCTGCACTTGCGATGGTGATCCGTAATGCACTTAGTAAGCTTCCTGCTGAAATTGCCAGAACAACGAATTACTTCCGAAGTCAGCATGGAGGTCGTGCGCCACAGAAGATTTTTCTCTCAGGAGGCGGTGCTAATTTGCCATACATTGACAAATTTTTTGAAGATAAACTCAACCTCCCTGTCGAGCGATTCAATCCTCTAAGAGGACTTTCAGTTGGGGCAGAGGTAAATATCGAACAGTTAAATGCTGAGGCTCACATGCTGGGTGAGTTAGTTGGCTTGGCTTTGCGTGCAGAGGGGAGAACTCCTCTAACTATAGACCTCGTGCCAGAACAAGTATTTCATGAGCGTGAGACAAAGCGGAGAAAGCCATGGCTTGTCGCCGCTTCGATGCTGCTCATTGCCGGATGGGCCGTCTGGTCATGGACGAACATGGGACGTAAAGGTCTCTCTGAGGAAGGTCTAAAAATAATTACACAGCAAGTTAGTGAGAGAGATCGTTATGCGAGGCCATTGGACAAATTGGCTAAGCAAGAAGCTCAACTTGAAGTTGATGCGCTTCAGCTGTCAGGGGAGCAGGCTGCACGCACAGACTGGATCGATTTGCTGGATGATTTAGCGCTACATTTTAAAAGTGACAAAGTGTGGATCGTTGACTTCGATCCTGTGGTTGGTTTCGTGCGTAGTGATATAGACCCTGAATCTTCTGGTGAGGAAACCGCCAATATTTTGCAATCTGTGATTAAGAGTGACTACGCAGCTATTAAAAGTGGGGAATCAGCTATGGCTCAGATCAATATGGATGCACTTTCTAATGGTGATAAGCCACAAAGGGCACAAGTTGGAAAAACTCCCAAGTCTCCCGAAATTACCGCGATTCGGGTGAAGGGGTTTTGGCGAGAGAAGAATGGCCACAAAGAAGTAGATGAGCTTATCGACCGGCTCAGGAATGGTTCAAAATACTTCAATGTTATGCCCACTCAGCAAACCATCATCGAAAAACCAACAGATCTTGGTGACGCGTATGCTGCACGATTTGAAATCATATTACCTCTCAGGAAACCTTTAAGCATGAAGTATAGCTCGGCTATTAGTAAGTAATGAGAACTCAACA
>JAQXBQ010000086.1 GCA_029252325.1 Akkermansiaceae bacterium
GATTAGCTTAATTGAAACATCACTTGTGTCACTCGCGATGTAAACAAGAGCCATTCACTTTACCAAATCAAATCTGAGTCTCTACTATTTTAAATACCGTTATGAGGAATTCACCGTCATTTTGCCAAGCACGCGTTCACGCCAGCGGATATTCATTGCTTGAACTACTGGTTGTTATTTCACTCATTGCAGTATTGATGACAGTGGGTTCTTTTGGCATCAAAAACTTCAGCAAAGCAAGTGGAGTCAGCTCTGGGGTTCCCATTGCTCAGGGAGTCTTTGCCCAGGCCAGAGCGCTTGCGATTGAGAAGGGTACGAACACGAGGGTGATGATGCACTGTGATAACCGCACCGATAGTTTAAACCGCGAACGGAACCTTCGTTATATGGTGGTGCAATACGAGGATACGAAGAACACAGAAGTTACTACGGACGATGAATGGGTGACGGCATCCAAAGGGGTGAAGCTCCCCGAGGGTGTTTTCTATTCTGTGAGTTTAAGCAATCGAACTACTGCTCCGGATACAACATTATCGAGTGGACCCCTGCCAGGTGGCGCTGTGCAAAACTGCCGCGTTTATGAATTTAATTCCCAAGGAATTATCACAAGTCCGGTGCCGGTTGCAAACAACGTGCCACGCTTCGTTATTAGAGCCGGTAGCCTGCCTCCTGGACAAACAGAGCCCATCCCAGCCAGTGGCGCCGGCGAGAGAAATGTTGGAGGTTTTGTGATCTGGCGCAATGGACGCACCTCGGTATTCCGCCATCCTGATCAGGTGTTTTTCTAAACTTCATATTATCATTTTTCTCACATGAAAACACAAACTACTCACATGAAACGTGCCTACAAACGCTCGGGTTTTACCTTGGTTGAGACTGCCATCGCGATGGGCATGATGGCAGTGATGATCTCCTCCTTCTTGGTGGTTTTCGGCCCAGCTATCAAAGGAATTGAAAAATCACTGAGTGCTAAGGAAGCGGACAGGCTCACCAGTGCTCTCGAGCTTGAGCTGAGCGTGGCGAGACCAGGAGAGGGCTTTTCCTCAGCGCTAATAAAAACTTACTGGTGGATTAGAATGTGCCATGGGGACAACGCAGTGCTGGTTTACCAGTATCGTGGTGACCCTGCCAGCGTGCGCGCAGATGGAAGCCTAGAGCCATATTACAATGCTGGTAACCCATACGATGCAGACGATCCAGGTATTCCTGGCCAAGATTATGTGATCCAGACATCTGTGAGGAGAAGGCTAGATCCATTTCATCATGACAATATTGAGGCGGAGCTTTATCCGGGCAATCTCGTAGGAAAAGTTTACTACGTAAAATTGTTGCAGCTGCGTCCAGATGCCGATGGTGTGATGGTAACACCTTGGAATCCTTGGCATGTTTATACCATGCAAAATCCACAAACTATGACGGGTTGGGATGGTGATTACAACGAGCCGGCGCTTGCCGTTCAGGCACGGTTTTATGAAGTTAAACCAGTCCTGTGGAGTTATGTAGAAGACAC
>JAQXBQ010000087.1 GCA_029252325.1 Akkermansiaceae bacterium
ATAACAATGCACACTCTGTGAAAAACAACTCGAATATTGCGATTTCGATCACAAACTCAACTCTTCACCCTCGGATTTAGCAATACAAACAGCAGCACATGAATCACCAAAGATATTCACCGCCGTGCGACTCATGTCGAGCAATCTGTCTACTGAGAGGAGTGCCACAACAGCCATTTCCGCATTCGGAATTCCCGAGCTATTTAAGATGAGTAAAATCGCCACTAGACTGGCCGATGGAATACCAGCCACACCAATACTTGTGAGTAGCGCAGTAACTACCACAGCAAATTGGGCAGCCACGCCCATCTCAACACCCATGACTTGTGCAACAAAAAGCACGGCAACACATTCATAAAGAGCTGTTCCATCCATATTCACAGTCGCACCCAATGGCAGCGTAAAGCTTGATACTCGCTTCGAGACTCCAGCATTTTTCTGCACACACAGCATCGTCTCAGGAAGAGTCGCAGCAGAGGATGCTGTCGAGAAAGCCGTAAGCATCGCCATGCGCATGGCACGGAAATGAGCCCAAGGACTGACGCGCGCAACATAGCGCAATACCAGAGGCATAATCACCAGCAAATGAATCAAAAGTGCCAGCAATACAGTTATAAAATACTTCCCCAGACTCAAAAAGATCTCTGCCCCACTATGATAAACTACCGGTAGCAATAACCCGAAAACCCCCAAAGGAGCAAAAACCATGATCCATTGTGTTAAGCGAATCATAACATCATTGATTGCCTTAATGCTGCCGAGCAGCGGATACATATTTTCAAGAGGAAGACGCGCCATCACGATAGCAAATAAGATAGAGAAAAAGATCATCCCTAGTAACTGACCATTTTCCGTAGCCGCTTTGAATACATTAGGAGGAATCATCTTCTTGAACAAACCAGCATAATCAGCCGGCTTTCGCTCACCCGCCTGTGCTACTTTTTCTTTTGCCACATTACTAGCTCCCTCAGCTTTTTGTTCGAGTGCCATGCGGATCTTGGCATTGGCCTTACCATTTTCTAAGCCTGGCTGGATGGTATTTACCAACACAAGCCCAACAACCACAGCCGCCAAACTTGTCCCCATATAGAAACCAAGAGTTTTCATCCCAAGCCTGCCAAAGCCCTTCATTTCGCCTAATGATGCGATGCCTGCTATGATCGAACTTGCCACTAATGGGACAATAATCATTTTCAACGCTTGAATGAAGAGCGTGCCGACAAAATCACCGGTTGCGATAGCCCCCTCTATGAAATGATATGCTGTGCTATCTTTCGTTACGATCTCACTTAAATTACGAAATACAACAGCTGTGCCAGTAGCCAAAACTAGCGCGATGAGAATCTGCCAATGCGGTGCGATTTTCTTCATGCGCTGATGCTACTTGGTATGTAAAAAAAAGAAACACGGAATCGTCCCTTAATTTCTCTGACCAAGTATTATCAGCTAGGGACGCTCCACGCTTGCCCTCAGCGAGATGCCACGTTACACACCGCATGTGAACTTACCCCACAACATGACCGCCGTGCGCACTCGTTTCGCCCCCTCTCCTACAGGATACCTTCACGTAGGAGGCACACGCACAGCGCTATTCAACTGGCTATTGGCCCGCAAGCTCGGAGGATCTTTCATCCTCAGAGTTGAGGATACCGATGAAGAAAGAAACACAACCGAAGCTCGAGAAGCTATTTTCGAAGGCATGAGTTGGCTCGGTCTTGATTGGGATGAAGGACCTCAAGCTGACGGCTCTACCACAGGTGATTATGGTCCGTATTACCAGAGTCAGCGCAATCAACTCTATGATAAGTGGTTTGAAAAACTCCGTGCAGACAATCGTGTCTATGAAGATGACGGTGCTTGGAGATTTAAATTTGCCCGCAAACCTGTTACCATGAATGACATCATCTGTGGAGAAGTTACCATTGACTATCGCGATGAGTCCAACACCCCTGACATGGTCGTCAAGCGCTCCGATGGATCCTATGTCTTTCACTTCGTCAATGTTGTTGATGATCTAGAAATGAAAATTAGTCATGTGCTCCGAGGTGAAGATCACTTGATGAACACGCCTAAGCATCTACAATTATTTGAAGCCTTTGGTGAAGAACCGCCTCTTTATGGACACATCCCGCTGATTCTTAATATGGACGGATCAAAGATGAGCAAACGCGATACAGGTGCTGCCATTGCTGGCTACGCTGATGACGGCTATATTCCAACTGCTGTTTTCAACTTCCTCTCACTTCTTGGCTGGTCCCCTAAAGACGAATCGGAAATCATGCCAATGAGCGAAATCATCGAACGTTTCAGCCTTGAGGGAATCAACCGATCACCCGCCAAGTTTGATTCCGAAAAATGTGCCTGGATCAATCAACAGCATCTCGCTCAACTCGACCCTGATCAATTTGCCAACGCAGCTAAGCCCTTTGTTCAAAAAGCTGGTTATGACCTACCCGATAACTTCAAAGCCATCGCTGCATCCGTTCAAGAGAAAACTCGACTACTCACCGACGTAGCCAAATCTATTTCTTTTTTACTAAAGCCTGATTTTAATTACGACACCACGGCATTAGAAAAAGTTCGCAACAATGAGGCCGCAAAAAATTTACTTAGTGAACTTGCGCTAGCCTTCGATCAGGTCAATGATTGGAGCGTGGCTAAAAATGTCATTTCTGAAACTGCAAAAGCGAACGGCGCCAAGCCGGGACAACTAATGTTTCCTACTCGAGTCGCGCTAAGCGGCCAATCGGGCGGGCCTGACCTCGGAGCCATCCTCGACATCCTCGGCAAAGACGAAAGTATTCGCCGCGTTCGACTTACTATTGATCAACTCTAAGCATTTATCACTATGAAAGACGTCTACCAAATCAGCGACCTATCAAGCAGGGAAAAACTTGATGCTGGCACTGACAAACCAGCCCGCCTCGCTGTTATTGGTCATCCAGTTAGTCATTCATTATCTCCAGCTATGCACCAGGCTGCGCTGGATGCTCATGGAAAGAATATGCGATACATTCGGCTTGAGGTCGAGCCAGGGCAAGTTGCCACTGCCGTCAAGCTCATGCAGAACCTTGACTTCATAGGCTGCAATGTCACGGTACCTCACAAATTCGAAGTGATGGATTGCTGTGACGAACTGAGTGAAGACGCTCGGGCCATGGGCGCAGTGAATACACTTATTTTTGGCGAGCAAACCCTCGGACACAACACTGATGCCCTAGGCCTAGTTCGAGCCATCCGAGAAGACTTCAGCATCGACCTTGCTGACTTAAAAGTAATGATTGTGGGTGTTGGAGGAGGCGCTGGTCGTGCTGTTGCCACCCAATGCGCAAGGATCGGCTGCAGCAAAATGTGGCTCGTTAATAGGACTTTAGAGAAAGCTGAGGATCTTATGGGCGAGCTTCAGAACCTTGGCAACGAGCTCCATCATCTCGAAGGCCCAGGAGAACGATTCACCGCTATAGCACCTGACGACCCTACCATTATAGAGGCGGCTGGAAATGCTGAGCTCATCATCAATGCCACTTCGCTGGGACTTCGATCAATTGACCGCAAACCCTTACCGGCCGAATGCATCCAACCACACCATTTGGTTTATGATATGATCTACAACCCAGCACAGACCACACTACTTGGTCATGCAAAGTCTGTAGGCGCCCGCACCGCCAATGGACTATCTATGCTACTGCATCAAGGCGTGCTGGCTTACGAGTGTTGGTTTCCAGGCGATACACCGGTAGAGGACATGAAAAAAGGCCTGCTCAGCTCACTCTGATTTTTCAGGCAAACCATCGTCTGCAACTATGGCAGGATCATACCAATGATTTGCCAACAAACGTAGCAAGTCTACAACGGGCTCTTGCTTGGCATTCATTCCCAGTTTCATGCGCACTCTGACCCTATGAAAATATTGTGGGTCAAAATTAGAAATTTGCATTCCTACATGGTCTGTTCCGCCAACAGCATCAGCATTGTCTAATAAATCGCTAAGTAACTTGCCTTGGATGCTGTAGATAGGCACTCGAATACTTTCAGAGGCATAGCTATCGAACATATGCCCTCTGAATATGTCAGGCTTGTAAAATTGAACCAAGATATCACCATCTGCAAGGTCCTCGCCGACGTTCATCACCCTCATATAAAGTCTGAATTCCGCCTCATTACCATTGGGCCTTGAAGTGAAAAGCGACCAATCACTCTCGCTGTATCGAACAAACGACTTCCATTCAATCTTCCATTCTTTACCGTCACGGATAAAAACAGCTTCGAAGCGTTCCCCTGTATCGGTTTGGCAAATAGTGCCGATCGCATCAACTCCTGGAATATTCAGTGACTGATAATGAACAGCCCTCAGCTGCATCAGGCGAGAGGGAAAGTGTGGTTGTTTTGCGTAGTAGGCTTCCATCTCTCGAGATAGCCTGATCCCATCATGGACAAATTGAGCTTTTGCCGAAGCCGTCTCAGCCTTTAAAAATGCTTTCGCTGTTCGCATGCACTCCGGCAATGCCAACTTGATTACCTGCTTCTCTGTCTCTTTTTGCCGAACTGCTTCATAACCCGAGGACTTTACTGCATCTGAATGCTCGCCCGCTGACCTGTTAAAATAAATCACCACTCCAACGACAAACACGACAAGGACAATCCAAGAGATCGATACTACCCGTAACTGCATCGCAACACGCTCTTTCTGCGTGGTCTTACTCCCCCGTTCTTCTGTCTGATCATCTCCACCAGCGTCACTTAGATTTGAGGCATCGACTCTCGCGCCCGAGCCCAACTGACTCTCTTCGTCTTCACTCAACAAAAAATCAACTCCAGCGCCTGTATCCGAAGAGATATCAGAGCCTGTCGCAATCACATTACTACAATTAGGACAAGTATGCTGAGACACCCCAATGACTGGAGACTCATAAATTGAATCACACTCATTGCAGTGATAATAACCCTCAACTAAATTGCTCATTTTAATATTAAAACTTAAAGATTGCTAACTCCAGCAGCAGTAGAAAACAACTCTAATAAATGAATCGCGATTAAACTAAACAAACTTCGAGGCGGTAAATCAGCCTCATTTCACACATAGAAATGTAACGCTGTTACTTATCGTTGGGAAACCTCCTCATCTTTGGCGGCACAGAATCCGGAGAGTGCCGCCGTCCAGAAACCCCCGCAGAGAGCTCAAGCTTGCTAAGCTCACCATCACCATCACCATCAATGCGCTGAAACAATTTTCGGCGACGCAGCTCTGACCACTTAGAAACCACCAAGGCCTGTGAATATTCATCATAGTCAATAGTTCCACTAGCATCGCTATCATGCGTCATAAAATCAACATTAGAGCACTTAACCCTGGGCAGGGTCGTCTCCAATTCAGCCTTCTCGAGAAAGCCATTTTTATTCTGATCTAATCGTTGGAACAGGTTCACCGGGTCAGCTTTTTTCATCTTCAAAAGCCCCGTCAAACTAGAAAATTCATCTATATTAAGAACTCCATCCTTATTCTGATCAAAGCGAGAAAAGCTTTTGCTTGCCATCTTCATCCATTTAGGCGCCGGAGGATGCAGTTCTTCTGCTTGCAGAAAACCGTCTGTATTCTGATCAAGATAGGAAAATAATTTGCGTCGTTTATCAGCCTCCATATGCTGAAGTCTTTTTACACTTACAAACTCAGCAAAACTCAATTTATGATCACGGTCAATATCCGCACGCTCAAAGGGCTTGATTTTAATTCGACCAGCTAAGCCTTTACTGCCAGCTTGCTTAGCCACCTTTTCACCGCCCCTTTCTGGATCTCCTTCTGGCAGAGCACTGTCGAGAACCCCAGCCTTTGCTCCGCTGAACAAAACCAACAAAAAGAACAGACTAAAACTAAAATGAAGAGTAGCTGTGGGCATATAATATTTCCAAATGTGAATCATGTTATTGTCGAGCCGTAAGTATTAAACACCTTAAACAAGCTATAGTTGTCATTCTCATGTATTTTTTTATTTCGTTTATCTGCATAATCAACAATAATTCATCAAGCAATGCACATCAGTGATATCATTAAACCAGACGAGCCTACTTTCTCGTTTGAATTTTTCCCTCCAAAAAGCCCAGAGGCTTCTCAATCTCTATATGAAACTATTAAGGATTTATCGGAGTACAAGCCCTCATTTGTGAGTGTCACATATGGCGCAGGAGGCACTACCAGAGATCTTACGCACGACCTCGTGCTCAAAATCAAGGAAACCACTGATACCCCACCTATTCCGCACCTCACTTGCGTTTCACATAGTGAGGACGAAATCACCGCTACCCTTGATCGTTATGCTGCCGCAAATATTGGCAATATTCTAGCCTTGCGAGGTGACCCGCCAGCCAACAATAGCCATTACGATCGTTCCAAAGACGCTTTTCAACAAGCCGTCGATCTTGTTCGTCATATCAAATCATTCAACGAGTCCAAAAAGCACCCACACGCGCAGGGCTTCGGTATTGGTGTAGCCGCATTTCCTGAGGGCCATCCCGACACACCGAATCGCTTGTTGGAAATGGATTATTTGAAAGCCAAAGTAGATGAAGGTGCAGACTATATTTGCACTCAGCTCTTTTTTGACAACCACGACTTTTTTGACTTTCGTGATCGATGCCAATTAGCTGGCGTAAACATCCCCATTGTTGCGGGCATCATGCCAATTACATCAGCTAAAGGCATCCACCGCATGGCTGAGCTTGCTGCTGGCGCACATTTTCCAGCGCGCCTATTGAAAGCACTCAATCGTGCAGGCAACGATAAAGAATCCGTGCAGCGCGTTGGTATTCAACATGCTGCCGAACAATGTGCAGGATTATTAGATCAAGGTGTGGATGGAATTCATTTCTACACACTCAATCAAAGCAGAGCTACCCGAGAGGTCTATTCACTGCTGGGTATGCGCTAGACATCGGCTAGTCATCGAGTATCGCGCAGCCGAAGCAGGTCTGGGGTCTGATCTATTCTCTTCTCAGACATTTAGCACTCAGCACACACTCGGCACAAATACCAAGGCAAGAAAAAGCCTCCATGAGCTGAACGGCTCAGGAGGCTTATTAAAGTATATTGGGAAGCTGCTAGCATCCGCAGCCACCGCCACAACAGCCACCACCGTCACCCTGCTCCATATCTTCCGGAGTGGGAGTGCGTCCAAGCTCAAGCGTCATGCCAATGTATTTAGAGATCGTCTTTTGTAGCGTTTGCAGACTTTGTTGTGCTTCCATAAAGTCGCTCGCGACCTCATTAGCAAAAAGTGACTCGCGCGCGCCTTCAAACTCTTGAATCTCTGTATCGGAGAGCTCGACACCTGCCTGTTGCTTATTGTGCATCTCCTCACCTCGCTCGTGAAGTGACTGGTATTTTAGCTTAGCATCATCGTCAGCAAGGAAGCGTTCTACTTGGCCCTGAAGGGTAACAAACTCGATATCCTCTGCAATCGCATCGCACAGCTCCTTGGTTTTGGACATCACATTAGATTCTTTAGCAATCATTGTCATGCACATCACTTAGCCCCTGAAAACTGCGAATGCAACCATTGAAGCTGGCATTTTCCAAAAAAATGACTCAGCACAATTGTTAAATTATGTTCTGACAGTTAATCTTTAGATTTCTGTATCTGCTCTGTGGCCGCAACCAGATAAGCCATCACAGCTGCCTCGTCTCGCTTCTCAAGCCCAGCATTCCACGCCATGCCTGGAACAATCGTATGCCATTCTTCCACCCGCATATCCTTGGGTAATTTGAATACATGACATTGAGAACAATGAACTTGAGATAGTGCATAGCCTTTGCCCAATTGATCCAACGGTCTTCCGGCCCCCGCTGCCATTTCAGGACCCGGAACTGGCATCTCAGCATACTCCTGCTTTGGGGTGCAGGCTTGGAAGGCAAATCCGATATATGAAACAACAGCTGCAAATAGCACGAACTGTTCAAATTTAGAAATTTTCAACATGGAATGTATACTAGCACAGACAAATGCCAAACCAATCACGATCTTACTGCTTGTATGCAGAATACTATGAGCACAATATCAATATATGAATAGGTCTAGAGTTGCTATGCTCATCTCGCTGGTTGCTATTATAATTGTTTTGGTTTGGTGGTTTAGCCCAAGCCAAATCATCAAGCGGCAAACTCAAACTATAGTTCAATGTCTAGATATACCAGAAACAGCGACAAAAACTTACCGCGCTCTTAAAACCAACAGCTTTTCAAACCTTCTAGCGAAGAACGTTAGTTGCCGAGTCGACATAGCCGAATACAAATCGAAATTTTCACGAGACCAGCTCATTGAAAGCCATCAAATGTATGCTTATAATGTAGCCTCTGCGGTAGCTGAAGCCAGCAACATCAAAGTGCATATCATTGATGATAAAAATGCCCGAGCGAATACAGACATTTATTTTGCCATCACATCTAAAAAAATAGCGGCGATCAGCGAAAAAATAGAGCTCAACCTAGACTGGAAAAAAACTGATACTGGAAAGTGGCGACTCACCAATATTGAAATGGTCGGTGTTACAAATCAGAATTAGTAGTAGTTGCTACCATTAAGGTAACAGCTGCTGTTACCAATCTGAGTTGAATCCGCGGGTATCAATGTGGACAAAGCCACCATATGTGCCGATACCACCTTCAAACTTACGCTTACGGTCACGTAAGAAACGAGCCACACTGGCTACTTGCCTTGACCCAGCTCCATGAAACACTACATCAACTGCCTGATTATATTGATGAAAGGAGCGAGGATGCCCCCTCACAGCCGCATTATAACGAGGACTCCTGTAGGCAGAATAAATTGCTTTTACTGGCAATGATAACTCCTTAGACATCCGATCTATCACCTTCAATGTCGGGCCCATTTTTTTCCACAAGTTCTTTGGAGGCAAGCTATTCACGACACTACCTCGTGTTTTAAAATGCGGGGCTAGGATCATGCGTGGTGTTACGTTGCGAAGACGTAAGCCCTTCACGTAGTTGGCATAGCGATTTACATTATCCCCCTTCAACCTCACCCACGACTCCGGAATGCCCGCAACTGGCTTACTTGAATAGAAACCAAACCAACCTGCTGAGGCACTCTGCGTGCTCAGCAATAAGCCGCCTGCTGCTGCTCCTGAAAGCCCAAGAAATTTCCTGCGCTGCATGGTTGGCAAAGCCCTTGAGCTACCAACCGGCTGACCATTAGCATCAAGTATGCAGTCAGCATTTTTTTCAATATTAGAGTTCATTGTAAACATGTAAGGTAAATAGTTACCTTTTCATGTTATGATACAATATGATTAGATACAACATATATTTAACTTACATTAAATATAATAGTATGCGGAATTTTATAATCGCCGTCGTTTTGCCACAGTATGAAAAATACGACTCATAGCGATCGTCATTCTTCTTTTTTTGTGCGCTGCCGGACAGCTTCATAAAGGCATACACCAGTTGCAACACTCACATTTAAACACTCCACCTTACCCGCCATCGGGATCTTGATCAGAAAGTCGCAGTTATCCTCCGTCAAGCGCCGCATACCGCTGCCCTCAGCGCCCATAACAATCGCCATGGGCCCCGTTAAACTCGTTTCGTATAAGGTGCCCTGCCCCAAGTCACTTGTTCCGACCATCCAAACTCCGAGCTCTTTAAGCTTGTTCATGCTTCGGGATAAATTAGTGACGCGAAAGAAAGGTATCCGATCAGCTGCACCGACCGATACTCGCCTTACGGTGTCGGTGACTCCAACTGATTTGTCTTTAGGCGTCACCACTGCAGTAACCCCCGCCCCATCTGCCGTCCTCAGAATAGCACCCAAATTGTGAGGGTCTTGAACACAGTCTAATATGAGCAAAAGCGGCTCTGATTGCCGAGAGATCAATTCGTAGAGATCTTCCTCAGACCTTGCTTGAGACCTAGCGTGATCTGAGCCCCCTTTGACATGCTTGTTTTCCCGCGCACCGCCCTCTCTATTTTTTCTTCTCATCTTAATTATAACTCTTGCTCAATTTCTTTGAGCTCTAGAAAGAGGTTGTTCCATTGCTCAAGATTGGGCTGCAGTTCTATCTTTGCATCAACAATATGCCTGCGAACACTTTCCAGAAGGCGCGCATACTCGATGTATAGATCACGAACCCCATCACGATAATCAGAACCAAGCGCATCAGTGAATCGACTTTGTGAATCCAGCAAATGATCGACAAAGGATGTTATCACAGCCTTCCTCGTTCGGTAGGTCTGAACAACAAAGATAATCATGGCAAGCCCACCTCCTGCGACACAAGCAAGCGCGGGATAAGGATAAAGACCCAGGCGTAAAGAGCCGGCAACACCAGCACAGAGCAAAAGCATCAGGCACATGTATATCCATACTTTAAGTTTAGCCCTTCTATCAGACATGCGCATATCAAGCCCTCCTCTGACTTTCAAATTCACGACTGCCTGCTTAGCTGCGAGCCCCATTCGTCTGATGAAACGCTTTTTGCTATCAGTGAAGACTTCGTTAAGCTCATCAAAATCATCGAGGGCGATTTCAAGCTTCTGTTTAACCCGAGGCTTCACTGTATCCCAGTGATCTGCGCATTCTCGTATCAAGACTTCAGCGTCTTGCTTTGACTGTCGCTCTACTGCCTCTTGAACTGATTCAACAAGATCTTTTACCACTAACTGAGGCAAATCATCTGCAACAAAAAGGCTTTTCAATGTCGACCACACGCCCATCTTTGCTCTCATCAGCTCTCGGCTGCTCGCGCCTTGTTGCGCGAAAACCTCCTTCATAGCGACAAACTTTGAAGATACCCCTGCGGACTGCTTTTCCCGATTTGCATCGATTTCTTTTTCAAGATCATTGAGGAAGCCCTCATTCTCGTCCAGCAAGCGAGTCCTACGCTCGATCATATCCTCAACACTCGTCAAAACCTTGCCCGCAGCATCACGAACTTCACCAAGAACTTCACGTCGAGCAGAAGAACTAGTGACCACATCAGAGATGTATTTTTCAAGATTTGGGTAACCACTTTCACGCCACAAACTATCGCTGAACGGACTTTCCGATTTAGCCTGAATGGCAAGCTTTCCTGACACCGGATAAATTGGAAGCGTTCGGCCGATTCGCTTTCTACAAAGGTCACGCATATGTCCGAGAATAACATCGAGATCTCCCTGCTCTCTGAGGTCAGCTTGCTGCAGGATAAAAATCGATTTCTCGATCATGTCGCCACTCTGTTTACTGATAAAGTCCCACGTAGACGCTCCCCAAGGATTGCTCGCAGGAAACACCCAGAAAATGAGGTCAGAAACGGGCAAGAATCGATCTGTTATCGCTTGATGTCCTTGTACGACAGAATTCGTACCAGGTGTATCAACTAGGTTGAAATCCATCAAAAAATCAACTGGGCGAAAACGCTCCTCCAATATCGGAGTTACTTCTTCATCAATGTCTTGCTCTGCGTAGCGATACCACTGCACTCGATCAGTTTCAGGGAGAACATTGGTTTTACATATATTTTCACCAAATAAACCATTGAGCAAAGAAGACTTGCCGGCATTCACTTCACCGCAAACTACGAACAAAAACGGATTCTTTAATCCCTTAGTGATATCATTTTCCTCTAAGGGTTTCTTCTTAGCTCCTGTTTTTTCAGCCAGAGCCAATACCCTTACCACAACGTCAGTGAGTCGCTTGCGAGTCGTGAAATAATCATTCCCGAACATGGTGAAAGCTATTAAGGGTGAGTAAATACAAAATGCAACACTACTTGAAGCGGATTTTTGTTCACAAGATTAACCAGATCATTGCCTGACTGCAGGCACCCTCACAAATGTGACAGGTTCACCCTCTTCCCCTTCGGGCTTGGGCCGAGCAGCTAAGGCCCGGACAGGTTTGCTGAGATCAGCACCAGCTGATGATGCACTGACACCAAGTAACTGCGAAATAGTAACGAACTGGAATCCACGTCGAAGCAGGCCATCCAAAGTGTCCGGCATGGCATCAACCGTTGGCTTGTGCAAGTCGTGGGCCAATACAATTGAACCGTTCCTAGTGCTCTCGAGGATCCTTGATGTGACTACAGAAACTCCCGGGCGTTTCCAATCGTTTGGGTCAACATTCCACATAATAGTGGGGTAACCGTATTCTTTATATATCCACGCCCTCTGGCTTTCTCTGAGTGCTCCATATGGTGGGCGCATCGTGCGCGGCACCACGCCGCAGGCGGACACAATGACATTGCGCGTCCGATCCATCTCAGATCGAACGGAATCATTACTCAGCCTGGTAAGATTGCGGTGTGTCCAGGTATGATTGCCTACTTCATGCCCCTCTGCCACCATACGCCTTACAATGTGAGGGTAGAGATCTACATTGCGGCCAACCACGTAAAAAGTAGCTTTGATATTACGCTCACGCAACATATCAAGTAGTCTTGGCGTATTTTGCGGATGAGGACCGTCATCGAAGGTCATCGCAATGTAGGGAAGATCAGTACGACCTCGACGATGACTCACAGCAACATCCGCAGGAAATGTCTTCGGCAGGTTAATATCAGGGTTCCTCAAGCCAGAGCCAAAAAGCGAAGGAGATCGGTAGCCGCTATTGTACTTTGTCTTTCTCGATTTATCATTGGCGGAACAAGCTACCAACATCATCAATGCTGATATAGTTACGAGGAAAAATGGACGTTGCTTAATAATCATAGTCTGGGGCGAGAAAAGTGATGTGAAGATAAGTGAGATGAAAATCAAGGGGTATTGGGCATGCAGCTTTGTTGTATCTCGCGAGATTGACGAGTAAATAACACTCACACCAATATTCATGGTAAACCATAATCTCTGGGATGTGAAGCCACATATTCAACCGATATACGGTCATCTTGTCATCAATAGGCAACTAAAAAAACAGCACTCCATAGGAGCGAACGAGCCCTCAAGCCAAACGAATAATTTACGCATTTCGCTATTGCAAAGTGCAACAAGTCATCGTAGTTACACGCCGTCAGAATTGTTTGCTACTTTTTACGCATCATTTCTTCAATACAGCCCTATAGTGTAATTGGTAACACACCGGATTTTGATTCCGTATTTCCAGGTTCGAGTCCTGGTAGGGCTACTTTTAAATCCTCTCTGTAATCGGCAACGTGGTATTGAGGCGCCTCGCATTCGCTGCTGCATTTATATTCCCAGTCGTTTTCCTCGGCTACTTGAGAGCTCCTGCTTCACAAACCGTCTCGATCGGTGAAAAATAACCTTGGCATCTTCACGGCTGAACATAAGTTCTAAATGTTGGTCGAGAGCAGACAGTCATACCCGTTTGCTGACTCAAACACCACCCTACATTTCCCCGCCCCAAAGGCGGAACATTACTAAGACAGCGCACCATGGCACATATTGATATCTACTTTGAAACGATGCTTGAGAACAAGGCATCCGACTTACACCTCTCAACCGGCAATGCCCCCATCATTCGTATCAATGGCGAATTAGAGCGTCTCAATGCTCCGCCTCTAGAGCATGACGAGCTGCTCGAGATGCTCAGAGAAATCTGCCCGGATGAAAAAATGGCACACTTTGAAAAAACCGGAGATGTGGACTTCGGCTACGAGCTACCGGGCAAAGCTCGTTTCCGTGCCAACTTCTTCAATCAAAAAGAAGGCGTTGCCGCGGTTTTCCGAACCATCCCCTCAGAAGTTCTGACTGCCGAGCAGCTCGGACTTCCTGAGATCTGTCAGAAGTTCGCCAAACTAACCAAAGGGCTTGTCCTTGTTACTGGACCTACCGGTTCCGGCAAATCAACTACCCTTGCTGCAATTATCGACTACGCTAACAAGATCCGTGCAGATCATATCCTTACCGTGGAGGACCCCATCGAATTTGTTCACAAATCTGTCAAGGCCCTTATCAACCATCGTGAGGTCGGTTTGCACACAGAGTCATTTGGAAGCGCGCTCAAAGGAGCACTTCGCGAGGACCCTGACATCATCTTGGTTGGTGAGATGCGAGATCTCGAAACCATCAGTCTAGCTCTAGAGGCTGCCGCTACTGGACACCTTGTCTTTGGCACATTGCACACACCCAGCGCAGCTAAGACTATCGATCGAATCATTGACGTATTTCCTGCAGGTCAGCAAAACCAGATCAGAACCACCCTCTCTGAATCTATCAAAGGAGTGATTGCCCAGAACCTCTTCAAACGTGTCGATAAGCCTGGACGGGTTGCTGCGCTAGAGATTCTTGTTGTGGACACACCGATTGCAAACATGATCCGTGAGGAGAAAACCTACCAAATCCCCGGCATGATTGAAGTAGGGCAACGCAAAGGAAACGTGCCGCTCGATGAAGCCATCTTGAAGCACTTGGAAGCTGGGCGCATAAGCCCTGACGAGGCATTTGAAAAATG
>JAQXBQ010000089.1 GCA_029252325.1 Akkermansiaceae bacterium
GGTTGACTCTCTCCTGAGCTCGGTCGTCATAACAGTTCCATCCAATGGAATCAAGTCGAGCATTTCCCAATCGCTACGATAAACCAAATTCCATTCCACGACATATTCCATCCAACCAATGCAGGGATTAGTCGATGCTACATTTGTAACAATGGAAAGACCTTGCGGGCGCAATAATTTAGTAAAAACAGTCACCAATTTTTTACATACCTTTTGGGACAAATAATCGAACAGACCGGCACAATAAACCAAATCATATGACTCCCATTCCAGGCCAGCAGCTCCTCGGCTTGCCTGCTTGAGCAGCTGATGCACGGAACGCTGCAGAATCTTAATCTGACTATTCCTACCATGCTTATCTTTGAGATCAGATAATATCCGATTTGCGTATTCCGTCGTCTCCTCGTTAAAGTCGAGCAAGGTGAAGTCACATTGGTCACTGATCGCATCATTCGTCAAAAAGCGCTGGATTTCATGAGCCGATCCACAACCTAAATTGAGAACCTTGAGACGGCGACCTTTGCCAACGACCCGCGATGCCTCGCTTTTGAGGGTCTCATGCAAGTAATCAATACGATTTCGGTGTGCCTTAACCGGCTCAAAATTTAAAAATACACTATTGATGACCTTGGCAAAAAGTGAGTCACCTTCGAATGGGTCACGCAACATCATATTTACCACTTCATAATCACCAGCGTAACCAAGAGGCTTCGTGTAAGCCCTGTAGGCAAAAGGTGAACATAACATCAGAGGGTGCATCTGACGCCTGACATAAAGCTTGTGGGCTGCTTGATCTGGCGCATTCACATTACGCGTAGATGCCTCAAAATTTATCATTTGCGGATTAAGCTCGTCCGCCATTCTCCCCTCAATTTTGCAGATTACAGAGCGCTCTAGTGCTTCTATGTCCTCAGTGCCTGTCGATTGTATCCCCAAATCCACCTGCTCAAGCCAACGTCTGAGGCCAATCATCATATTCTGCATATCAGCTACATTGAGCTTAAAATCAGCTGACACATGATGCGCCCTTTTCCAATCGTTTACAAATTCATCGAACTGAGACACCAACTCTCCACGCTGTGCACTTGCGAGAAAATCAAGCTCCCTCCAGCCATTTGACAGAGTTGCTTCACATATTAAGACCGCTCCTGCATTTACGATACTCGATACAACAGCCTCACCCACATAGACCAGCTGCCCATTTATGTGTATGCAGAAATTTCTCAACACCTCTGAAAGTTGCAGGCTACAAAATGGATTGTAGATCTCAAACGAAACAGTATAACGATGCACCCTTAATATACTTGCGCTGAGTTCATGCCCTTGGCTGTTCTCACACTTTACACTATTGTTGCTGGGGCTTGGATTTGTCACAGATGCGGATCTTGTTAATTACTAAAATGCACGCCCCCTTACCTTTGATAGCCATCACCATGGATGTGCGACTAAAACAAGCGCATTTAATATTGATTTTTTATAATGCACCCACCGCGGTTTTTAAAGAAAATTTGAATTAATTGAGAAAAAAATAGTGCATGCTTTACATTTTTCAGTTAATATTTCTTGTGTCTTAAGGATTTTTCCGTAACAAACAAAGGTATCAACTATGAGTAGGCCAGCAACACCCACACCATTCCACCGCGAAGGTGCTAGAATTCTAGACAAGTCAGGGGTTAATCTTCTTCAGTTAGCAGAGCAGAATAATTTCAACGTAAAGAAAGTTGCTGAAATCCTTGGTTTTACGGTAATCCAATTGCAGCGTCATGTTGAATCGGCAGTTGGTCTCAAACCCAAAGATCTTTTTTGTAACCACCGCGCTCTCTTGGCCAAGCGAATGATCAGTGAAGGTATCAACTTGCATGATATTAGTGAAAAACTTGGCTACCTCTACTACAGTCATTTTTGCACAGACGTTAAAAAGTTTTTCGGCATTTCTCCCAAGCAGCTGGAGAGAAAACTTAGACCCGAGTAATACTTAGCAGCCTCATTCCTAAGCATTGATATCTAGCATATCTAGAAATGAAATAGGCGGCCCAGTTAATTTTTTGAGGCCTTGGCTGCCTCCCATTCATGCTCCATCTCGTCGAGCGTTGCCGCCGCAAGGTTGTTCCCGCTATTTTGCAATGCTTCATCCATTGCTGCAAAACGCTTTTCAAATTTAACATTGGTGGATTCAAGTAAAATCTCTGGATCCAATGAATGTCGCCGAGCTAGGTTGACTACTGAGAATAGAAGATCCCCGATTTCTTCAGCTAGGTTATTTCGCTCACCTATGCCCGCTTCAACGAGTGCTTGAAGTTCAACATCGACTTCCGCAAGCTCTTCGTTGATCTTACTCATTACCCCTTGGTCGTCAGGCCAGTCAAACCCCACTTTAGATGCTTTTTTTTGGAGTTTCGCTGCACGCAACATAGAAGGTAACCCCTTACCAATATCATCCAGGTAAGGCTTCTGTTCATTGCCTTTCTCCTGCCGCTTGATCGCGTCCCATTGATTTAATACGCCCTCTGTATTTTCTACATTACTCTCCGCATAAACATGGGGGTGTCTTCTCACTAGCTTGTCAGAAACACCTCTTGCAACATCATCAAAATTATAGCGCCCAGCCTCCTCTGCCAACTCGCTGTGAAATACAACTTGTAACAATAAATCACCAAGCTCCTCTTTGAGGTGATTCCAATCTCCTCTTTTAATCGTATCGACAGTCTCGTAGGTTTCCTCGACCAAATTGGACAACAAACTTTCGTGGGTTTGCTCTGCATCCCATGGGCATCCACCCGGGGCACGCAAACGATGCATTATCGAGCGCAGACGATCCATTTGCAGGGCCTGCTCTGGGCATTCAATCATTTCATCATCAGTCATTTTCATAATAGGGTGAGTATGTAATAGCTATCATTTTATTGTTCTGAAACGCGCCTCAGGACATCACGTTCCTGATCCGTTAGGCTCTGTAACCCCTCACGACTAACCTTATCAAGAATACGGTCGATCTCTGAATCATCCATATCAATGTTAATTCGTGGTCGTAGTTTTTTTTCACGCACGATGGTGGCATCTACAAGGGAGCGGCGGCGAGAAATCATCACCCCATCTGAAACAAACGACAACAGCTGTGGATTTCTCATCAAAACAAACCCCAAAATTGCCCCGCCAAGATGTCCTGCTTCACCACCAGCATTGTTTAATTTGAACAAAATGACGATCACACTAATACCCAATGCCCCCACTGCAAAGGTGCGCATGCTCATCGGGATAAAAAAGAACAAGAGCACCCGCAAATTCGGCGCAATCACCGCAACGCATGCCAAGATACCAAAGATGCCGGCAGAAGCCCCTACCATGGGAATATCAGCGGCAGGTATGGTCTGACCGCCACCGATTGGAATTGGAGCATTACCAAAAAAACCTGCATAAAACAGTATCACATAAAACAGCGCTCCTGCCACACCCGTTACCAAGTAGAAGCAAAGAAATCGCCGGCTCCCCCACCAACGCTCGGCGAAATGACCAAAAAAGAACAAGCCCAACATGTTAACTAAGAGATGGTGCCCGTTGGCATGTAGGAATTGAAAACTGACAAATCTCCATACCTCTAGCTGCTCAACCCCAGCTGCCACGCTGAAGTTCCCCCACTCCCATAGAAATGAACGCTGAGTTTGCGGAGCCGAATTGGTCATCATGTCAAGTAACCAGACGGCAACATTGATGATGAGCAACCACTTCACCACGGGACACCCCTCCAGTCGCGACGGCTCACGTGACGCACCATTGAAGTTTTGGTGTGGTGCTGATTGCTGGTATGATCGGTCTAATATTCCCATAAAAATAATTACTTACGCTTATCTCGTATTAAGCTTTCCAATCGATAGCATGGCTCAATCGTCCTCGCAAGACACTCCCACACCTTTCTGACACTCTGTTTTCCTAAGAGGTTACTTCTTGCCTCAATGGCAGAGCTTCTGCATCATCCCCGTATGACAGGCAGCACCACTCTCAAACAATACCTGTGGCCCGTTGCCATCACATTGTTGGGTTCTATTGCGGCGATGAATGTGATTCCAAGAGAGATGCTTGCTGTCGACGAGCACATTCTAGGATTTCCTGATACCGATATCCCTGGGCACCGGCTACGACCTTATCTTCTTGGTTTGCTGTGCTTTCTCCCCGCTATTGCTGCCTGGATATACCGCTGCGCTGGTAGTCTCGATCGCTACATGGCTAGGCAGTTCATCACATCCTTCGCCCTTAGCATGGGAGCCTTGTTGACGGTCATGATCTTGACCGACTTACAAAATAATATGTCGGACTTCAGCGAGGCTCAGAACACGCTCGATGTTGCCATCAGCTACTACGGCATCTTCATACCGGCAATGTTTGTTTTCATTTTGCCCTACGTCCTGCTGCTATCACTTCTTTACTGCTTAGGTAAGATGTCGCGACATCAAGAAATTGTCGCGATGATTCAAACGGGACGTGGTGTATTTAGAATCGTCATGCCTCTGCTCATTACGGGTGTTTTCAGCTCTGTAATATGTCTTATTTTCAACTACCATTGGGGACCTTGGGCAGAAGGAAACAAGGACCTTATCATCGACATTGCAAAGGATGGTGAAGCTGAACGTGCTCGCTCTGTACTCTACAGAGACAGCGAGTCACGGCGCGTCTGGCTCGTTGGTTCATTTCCTTATCAATTCGAGAAGACAGGAGAGTTGCAAAACGTCACTGTCCACTCCTTCAATGAGGGCAACCACCCCATGACTAAGCTCGAGGCAAAAAAAGCAAAGTGGTCACGTGAAAATAAAAATTGGACCTTTTCAGAACTCCAGCTCATCGATTTACAAGCAGTTCCCGTGCCCGTTAAGATAGACACTCCGTTAAGTATCACTCGCGACTGGCAAGAAACACCATGGCAAATCGTCAAACCAGGACTGGATCAGAGTCACTTAGGGATCCCAGAGCTCAATAGCTGGCTAAAAGCTCACGAAGGTGTTCAATGGGCTAACCGTCTCCCCTACCTTACTCAGTGGCATTATCGCATTGCTCAGCCCATTATCTGCCTCATCACCATTATGCTAGCTGCTCCTCTCGGCATCGTCTTTAGTCGGCGAGGGCTCGGAGGTGGGGTTTCCATTGCTCTATTTCTGTCCGCAGGAATGCTTTTTTCATCAAGCTTTTTTCTCACATTTGGTGAGGCTGGTCATATGCCACCACTCCTTGCCGCATGGTCTACCAACATCCTCTTTGCTCTGGTAGCTCTCTACCTCTTTCACCGACGCATCACGGGGCGTCCCATCTATGAAAGCATCAAAAAAATGCTTCCAGCGGGCAAATAAGAACTCAAAGATCCTGCCAACAACGAATTCAGTCCGTTTTTTCAACTCTTTCAGCTTGACCGCAGACCCCCTGCCCCCTAGCTTCCGCCTCCCTGCAGCTGTTTTATCGCTCCTGTATCGGTGTAAAAAACGCCAATTAACACTATCCAATTCAATTTATGAGAGGTATCGAAATCCAAAAAGGTGAGCCTGTTGACCGCGCCCTCAAGCGCTTAAAGTCTATGCTCGACTCCGAAGGTATTCTAGAGGAAATGCGCCGTCGTCGTGCATTTGAAACCGTGACCCAGCGCAAGCAGCGCAAAGAGCGCACGGCGGTAAAGCGTCATGCAATTCGTTGGCGTTTTCAAAGGAATAAACCTGCAGAAGAGGAAGGCGCTTAAGTCATCCTAGAGTAGCAGCAGTTTTTGCTGATCAATTCTTTCAAAAGACACTCTTCACAGGGTGTCTTTTTACGTTTGTGATAATCGAACGCCTTTAGAAAAGAACCTGTCAGGGTAACATCTTCACTTTTCCTCTATTTTACTATTGTCAATCCCGCCGCCGGGAACTAAACCCCTCCCGCACCGTAGCTACTTTGCTGCATACAAAGGTGAGGCTCCATAGCTCAGTTGGTAGAGCAGAGGATTGAAAATCCTTGTGTCCCTGGTTCGATCCCGGGTGGAGCCACCACTTTACAAGTTTTTACTGG
>JAQXBQ010000097.1 GCA_029252325.1 Akkermansiaceae bacterium
CTGTCTGTGCTGCGTTTCAGGCAATCCATCCATCGCTATCTTCAACTCTACATCACTCCATCCATCAATATCTTCATCACTCCCTCACTCCATCACTCCATCCATCACTCCATGAACTGCCAAAATTATGGCAACCATAACACCCATCGGACAGCGCGTCCTCGTGAAGCGCCTCGAAGCCGAAGAAGTAAGTTCTGGAGGCATTGTCCTTCCAGATACCGCAAAAGAAAAACCACAGGAGGCAGAAGTTGTTTCTCTCGGAACTGGTGGCAAAGACGAAGATGGCAAAGCCATCGAGTTTGCTGTCAAGGCAGGGGACACCGTTCTTATTTCCAAGTATGGAGGCACCGACGTTAAAGTCGACGGCCAGGATTTGCTGATTCTCTCTGAGTCAGATATCCTAGGTATCGTAAGCTAACAAACTATCCATCAAACAACTATTACAACATAAAATAACATGGCTAAACAACTACAATTCGACGAAGCAGCTCGCCACGCACTCTTGCGTGGTGTTGAGAAGCTTGCCGCTGCCGTTAAGGCAACTCTCGGGCCCTCAGGCCGTAATGTCATCCTAGACAAAAAGTTCGGTTCCCCAACAATCACCAAGGATGGTGTATCTGTTGCCAAGGAAATTGAACTTGAAGACCCTTATGAAAACATGGGTGCTCAACTTATCCGTGAGGTTTCAAGTAAGACATCAGATATTGCTGGTGACGGAACGACAACCGCCACAGTTCTTGCTGAAGCTATCTACAAGGAGGGCCTTCGCAACGTAACTGCTGGAGCTAACCCTATCTCACTGCAACGTGGAATCATGAAGGCTTCTGAGGCCATCGTGGCTCAACTTCATGAGCTCTCAAAGGAGGTCTCAGACACATCTGAAATTGCTCAGGTTGCTACTGTATCTGCAAACTGGGACACCGAAATTGGTAACATCATTGCCGAGGCAATGGACAAAGTAGGCAAGGACGGCACAATCACTGTTGAAGAAGCTAAGGGAATTGAAACAACTCTCGACGTTGTTGAGGGCATGCAGTTCGACAAAGGCTACCTCAGCCCTTACTTCGTAACTGACGCAGAGGCAATGGAGTCATCTTTAGATGATGCGCTAATCTTGATCAACGAGAAGAAAATCAGCTCGCTGAAAGATCTTTTGCCGCTTCTTGAGAAGGCTGCCAAAACAGGCAAGCCACTTCTGATCATTGCTGAAGATGTCGACGGTGAAGCTCTTGCAGCTCTTGTCGTTAACAAGCTTCGTGGCACACTCAATGTAGCTGCTGTTAAGGCACCTGGATTTGGCGACCGCCGTAAAGCAATGCTCGAAGATATCGCTATCCTCACAGGTGGTAAGGTGATTACTGAAGACCTTGGTATTAAGCTTGAGAATGTTGAGCTTGAGGACCTAGGTTCAGCTAAGCGTATCACCATTACTAAAGATGCGACAACTATCGTCGAGGGTGAAGGTGGCAGCGAAGCTATCACTGGACGCGTCAATCAGATCCGTAAGCAGATCGAAGATACATCTTCTGATTACGACCGTGAGAAGCTCCAGGAGCGTCTTGCAAAGCTTGCTGGTGGAGTAGCCGTTATCAACGTTGGTGCTGCGACTGAGACAGAGATGAAAGAGAAGAAGGCGCGTGTTGAAGATGCGCTTCACGCTACTCGCGCTGCTGTTGAAGAAGGTATCGTTCCCGGAGGTGGAACAGCACTTATTCGCGCTCAAGCTAACATTACTGACCTTGGACTCATCGGCGACGAAGAGACAGGTGCTGGTATCGTAGCTCGTGCTGTAGAGGCCCCGCTTCGCCAGCTATCTGCAAACGCAGGTCTTGAAGGTGCTCTGATCGTTGAGCGCGTTAAGAATGCTTCAGGTAATGAAGGATATAACGTTGCTACAGGGGAATACACTGACTTGATCAAGGACGGTGTGGTTGACCCAACGAAAGTAACGCGTAGTGCACTACAGAACGCAGCATCTATTTCGGGTCTGCTTCTTACCACTGAGTGTGTTGTCACAGATATTCCTGAAAAGGAAGAACCAGCTGCCGGTGGTCACGACCACGGAATGGGCGGTATGGGTGGCATGGGCGGCATGATGTAGAGCCCTAAACTTATAAATTATCAAACTCCGGTTGCCGTATGGTAGCCGGGGTTTTTTTGTCTGCACTCAGAGCCATCGTCCCATTGTTACAAGAGTCCGTAATGGGGAAGGTGTAAGTGTAAGGCTGGCGGGTGCCGGCCGTCACAACAATGAATGCTAAACGATCTCGCCGATCTCCACGTTGAGATCATCGCTTAGTGCCTCAACGGCGCTGATGAGTTCTTGCTCATCGGTGCTATCAGGCACGCAAACGGTACCGGAGGCATGAAAAATGGGGTGACCCGCCATAGCGGCACTTTCTATTGAGGTGTTGAGTTCTTCGATATTCGCGCCTGCGCTTGACACGGCTTGGGTCAACTGGCTGACGATACCGGGTCGATCATTGCCATAGATGTCTAGGCGTAAACATCGAGTATAAGGGTAGTCAGACAAGTCACCTTGATCATGAATTTCTACGGAGATGCCTTCGCTGGAGAGTGATTGAAGATTTTCAGTAAGTTGGGATAATTTATCTTCCGAGCATTCAATGCGAACAATGCCCGCGAATTGCCCGCCAAGTCGAGCCATCCTGCTCTCGAGCCAGTTGCCATCGGACTCAGTGATAGTTTTGGAAATTAGCTTCATGACACCTGGGCGGTCATGGGCACAAATAGTGAGAACAAGGGAATTTGCCATAATGCGTTTTGGTCAGGATAGTTAAAAGGAGAGAGCTAGCCTATTCGACGATAACAGGAGTGCCTAGCTTGGCGTTTTCGTAGAACTTACTGGCCATTTGCTCCGGCATGCGAATGCAGCCATGCGATGCAGCGTATCCTGGCAGAAAGCCGGTGTGCATTCCGATTCCGTGATTAAAGCGCATGAAGTTAGGCATCGGCGCATGCACCGCAATCTCGTTTGGGCCCGGCTTGTGGATTCTGAAATCAGCATCTTTGTTGATGATCTCACCCGTTGTCTCGTTTTTGATGATGCCGTAGACTGAAGATTCGTGATCAATATCTTTTTCGGTTACCTTGAAAGTTCCGGCAGGAGTCGAGTGTTTGTCATTTCCCGATGAGATGGGCGTCATGCCTACTAGCACTCCACCCTTATAGAAATAGGCTTTTTGTTCAGCACGTACGATGCGAATTTTAGCAGCCCCAGAGACGCCATCTCCGTCCCAATATCCTTTCGGTTGGTAACTGGGTATACCCTCAGAAACCGGCAAACCGTTTTGAGGCCTATACCCAGAAAGATACTGTGATTGGCTCAGCGAGGATGGATAAGGAGCACACTGGCAGAGTATTGCAGTGAGCAGGCTTAGAATGGGGAAGTGTGAAAAATGCAGATATTTCATGAAATTGAATTATCAAATAAAATGTATCAAATATGGGTTACCCACAAATAACGCAATAAGTGCATTAGGTCAAGGTGTGATCATACACCAAGCACAGCTCTCGTGTGGGTATTTCAAATATGTTTCTTACTTGTGTATCTGCCGTTCTGACGGTAATCACCGTTTGTAATTTCATTTTCACCAGAGAATAAACACAATACCTAAACGAGTATGCCTAATTACGATTACCAGTGCAAAGAATGTGGTCAGACTTTTGAAGTTTTTCAGAAAATGAGTGACCCGAAGCTTGAAGATTGCCCTCAGGAAAAATGTTCGGGTAAAATCAGACGACTATTGGGCACGGGAGCAGGGCTTATTTTCAAGGGTTCCGGTTTTTATCAAACCGATTACCGAAGTGAATCATACAAAAAAGGGCAATCGAAAGAGGGGAGCTCTAAATCTAAAACGGATTCAGGCAAAGGCACTTCCAAAGAGGTTTGAGTATAGCAGAGAGCTTAAAGCGCATCGCAGCTTACTGAGCTGTGTCTTGGCTTAGTCCTTGTCGTCCGATCTGAAGCACCTCATCACCGTCTTGACAACCGCTTTACCGCATTCCTCCTCATCGAGTAAAATATGGTTAGCGCCAGCTTGTTGTAGCTCTTCTGCATCGCTACTAAATTTGGCCCGAGCAATGACAATGACGCTTGGGCAAACCTCTCTTACGATGGGTAAGGCAGATATGACCACATCCTTGAGTGGGAAGGTGAAGGCAACGGCGCGCGCTCGCTGTATGTGAGCTAGTTCCCATGTGATACGGTGCCGAGCATCTGCGAACAGGCATTTAGTACCTTGTTTGAGTAATTGCTTCACCGTATCGTCATTATTTTCTACAATGATTGAGCGAATATTGTTACGTCGCAATGATGCGTGTAATTTTTGACCTACTGGGCCATAACCGCAAATAATCACATGGTCTTTGAGATGATCTATTTTTCCTGGCATGCCCAGATCATGGCGTGATTTCATTGACTCGCTTTTTAGGCCCATCTTATGAAGTTTTTTGATCGCAGGCTGTGAGAACTTCATCAAGGACGGCACCAAGCCCATCGTAATAGCGGTGCAGGCAAGAAGTATTTGCTCAATCACTGGGTCGAGGGCATTCAGCTCGGCCGCGCGATTGAGTAGCACAATGGAGAATTCCCCCGTGCTTGATAATGCTGCGGCTGTAAGTAGCCAGTCGCCACTCCTTAAACCTGAAACTCTCGCTGCAATTGCTGCTGCAATGCCCTTAGCAAAGAGGGTCGCCAAGGTGCCGATAAGTATGAGTGCCCAGTGCTCGGCCAAGGTTTGAAGGTCGATGAGCAACCCAATAGAAACAAAAAAGAGAGTAAGGAGTAAATCCTTGAAGGGTAAAACATCAGCTAGAATGCGGTGGCTGTAGATTGAGTTGCTAACGACAACCCCAGCAACAAAAGCCCCTAATGCTGGGCTCAATCCAAGCAAGCCGGCAATAACGGCGACTACTACACAAAGTGCAACAACGGCTACGGTAAAGAGCTCTCGACTGCGTGTATGCGCGACGGCTGCCAGTAGTTGGGGAACACCGTAGCGGCTCAGAGTGATCATTGCGGCACAGAAGATTGTGGCCTTGGCTAAGGCAAAGATGAGAGCTCCAGAACTACCCTCACCCTCATCCAGTAATACTGGTAGCAAAACGATGAAGAAAATAACCGCTAGATCCTGAAAGAGGGCGATACCCAAAGCTACACGCCCAGGGGGGCTATCTGGCGCTCCCATGTCCTGAAAACACTTCATCGACACGGCGGTAGATGATAACGCAAAGGCAAAGCCCGCGACAATGGCATGATTAAGTTCCAAGTCCCAGTAGTAGGCTGCTAGTGTGGCAACAGTAGCGCTTAACGACACCTGAATACTTCCGCCAATCAGAGCTGGGCGTTTTAAGTTTTTGAGTTCACTTGCGGAGAACTCTATACCCAAGGTAAATAGTAAGAGTATCACGCCGATTTCAGACAAGGCATGGATAAGCTCTCTAGAATCAGCTCCAGCCCAGCCAAGAATGCCACTGTTGGAGAGAGCTAGTCCGCAGAGAAAGTATCCAACCAAGAGGGACTGCTTCAGCCTAGTAAAGACCAAGGATACGAATACCACTGAACCGAGGATCAGGGATAATAAGATGAAAAACGCCGGGACAGATTCAGTGGCGGCCAGAAAAACAGGCATGAAAGGAGAATAACCTAAGGGACTAAAAACTCCACACGAAAAAACTGATCAAGTGAAGAGAGGGGGCTGGTGTGGGGAACCGAAAATAAGCAACATTCTCCTTGCAATGGTATATGTCTGCTATTAGTTTCCCGCGCACACTACTGGTTGTGTGAATATTTCAATCGCGGGGCGGAGCAGCCAGGTAGCTCGTCAGGCTCATAACCTGAAGGTCGTAGGTTCAAATCCTACCCCCGTAACCAATTTAAAGTCCCGTAAGTCTAGGCTTACGGGGCTTTTTGGTTATTTAAGACCTTTAAAAAGCAAATCAAAGGTGGCTCGATGATGAGTTTCTTAAATACTTTTCATCCCGTTGTCGGCAACCCTCGATTAACTGCTTGAGTGGTAGAGATAAAATGCCAGACTCTTGCACACATGAAAATATTATCCCTCATCTTGATTTCGTCACTTCCACTCTCTGCTTTTGCAAGAATGGGTGAAGATAGAGCCGAGTGTCTGGAACGCTATGGCAAGGCGCAACTCGAGTGTGATGGCGAGTATGAAGTCAATTACAGCTTATTTGAGAAAAGCATCTACAAGATCCATGCTAATTTCTGGGGAGGCGTGATTCATCAGATGGGTTACACCAAAGAGACGGAGCTAACAGATCTGGAAATTGCATATATCCTGAAGGTAAATAAAGGGGGGGCAAAGTGGAGACGCCTCGATGAGTCTACATGGATGACGAAAAGCGGAGCGCTGACGGCTATCAGAGAAGATAGTAACACCCTGACTATTTTCACATCAAAATACGCCCGTTACTATTGGGACAGCAAAGATCAGGAGCTTGAGGACGAAAAGTTGGCTGGCCTACGAGGGCTCTGATCCTGCTTCAGTTACTAGCCCATCAAGAGTGGGCGATCGATGCCGTTTTCGGCGAGTTTTTCTTTGTGATCGATACAGGAGAGAAGGGTGCTTTACGCTCTAATATCAGGGTAGCTGCCAAATATTTTTACGAGCGAGCAATGTTTCTCTAACTCAAGAAGCGCGTCTGCAACAGGCTTGTCGGTGCAGTGGCCTGCTAGATCGACATAGAAAATATATTCCCAATCGCGTTGCTTAGATGGACGTGACTCGATCTTGCTCATATTGACATTGAGTTTATCGAAGGCCTTCAACGCGTTCACCAAAGAACCAGGACGATCATGGATGGAGAATAGAATAGATGTACGGTCATTGCCTGTCGCTGGACATGTCTTTTCTCCAATGACGAGGAATCGAGTCGTGTTAGTCGCGCGGTCTTGAATGGATTCTTCAATGACCTCAAGACCATTGAGCTCAGCAGCGAGCTTGCCACCCAGAGCGGCGGCCCCGGATGCTGCATTTTTATGAGCAAGTTTTGCTGCTTTGGTAGTTGATGAGACCTCGACTAAGTCAACGTCAGGAAAATTACGTAGAATCCAATTGCGGCATTGGCCAAAGACCTGTGGGTGGGAATAAAGAGTCGTGATTTGATCCCTGTCTATTGATGACAGCAGGCAGTGATCAATACGGAGTAGAATCTGAGCACAGATTTGTAAATGTGAGTCGACGAAGAGATCGAGTGTGTGTGACACGGCTCCCTCGGTTGAGTTTTCAATTGGGACAACTCCGTAATGAGCTTTGCGACGTGCAACTTGGTCGAACACCTCGGCGAAATTAGGTTGTGGCGAATAGGCGATAGAGTGACCAAATTTCTTGATAGCAGCTTGGTGAGTCCATGTGCCCTCAGGCCCAAGGTAGGCCACAGTAAGATTATCTTCTAGGGCCAGAGCTGCCGACATGATTTCCCTGTAGATGGCAATGATTGAGCGTTCGGGAAGTCTGCCACTATTCATTTTGGCAAGGCGCCTAAGCAGGGCATCTTCACGATCTGGTGCGTATATCTGTAAGCCCTCTTTTTTCTTAATCTCACCAACCTCGTGCACGAGGTCGGCTCGATCTGAGAGAAGATCGAGTAGCTGTTGATCAAGGTGATCAATTTTTTTGCGGATATCGTCTAGTGGCACTTTATTAGAGAATAGGGTGGTGATTAATATCGACTAGTCTTTTGTGTCTGAGTCAGCACTTTCATCGGGTGCATCATCAGTCTTAGGTATACCGGCTGATGTCAGAGCGAGTTGTTGTTCGATGTCTTCAGAGCTAGATTCCTCGTTCTCAGTTGAAGAGTCTGCCTCCGTCGCATCTTCCTCTAATTCAGGTTCCGGTAACTTGATAGTGCGAAGCTCTGCTGAGTTCGGTAACTCATCCACTGATTTGACACCAAAATGTTCAAAGAAAAGATCTGTGGTTTCATATAGAAGCGGTCTTCCTGGTAGCTCAGCTCGACCTCCAATCTTGACTAACTCACGATCGAGTAACTTCTGTAGCATGCCGTCGCAGGAAACACCTCGCACTGCTTCGATAGAAGCTTTGGTGACTGGCTGACGATACGCGACAATCTCTAAGGTTTCCATCCCTGGGCCACTGAGACGACTTGGTTTGCGGTCGGGGAAGAGCTGTCGAACGAAAGCCGCATAATCCGGGTGCGTGAATATGTTCCAGCCTTTGGCGCGCTCCGTGCAAAGAAAGGCTCGACCAGATGTCTCATATTGCTGATTAAGTTCGATAATTGCTGCGGTGACTGCCTCCTCGTTGAGGTTAGCCAAGCTTGCTAATTCCTCAGGTAGCTGTTCAGGTTTAAACTCGGGGTCTGCACCGGCATCATCATCTGACTCACTTTCTGCGGCAAGAGCATCCTCAGCTTCAGCTACACGAGCACGGATGATACGAGCAATTTCCGAGCTGGGTAGGGGGGTCTCGGAGGCGACAAGCAAGGCTTCGATGATGGCAGAAAGTTGCATATAGAAGAGATGAGATTATGAAATTGGAAAAGGATTGCAAGCCTCTGGAATCAATATTCTCAGGCGATAATCTGTAAACTACTGCAAGAAATGTAGGCTAGTGCCATCGTATAAAAGATGACCCTGTCGTTTTCGTGAGATACGTTTGTAAATACTCATGATTCGCTAGGTTGCCCTCAAAGTATCTAAAGCCTTAGGTTTATTGAGCAGGTGTAGAATTGCTTGTGCTGCTGGAGCTGCGGGCACGATTTCTTTGCTCGTTTATTTATTTGCACCTTTAGCAGCTGCGGCTTTCTCGGCAGCGGCCCTTTTAGCCGCGGCTCTCTCGACAGCAGCCCTTTCAACAGCTTCGGCTACTTCTGCAGTGGCAGCCTTACGAATAGCGGCTATATCAGAGGTGGGAGTAGTGCCAGAGTTGTCTTTGGTGTCAGTAGCTGCATCATTGGCCTTGTCACAAGAAGTGAAAATAGCAGCAGCAGCGAGTGCGATAATGT
>JAQXBQ010000153.1 GCA_029252325.1 Akkermansiaceae bacterium
ACGAAACATTTTACCAGCACTTGTATTTTCTATTGTCACTAGCCTTATCGCTGCTGCGCAAACACCACCCGATGTCTGGAAAGACTATGATCCGGACGCGGGAGACTTCAAAGAGGAGATTGTCTATGAGGAAACCAAAGACGGGGTCTATTACAAAGACGCCTACATCTCTGCCTATGTGAACGGAGAAGAAGTCCGTGTTTTCTGCAAGTATGCGGTCAAGGCGGGGGCGAAAAAAGCGCCTGGCCTGATGAACGTGCACGGCTGGATGGGTGGGCCCGCCATTGACAAGCAGTATGTCAATGACGGCTGGGCTGTGATGTCGCATGACTATTCTGGAATCACCCAGCGCCCTCACCACACCAAGTATCCCAAGGCCATGGGGCACGGGCACATGGAGGCCAAGAAGATGGGCTACAGCCTGATTTACGATCGCATGCCGGATGGCAGCCAATTGACTGACCCCACGGCGACATCGCACTACCTGTGGAATGCGGTTCAGCGCCGGGCACTCAGCTACCTGATCGTCCAGAAAGAAGTTGATGCCGAGCGCATCGGAGCCAAGGGTTATTCCTATGGGGGTACCATTATGTGGAATTTAGGGATGGACCCGCGGGTCAAAGCCATTGTCGCCTACTTCGGTATTGGTTGGATTACCTACTATCGTGACCGTGCGGTGTGGATGTATAACAATCCTTACCAAGCACCGGCACAATCACCAGGTCAGAAACTGTATTTGTCCGCTGTTGCCCCGCAGGCGCATGCGCCGCACATTACTGCAGCCAGCCTCTGGCTCAATGGCTCCAACGACCACCACGGCGGGCACGAGCGTGCGGGGGACACCTTCAAGGCATTCAAGCCGGAAGTGCCATGGGATTTTGCCGTCCAGGCACGTGGGCACCACAACACCGAGAAGCTGGGAGACAACTGCAAGCTCTGGCTGGAAAAACACGTGCTCGGTAAGGATCACTTCTGGCCCACGAGGCCCAAGTCAAAGATCGTTCTAGGTGCAGACGGCGTACCGGAAATGCACCTGACTCCTGCCGATGCTGGGAAGATCAAAGAGTTGCAAATTTACCAGTGCCTTGGCGAAGCCAACAACATCGCGCGCTACTGGCGTGATGTGCCATCCGTGCGCAAGGGGGATACTTGGATCGCCAAGCTACCGGTGATGAATGTCGATGACTATGTCTTCTCCTACGCGAATATTCGCTACCAGAATGATTCTGTCGTTTCATCCGACTTTGAGGCCGTGATCCCCTCCAAGCTGGGCAAGGCCATTGCCACAGACACCAAGACCAATGAACTTCCGGGTGGTGCTGACAGGTGGAAGCACAGTGCCCCTGCCGAGGGTGTTGGTGGTATCAGTGGCTTCCGCCCGATTGATAATCGCCGCGGGACCAGCAGCAGCCAATTCAGTGATCCCAAGTACAAGGCACCCCGTGGTGCCAGCCTCAGCTTCAAGTTCTACTGCACCCAGCCACAAAAGCTCATCATGAGTGTCGATAGAGGCTACTCCACAGAGCTCGACATCACGGCCTCAAACGAGTGGCAGCAAATGACCATTCCCGCAAATCAAGTCATCAATAATGGAGTTTCACTCAGCGACTGGTCAGCTGTCGGCACGATCGGGATGAGTCCCAAGCCGGGTGAAGACATCACCAAGGTCATCTTTGCTGAATTCAAGTGGGTGATTCCCGAGCTCAAGTCTGATGCCCAGGGGCGTTACTATCTGACCCCGGCGATGACCAGTGAAGTCGACAGCTTCTGGCAGGTGATGCAGGATAAGTCCGTTGAGGGAAAACAGAAGATTCGCGTCGGCGGCATCACCTACGATCGCGGCCTCGGTGTTCATGCACCTTCAAAGCTCGTTTTCCCATTAGAGGGCAAGTATAAGACCTTCCATGTCGTTCCCGGCACCGAGAAGGGCGGGCTTGTGGAGATGAAGATCCTAGTAGATGACAAGGAGGTATTTACCACGGGAAAAATCCCCAGTGCTTCTTACCAAACAAAAGCTGTTAGCATTTCACTGGATGGTGCTCAAATACTTACCCTGATCGTCACTGACGGTGGTAATGGAGGCAGCGGCGACCACGCCAGCTGGGCGGATGCGCACTTCATAAAATAACACACAATTAGATGATGAATTTGATACACAGCTTGAGAAGCTTGCCCGTTTTGTTGGGTGTGTTGCTGGGGCTGGGCATGTCGTTCGTAGCAGCCGTCGAGGCGAAAAAGCCCAACATCGTCATCTACCTGATCGATGACCTCGGCTGGAACCAGATTAGTGCAACTAGAGCGACCATGGGCACGCACAGTAGTGAGTTCCTCACCCCTCACATTGACCAGCTCGCCCAAAACGGGCTCAGCTTCACCCACGCCTACATGCAGCCTAACTGCGCGCCGACTCGGGCGGCCATCCTCTCCGGTCAGTATCCGGCACGGGTCAACAACGGAGTCTACGTGGTGGGCAATCTGAACCGCTACAAGGCGCCGGGTATCTCCAAGGAGCAGGCCAAATTCAAAGGCCCCGAACAAAGCCGGGACGTAGCGGCGGCGGCGGTCACCATTGCTGAGGCGATGAAAAAAAACGG
>JAQXBQ010000157.1 GCA_029252325.1 Akkermansiaceae bacterium
CTATGGTTTTCCCCAAGGTGGCTGACACGAAACCATGTCTTCTTCTCCTCATCGTAATGGAAATAGACAGCCGTTTGCTGATATCCATTTTCACATAACACAGATACATGCTTACCAGGCTCAACTCGGTAAACTTCTGCTGCTGACCATTGATGAGATCCTGGGCGATTTTTCTTACCTACTGATGCCGCTATATTATCATCGTTATCAAGAAAAGTGAGCAGCGCTTTCTCGTGTTCAGTCAAGCGGATACCTGAGCCAGTGAATTTCACATGCTCCTTGATATGCACCACAGCTTGACTCTCCGCTTCTATTTCCAGTGGCCACCCCTCTGGTTTAAAGAAATGGCTACATGATGTGAGCATCAAGCAAGCAACCACCGCTATCCATAAAATCTTAATCATAGTCATAGGTTATGCTCTGAGAGTGCGTATTGACAAGCCTTCGATTTAACTCTGCCTGCAGAAATCAATCGGTCGCACCTCATTTTATATCAGACGGGAAAGTCGACTGCCAACTGTGTAGTAATACTCCCTCACCCAATCCTCCTACCTCTGCGAGTAATGACTTACAACGCTTCTCCCAAGTATTATAATTAGGCTCTCGAAAAGAATCCCTTGAACCCGGAAAAACAAGGTAGGTAACGGTCAAATCGCTGACTGGGCGAGAATAAATGCCTGCCTTTGGATTAATTTGTTTGCAAAACCTCAAGGAGGCTTCGCCAACCTTGTAGCTGGGCCCCGCATCACCAACAATCGTTGGATATACCTTCCCTTCATAGATTACCACTGCATAGTCTCCTACCCGAACAGCCTCAGAATTACCAATGGCTGTGAGCATGTTAATAGGCATAACAATAAAGGGGTCATAATCGGCGACAAGAAAGCTTCTGGATTCCATATCCTTGATCTCGCGCTTGATCTTTAAAACCCTTGATTGCAACCACGCCCTGCGATCATCTTTCGTATCTGCTCGTGCAATTTCCGCGTCTGCTTTTCGTATCCTATTCTTCCATCCGGCAATCAGCGGGTTGGGAGACTTTCCCGTTTTGCGCCATCCATAGCTCGTTAAAGGCTGATAGTTTGTCGAGTTGACAATCTTATCTGGCATCACAGGGAGCCGATCACCATCAGAGCCGTCAGAGACTACATCCATCTCAGCCTGCATCAGCATAACACGTTGACCCGTATCTGGGTGCTTAAGATTGAGAATGGTCTCACAATCATAAAAGTTATGCCTAGTCATGAGCTCATTGAGCTGTGTCGTTTTCAGCTTGAGTCGCTTTGCTTTATTTTCATAGAGCTGGAAGAAGAATTCTGAGATCTTCGCCTTTGGTACCATCACCTCCAGACCTGGTAGCATCGACTTAAGCATCGGGGTGTTTTTTTCTAGCTCTGCAAGAGTAACACTCGCCTTTGGCAACTTGATTTTCAGTTCGTAGTGAGCACTAAAACTCTCATCCGTATTACGCTCAATCGATGCTAGACCACCTTTTTCTAGACTAATCATCGTATTGAGCTGAATGCCGCGCGACATCTTACGAATATCGCCCCCTGAGGAGATCGTATAATCACTCGGCACGCGGATGACAGGCTCCTTGGGCTTGGGAGGGCTAGCAGGAGCCTTTGCTTTGGGCTCAGGCTCAGCGTCCACCTCTTCAGTGACCTCTTTATCCGCCGCCTCAAATCGAATCAACTTGCGGTAGACCTTGTCAGCGTAGGGCTTAAACACTGAAGCGAGCACGCCACCCAGAACCATAAAGAAAACCATCAAGATAATGACTTTCCACCATCTCAGGCTGGAAGCACGAGCATGGCGACTTTTGACGCCCTCAATTTCATGCGGGTCATGCTTTTTCTGGTTTTCAGAATGAGGTGGCATAGAGATAGAACATGCACTTTTTTAGTGCCGTATTCAAAGATTATTTTATCGGTGCTGATGTCTTAGGCCAGACAAAGGCAACTTCAAGACCATCAGGAGCAAGCTCAGCAAAATCATCCCAATCACGCTGCTCTGAGGGGTATTGTGCAACCTGGTTAAAATCACCCTCTCTAATTTTCACGACGGCCGCCTCTGCCCAACTCATCGCATGCTCTACCAACGATTCATCAAAGGGAGCCCACGGAGCAAAAGCAACGTCACTGATCGCGCGGGGCAAATTGATATAACCTACTTGGGGTAATTCCCCCGTACTGAAGCGCTGCTGCGCAAAGGCTGCATACATCGGCAGCTGAACTTCAGCCCAGCCGTATAGTTTTCCTGAAAGGTCACATAGCTCGCCAAGCTGCGGCCTATTCTGCTCCTCACGCCATCGTCTCAAATGCGCCTCTTTGGGGTGCTTTGCCTTGCCCGATGTCTTGTAGTCCCAAACACGCCATTGATTACCATCTTCGTGACGATCGATTCGGTCAATTGCCATCGTTACTGGGTGGTTGGCAATTTGCCAGTCATCTCCGTGCTTACCTATTTGATATTCCGTTTCCACAATGCACCAGCCCATGGCGCGATCCGCTGCTTGAATGCCAGCGAAAGCGCGTAACCGCTCACGAGCACTCTCAAGTTGCACAATCAAGGGCAACGACAAGTTTTTACCAAAGAGCTGCTCCATTGCGACATCCAAGCGCGCCATGAAGTAATCTTCCAGCTCAGCAGCATCAGAGGAATTACGTATGGCTTTATCTGCCCCAAATTCATCAAGAACGTGGTGGCATAACTTACCAAAATCAAGAGCATCCATCTCTCGCTTATTGGCATCATATGTCCTCATTTTGGCAATACGCTTAAGATAAAAGCGGAAAGGGCAATCAAGATAATCCTTAATCGCTGACGGTGAGATATTAATCCTCTCGTCACCCACATACCGATTCTCTAGATCTGGCACTTGAAGCTGCCAATCTCGCTGCCATGCACCACGACTTCGTGGTTGAGATGCTGATTCGTTAAACAAATGACTGACTAGCGCAGCCAGCTCCCGACCACTCTGCCTCATCAGCAAGCGTGATGGTTTACGCGCTTCACCTGACTGATTAAATCGAGAAACTATTGCATCCACCCTTCCGCCGTTCGTCCTTGAGCTGATTGCTGTCTGCAAGATGAATGAATCACGAGCAAAGCGTGCACGCATATCACGCAAACCTAGCTGATTTCTGAGTGTATCAGGCAAAAAGGAATCATCCGCGGTGCCTTCAGGAACACACTCTTCGTGCATGCCGGCAAGAATCAGGTGCTTAGCAGGATCATAAGAAATTTCGAGCCACCCCTGCAGATCAAGCACCGTATCTCCTCGCTCTGAAGGAACCCGCGCAGAGCGAACAGATTCAGCAAGCATCTCAAATGCCTCATCAGCAGCAATTGTTTCAGCATGAGCTGCGAGCCGATCCAAAGCATCAATCGCCTCCGCCAATCCTGGCTCAATCGCCTTCGCCACTTTTTGATCACAATATCCTAACCACTCAGACAACCAGCGCCGCAATAATGCCCCCATCTTTTTAGCCTCTAACTGGTCGTTTAATAGGTCAATATGAGAGGCTACCGACTGGATGATTTCGCGCTGATGTGATTCTGCCAAAAACCTAGCATCACTCACCGTCTCAGGCAAATGTTCGACATAAAGCTTATCCATCTGCTCAGCCGCAAAATGGCGGCTAACTTTCTCTGGCAAAAACAACTCAGCACCCGGCAAGCGAACGAAATCACGAAAAGCCTCAAACGACCCCTCTTTACCCACAAGATCACGCATCGCACGTAGTAGCCCAACCAGCCCAGACTCAGCCAATCCCCTGCCCTCAGGATTATACAAGGACCAGCCTCGTTCCGAAAATGTCTTCTCCAAGGGTGACTCAAAGCTAGGATCACACAAAGCGAGCGCTGCCTCGTCTGCCGCTGTGTTCTGATCGCTCAAAATCTGGATACAGGACTCCGCCGCATCACCCGCTGTGTCCACAACATGGAGTCGTTGCTGCCAATCTGGCATCTCAATATTTCTTTTCGACCAGTGATCAACACAAGGAAGCCCCCATGAATCAAACCCCTCTTTTTCGGCTTCCGGAGCATGTACTAAAATCTGAATCGGAAGACCCTGAGCGAGTAATGAATTTAATGCTCGTATGGCCATAGGCGTCGGGTCAGGCACACAGGCAACCACAATGCGCTCAACTCCGGACGGAAGATCTGGCGCCAATACTTGGTCGCGTTTGGTGAGTATAGGATCACGCAACTTCCATTTACCAAGTTGCTTCAGCATCAGACTCTCTAACTCGTTAAGCTCGTCCCATCGCTCTTTTTCGATGCTATGATAGCCTGCATCTCGGAAGCTTGCATTGGCATCAGCAAGCTCCTCACGAAGTTGGATAAATTGCTTTGCCAGCGCTAATGCTTCATGAAAGCCGACCTTACCACCAGTATCATGATTGGGAAATAAATGCGGAAACTGATCCAGCCCTAAGGCTTGAATCACCCGCACCCAAGCCCATAAGCTCTCCTGCTTGCTGGCAACGCCTTGGACCTCAAACAAACGATTTGGCACCACCACGTGAGGAGATATGACACCCCCTCCTTCGGATAGGGCCATGCGCAGTCTTCTACCGCTATTTGAGGTTGGCACGACCACCATCGTGCTTGCCAACACATCGCGGCGAGCATCAGCGAGCAGCCAATGCTTTACGGATTCAAGCAGCGGAGCGTCCCAGCCGAGAAAAACACGGTCAGCGAATAGCTCTTGCTCGAAATCCAATAACTCCTGCATTCACTAGTCCTCTCCGCCTGAGCCCTCAGCATCATCTTTCTCAGGGGCCTCAGATGTGTCCGTAGCTTCTTGTGCTGCTACCTCTCCACCTTCTGGAACATCCTCATCTTTAGAATCATCAGAATCTTCGGAGGTATCTTCGTCGTCGGGCATCACACGGGCAATATCCTGGAGCTTTTCTCCCCCCTTGAGGGTCACCAGCTTCACGCCCTGCGCAGCACGACCAGTCTCTCGCACGTCTGAACAACGAATACGAATACTCTGACCATCACTAGTCATGAGCATCAATTCGTCCTCCTCTGCCACTGAGAGAGCACCGACAACCTGACCGGTTTTCTCGGTCACGTTCATCGTTTTCATGCCTTTACCGCCACGACCTTTAGAGAGGTATTCTTCGTAAGCTGTGCGCTTACCAAGACCGTTCTCGCTCGCAACCAGCAGCTTAGCATCTGGACTTACAATCGTGAGCGACACGAGGAAGTCACCTTCTCGAGGCTTCACTCCGGCCACACCAGCAGATGGTCTTCCCATAGCACGGATGTTGGTCTCACTGGTGCGCACGCAGTAACCAGCGCTAGTAACCAGACAAATATCATCTTTGCCAGAGGTCAGTTTCACTTCGACTAGACTATTGCCTTCATCAAGCTTGATCGCGATGATTCCATCTTTACGGAAATTACGGAAGTTGCTCAGACCTGTCTTCTTCACCTTACCACTGCGGGTTGCGAACAAGACATAGCCGTTCTCTTCACCGAAGGTAACATCCTCGTCATCTTCGTTCGTCTTACGTTCAAGGCGCAGCGTAGCCGCGATATTTTCCTCTGGCTGGAGGTTGAGTAAATTCTTAATGCTACGACCTTTGGAAGCACGAGAGCCTTCTGGTATACCGTAGACTCGCTCCACGTATACTCGGCCAGTATTGGTGAAGAACATCAGGTAGTCATGTGCCTGAGCTGAGAATAGATGTTCGACGAAGTCTTGTTCATCGTCTTCCGCTTGGTTCGCATTCCGTGTTTCCATGCCACGCACTCCTTTACCGCCACGGGCTTGGACACGGTATTCAGCAGATGGCGTGCGTTTGATATAGCCCTTATTTGAAAGCGTCACGATCATGCCATCGTTGGCAATAAGATCCTCAATCGCAATCTCGCCCTCATCAGGGAGAATAGGACAGCGACGTGGTGTGGCATGCTTTTCTCTGATTTCAAGAAGCTCATCCTTAATGATCGCCAATACACGTGATTCACGGGCGAGGATATCGAGGAAGTCTTTGATCTCTTCCAAGATGCTATCATACTCCACCTTGACCTTGTCCTGTTCCATACCAGTGAGCTGGTAGAGGCGAAGTTCAAGGATCGCATTGACCTGACGGTCTGTGAATACATAGGTGTCGTCCTGCACACTAGGCTGCGAGCGGATAAGAATGCCCAAGCTCTCGGCGGTTTTTACAGGGAAGGTGTAAGCTTTGAGTTTCACTCTAGCTTCGTCGCGGTTTTTAGAGTCCCGGATAATGCGGATGAAGTCATCAAGATGACCAAGTGCGAGTAGGAATGCCTCTAGGTTTTCGGCACGGTCTTCTGCTTTGTTGAGCAAGAAGCGGGTCCGACGCATGATGACCTCTCGGCGGTGCTCAATGAAGGCATCGAGTGCATCCATAATCGAGAGCTGCTTGGGGCGACGCTCGTGAATGGCAAGCATATTGACGCCGAAGGATGTCTCCATCGAGGTAAGCTTATAGATCTGATTCACCACGACCTGCGGGCGGGCATCACGCTTCAGGGTGATCTCAATGCGTGTCTGTTCGTCGGACAAGTCGCGCATGCCAGAAATTTCGGTCAATACTTTCTCACGAACCAGCTCGGCGATGCGCTGCTGCAAGACCGCCCGGTTCACACCGTGAGGCACTTCCGTGATCGTGATGACGGATGTTCCTGAAGCCTTCTCATCGACCTCCATCGTACCGCGCATTTTGATACTTCCGCGTCCTGTGTGGAAATAGCTATCGATACCTTTGAAGCCACGAATTTCGCACTTACCGGCAAAGTCGGGCCCCTTGATGTATTGCTTCAGCTCATCGATAGTGAGCTGTGGGTTATCAATACGTGCGCAAGTGCCATCGATCACCTCACCCAGGTTGTGGGCAGGTATATTGGTGGCCATGCCAACAGCAATACCCGTTCCTCCATTAACAAGGAGGTTTGGAATGGCAGCAGGCAGAACGACCGGCTCATTTCTCGTCTCATCGTAAGTTGGTTGAAGGTCGACGGTATCTTTCTCAAGATCGGACATCATCGAAGAACCTAGGTGCGTCAGGCGAGCCTCGGTATATCGCATCGCAGCAGCGGCATCCCCCTCAACAGAACCAAAGTTTCCTTGCCCATCGATGAGTGTTTCACGCATCGTCCAAGGCTGAGCCATATTGACGAGGGTGGTGTAGATAGAGCTATCACCGTGTGGGTGATATTTACCCATCGTATCACCCACAATACGAGCACATTTCAAGTGGGCTTTGCTAGGTGAGAGTGATAAGTCGTTGTGCATCGCGTAGAGCACACGACGCTGTGATGGCTTGAGTCCGTCTCGGATATCAGGCAGAGCACGTGAAATGATCACAGACATGGAATAGTCCAAGAAGGACTTGGACATTTCGTCCGCCACGTTGATAGATTTGGTAGATTCGTTGGACATGGGTCAGTAGAAAATGGGTAAGCTGAATGGTGTCTAGTTCGCTAGGATGGCTTCTGTATGGCTGATAGGTTAGACATCCAGGTTCTGCACATTGAGAGCGTTATCCTCAATGAATCGTTTACGGGGTTCGACAATATCGCCCATCAGGACATCGAACATCTTATCGGCCTCAATGGCGTTTTCTTCATCCAGTCGGACCTTAAGGAATTGGCGCTTCTCTGGATCCATCGTAGTGGTAAAGAGTTCTTTGGCGTTCATCTCCCCTAGCCCTTTGAATCGCTGGATGCGCATTCCTTTGCGGCCAATTTCGAGCACTCGGTCGAGAATCTCAAAGAGGTTAAAGACAGGCAGCGCCTCACGGCTATCGGCATCTCCCTCGATCAGTTCGTAGACAGGCTTATCTTCAGAGAAGAATGGATCAGTCTGCAGACCAAACTCATTCAACCGAGCCAGTATTTTAGCAATCGCAGCTGACTCGTGCAGTTCACGTTTGACCGCACGTCTTTGGACCCCTTGATACTTCTCCTTGTATTCAGCAAGCTCTTCCTCGCCAAGCTCCTCGTCAAACAACCTTAGATCTCTGTTCTCTTGAGCAAAGACCAGCAGCTCTTTTTCGGTATCAAAGTAATGTGTTTCCTCCTCGTTACCAATACGCACACGCACCATGTATTCTGATAAGTGCCCATCTTTGGCAAATTCTAGCAGCTTCCTAAAGTCCCCACCGTGCCCCTCCAGAGTAGAGGTGAAACGGGTGAGCTGGGCAAGGGTGTCGAGCACGCTCTTGAGCAGATCACTATCGACATAGTTTTCGGTGCCGTACTGCTTCAGCTTCACATCCTCTGATCCAAGACTAATGAGGATCTCATTGAGGGCATCATCGTCAGCGAGGTATTCCTCACGCTTCTTGCGGGTCACCTTATAGAGTGGTGGCTGGGCGATGTAGAGATAGCCTGCCTTGACCAGCTCGGGCATATGGCGACAGAAAAAGGTCAGCAGGAGTGTCCTGATGTGAGCACCATCAACATCCGCATCGGTCATGATCACGACCTTGTGATAACGCACTTTTTCGATATTAAAGGCGCCCTCTTGATCACCATCACCAATACCAGCACCGATCGCAGTAATCATTGCTTGAATTTCCTTATTTTGCAGCGCCCGGTGGAGACGCGCTTTCTCGACATTGATCACCTTACCACGAAGCGGTAAAATAGCTTGGTTGATACGGTTGCGACCTGACTTGGCCGAGCCACCAGCGGAATCACCCTCCACAATGTATATTTCTGATTTAGCGGGGTCACGCTCTGAACAGTCAGCCAACTTCCCAGGAAGTCCGCCACCCGAGAGCACCGACTTACGAACCGTCTCACGAGCTTTACGAGCAGCCTCACGAGCACGGGCTGCATTGACCGCCTTATCGATAATAGTCTTAGCGAGGTTTGGATTCTCTTCGAAGTAATCCTGAAGGCCCTCATACACAATTGAGCTTACCACACCCTCAATCTCAGCATTAACCAGCTTATCTTTCGTTTGCGAACTAAAGCGCGGATTAGGCATCTTGACACTGAGCACACAAATGATGCCCTCACGAACATCATCGCCAGAAAGCGCGGGATCCTTGTCCTTGAGGATCTTATTGGCTTTTGCGTATTGATTGATCGACCGTGTCAACGCACCGCGGAATCCAGTGAGGTGAGTTCCCCCATCCGCATTGGGAATAGAGTTAGCAAAGCAAAGAATGTTGTCCTGGTAGCTATCGTTATATTGGAAAACCACATCGGCAAAGACATCATCCTTGGCGATCTTGCCGTCGTAATCAACTTCGATCTTGCGCTTACCTTTGATGATCACTGGGTCTTCATGAACCAAGGTCTTGTTTTCGCCTAACTGAGCGACAAACTCCTCAATTCCTTTCGCATAGTAAAAACGTTCTTTTTGGGCACTCTCAGGGCGCTCATCTTCCAGCTCAATAATCAAACCAGGGTTGAGGAAAGCAAGCTCCCGCAAACGTGTTGATAAGCGAGCAAACTCGAACTCAATCGTATCAGTGAAAATCGTAGCATCCGGGAAGAAGCTTACCTTAGTTCCGGTATGAGCAGGATCGACTTCGCCGACCACCTCCAGAGGCTTGACCGTTTTACCGCGTTCGAAGGTGATAGCGTGCACCTTACCTTCTCGGCTGACTTCTGCTTTGAACCAATCGGAGAGAGCGTTGACGCACTTCGCACCAACACCGTGCAGACCACCGGAATACTTGTAAGCGCCTTGACCAAATTTACCACCTGCATGAAGGCTCGTCAGCACCAACTCAACCGCGGGAATTCCAAACTTGGGGTGCACCTCGACAGGAATACCTCGACCATCGTCAGCAATAGATACAGAACCATCAACATGCAGGCCAATTTTGATAGTGGCGCAGTATCCTGCAAGATGCTCGTCAATAGAGTTATCAAGAACCTCAAAAACACAGTGGTGCAAGCCACGTATGTCGGGGTCACCAATATACATGCCTGGGCGCTTACGCACAGCCTCAAGCCCCTCTAGCTTATCAATCTGTGAAGCACCATATTCTTGGGCATCAGAG
>JAQXBQ010000176.1 GCA_029252325.1 Akkermansiaceae bacterium
AAGACCGATCTTAAGCCTCAAGAGTGATTGTGGCAGAGTGGCACGATAGCCATGCCAGACTATAACCACATCTCAACCGGCTAGAGACTAGCTCCCGAGTGGCAGCAATTCATTGTATCGCTCTACCGCCAGAGCTTTGCCTGTCTCCTCATCAACATCGAGTAGCAAGCCACATAGTCGAACCTGTCCTTTTGCAACGGGAAAGCGTGTCGGCATGCCTGTTTTAAATCTCCACACGACAGATTCCACACTGCGACCAAGCACCGACCTTTCCGGCCCACACATGCCGGCATCTGTGATGTGCGCAGTGCCATGTTCTAAAATACGTTCATCCGCCGTTTGCACGTGGGTGTGGGTTCCTGCAACCGCAGACACTTTACCATCTAAGTGATACCCCATTGCGATAGACTCGCTAGTCGTCTCTGCATGAAAATCGACAAAAATAACCTGCACCCCCTCCTCCTCACGAAGACGCAATGCCTCCGCCTCTATGGCAATAAAAGGGTTCTCAAGCGGCGGATTCATAAAAGTGCGGCCTTGACCATTGATGACTCCAATCTTTCCTTTTTGAGTTTCCAATACCACACTACCGTTGCCCGGAGTGCCCTCAGAGTAATTAATCGGCCGCAAAAGCCTAGGTTCTGTGGGAAGATAATCGACTATTTCCTTCTGATCCCATATATGATCTCCTGACGTAAGCACCGCAACACCACAACGCAGTAAATCAATGGATATCTTGGGAGTAATCCCTCTACCCGCAGCTGAGTTTTCACCGTTTGCGATGATGAAATCAATTTCCTTCTCGCGTTTTAGACCAGGCAAGCGACTAATCACCCCTTTACGACCTGGTTCACCTACAATATCTCCTAAAAAAAGAATTCGAATCACGCCCACAGTCAAGCACACTGTTTCACATCAGCCAACCCCTAAGCCTCAATCTTAACCTTTTTAATATCTACGATGATGACACCTAGTCACGGCAGAAAACTCTACCCCATTATTGCGCTCCTCCTAGTGCTGCTTATTGCAGCTGGTGGCTACATCATGCTCCTGGAAATGCAGCAGAAACCAAGCTATTCTTCCACAACAGCAGAGAGCATACCAGAAACAACTATCACCGAGAAGCCAGAAACAGGCTTAGCCGACCTAGGTCACCCCCCCAATTGGACCACTCTTGATCTATGGCAAGACACGATTACACATGACGATTTCCTCTATTTATTAACCGAAATTTATACCACCGACGATTCTTGGAAGCGCTTCATCAGCATCTACCCAGATCACGCAATTATTCGTACGGACACAAGCATACCAGGAGCGACATACAGGCTCAATTTCGCAAGCGTGATCAGCGAAGCCTCCCCGAATAGGAATTGGAATAGCGTTGGCGAGCTCCCTCCCGGCACCGCAGACAAACCGCTAGCGGGGGTGCACATTGCTATCGACCCAGGACATATTGGCGGAGATTATGCCAAAACTGAGGCACGTTGGTTTCAAATTGGCACACACCCTCCCGTGAAAGAGGGAGACATGACTTTACTGACCGGGAAAATCATAAAAGAGCAACTAGTAAAACTGGGCGCAAAAGTTTACCTCATCCGAGGATCTAACAACCCAGTAAACCCCAAGCGCCCAGACGACTACCGTGATGTAGCTCTTGCCAAAGCAGCATCACAAGGTATCACCGATGAGAAGACTATTAACTCGTATCAAAATAAACTCTTCTACCGAACTGGTGAAATCCGTGAGCGAGCTCGCCGTGTTAACCTAGCCTTTAACCCAGACCTCGTATTATGTTTACACTTCAATGCTGAAGCGTGGGATGACCCGGCCAACCCATCCTTGACCGTCAGAAACCACTACCACGTGTTATTACACGGGGCACTCACCAGCAGTGAATTAGCACACGATGATGAGCGTTATGAAATGCTTGTAAAAATACTCCAGCGCAGTCACGAGGAGGAAAAATCACTGGGTGTCTATATGGCACGGTCAATCGCCACAGCAACCGAGCTTCCAGCTTATGAATATCTTAATGCCAGCCACCGAGCACGCCAAATTGAAGATGTGCCAGGCTTATGGCTGCGCAACCTTCTTGCTAATCGTCTCTACCAATGCCCCGTTATTTTTCTCGAACCCTACGTCATGAACAATCAAGAAGTTCACAACCGTATTCAATTAGGTGACTATCAGGGAACGATGCTCATTGGAGGAAATGAGCGAAAGTCTATATTCCGAGAATATGCAGATGCAGTCGTCGCAGCACTAGAACAATACTACCTAGATTACCGAATCATCTACAAGCCCATTGGGCAATAAACCTCGGTAATATCAATACTTTGAGCCATAAATTCTTTGGATCTGGTCTAAGTAATTTCCGGTGGTATCGTCAGCAGCAGGCCGTAGCACTTCTTTTTGAATGGCATCATTCAGAGCTCGGTATTTATCAAAATCACCACTTAGCTCGCGAGACTGAGTAATATAATACCAGTCTAAATAATCACGAGAACGTGCAGCTGCAGCTTTCATTCTCGTTCGAACATCCATCAAACTAGTGAGACGAGGGCGTGTATTCTTTGCTCCACCGTTGACTAATTCTCGCAAGATCAGCTCATATTCATTCAATATTGGCCGGTAAGTAGGAAAGCAACGGTAGCTGAGCCGCTCCAACTCAGCGCGAGCGGCCGCAACAGCCTCGAAACGTTGTTTGGGTTCTAACTCGAGAATGGCATCATAAGCATCAACCCCAACGCTATGAGCAAAACCCTCAGCGTCACGATAATGTAGCTTTAATACGCCGTCTAACCTAGATTCCGTTTCCAATATGGAGTGAACCTGTGTCACCTGCGCAGTGCTCAATTCCAACAGCTCAAGGTTCACCCATTTCCCGAGACTGTTAGTCGATTTGTTCATTCCTGGGAAATGCTGGCGTAGTAAATTTTCATATTCCCCCTTAAATGTAGCGAAGTCAGCCAGATAGGTAGACATTCCTGATTTACCGCCTGGCTGGCGCAATAATGAATTAACAATCGCTCCAGCAATTGCGCGAAAAGCGATAGGTTCATGTCCAATCAGCTCTCGCCACTGATTTTCAGTCATCTCAAAAACTTTTCCAAAAGACAAGACCGAGAGAAAATCGATACCTGACTGATAGATTCTACGATCATAGTCAGCACTGCGTATGTCAATCGCTTCTAGCATTCCTATGATAAGCCATGGCTTTACAGTCAACCTGTCCCCCTCGTCAACAAACTGATCATTAGCCAAACCTCTTTCGTATAATAAAAGCTCCATCAAATGATAGCGCAGAAAATACTGATCAACTCCTTTTGCCAAATGAATGTGTAATAGCAATTGATACTGCCCCTGTAGACTTGATATCTTACTCACAATACTTCGCGGCAATTCTTTATCACCTTCGACACCGTGCAGCTTAATGATCATAGGCAACTTCATCTTGCGGTCTGGGTCCCCACACAGCTTGTTAAATTGAACTCTCAGATCATTGGCCGCCGATGCAATCCCGCCACGCACCTGCTGATTACCACCTGATACTGATATATTACCAAATAGGGTAGATGGCACATTCTTGGTAGCTGCATCAGCGCCACCTGACTTTGTGACTACATCCTCAGCAGCCGACACATTTAGCGCTAAGTACAGCCACAGAGCGACCAAGCACAATAGCGCAAGCCTTTTAGCTCCTGATTCATTCACAGATTGAACGACTACCCTATTTCTCATCCTCAAAGCCTCTGTTCAACCCGCCTCGGATCAATAGTGATTTTCCCTTCCTGAACACGCACATCATAAATTTCATGATCATGATAAGGCTGCAGTTCATCAGCTAGTTCATCGACGATATTTTGAAAAGCGGGCATCAGCAAATAACCAAAACCACCCGGTAAATTCAGCTGCCCAATATGACAAGAATGTCGTGAAATACTGTAGCCCGCTCTCGTTCGCTTAAAACCCATGTAGAGCGAACTTACATGCGAATTCGCCCAAGGTAATTTCCGCTCAATAATCAGCTCTAGTTCATCCTCCTTGAAATTAACCCATACGCCACGGATTTCGACATAGGGAGCCAAGGCTCCACCCTGATTCATATTCACACGTTTGGCCAACCACGCATTAATTTCTTCTTCTCTGAATGTAACCGGATAGTTGCGCTCAACAGCAAGTGCTAGTCGCTGCTTCACCTTTGGTGTCTGCTCAGGTTCACCATCAATTACATCAGACCTGCCGGCAATCCCCACGACCGGGTATGAGCGCACAGCTGGGAATATTTGAACTCCCATTAACTTGGCATTCATCAGCCGCGCATTGATGGCATCAGGCTTGCCAGTTGGCTGCCATAGAAAATAAACATGGATACCCATGTAAAACATGACAGTTAATAGCAGAAACCAAGATAAAATCCGCATACAGCCACTGTTGTCTGTGACAGCCTGTTCCGATTCTTGATTAGACGCACGATCTCTCCTACCCATAACGTATTTATTAGCAAATCGTGGTATTCATGAAAAGCTTTGATTCCTCTCCAAGCCGCCTATTCTAGATAAATAAAACTAGCTTCACATGCAGTTGAATCAAGAATGGAAATTTATGCAACCAGCCGTGATTCGTGTGGTTTAATCAATCAATTCTAGATCATGATGAACAATGCGAACTGTCAGCCAGCCAATCATAGACTGACCTTAAATCTAGATCACCCACCTTCCATGCCTCAATCATCATCAGACAATAAAGAGAATAACACGACTAGTGGTGTTCAAACGTCTGAAAATGATCATGACGTTGCACTGATGCTAAAGGTTGGATCAGGAGATGAGCATGCATTCCAAGAACTTGTCGAACGCCACCAATCAGCGGTCATAGGCACGGTTTCAAAAATGCTTGGGAATGCATCAGACGCCGAAGATATTGCCCAGCAAGTGTTCATTCGTTTATGGAAGTGCTCACCTCGCTACAAACCTAAAGCGAAGTTCACCACCTTTTTATTCACCATCACACGTAATCTTGTTTTCAATGAAAGTCGTCGCAGGAGCCGCAAAAAAGAATACTCAATAGAAGAACGTGAAGATGACTTCCATCTTCAAACACCTGATCAGAATAACGCATCACCCGCACAGGATATACTCCAACAAGAATTACGTGAAGCCATCGATCAAGCAATCGCTAAACTACCTGAGAAACAGCGACTAGCAGTCATCCTAAGGCGCTACGAGGGCTTACCATATGATGAGATCGGAAAAGTCCTCGGCCTCTCTGTTTCGGCGATCAAAAGCCAGCTCTTTCGTGCACGCCACTCCCTACGTGAACAACTCCAACACTACCTTGATTCATGAAGGCTATGGAAAAACTCCAGCTACTCATTTTCAAGCTTTTCATTCGCTGAGCTCAACACTAAGTAAGGTGCTATGAAATTTTGCTATCTACTCCTACTGGCATGGCTACCAGTTTCGACATTTGGAAAAGTCAGCACAGAGCTTCTTGCAGGAGGCTTTAACCAGCCCGTCATGGCATCTTGTCCCAGCGGGGTGACCAGCCACTTGTGGGTAGTCGAAAAGAATGGGAAAATAATAACCTTAGACAAGCAAACGGGAGACAAATCTACCTTTCTGGATATTTCAAAGCTGATTAAAATTAAGATGAATGAGCAAGGCCTATTGGGTCTCGCCTTCTGCGACAACTACCTTCATTCAGGTCAACTATACCTTTATTACACCAACCACGTCGGGGATTCCGAAATCTGCCGCTTTACTGCGCATGGGCCAAACATGATGCAATGTGATCCATCGACTCGCGAACTGATAATAGGAATCAAACAAAATGCACGTAACCATAATGGTGGCTGGATAGGCTTTGGACCTGATGCTTACCTCTACATCGCCACCGGTGACGGCGGTGCAGGCAATGACCCCAAAAATCACGGCCAAGACCTAAGCTCCCACCTAGGTAAAATTCTCCGTATCGATGTATCAGCCCCTGAAGGCTACAAGGTGCCCAAGGACAACCCATTTGTCGGGCAAATAGGCACTAAACCAGAGATATATGCATATGGCTTACGCAATCCATGGAAATGTGCATGGGATCAAAAAACCAAAGATTTCTACATTGCAGATGTTGGTCAAAATCATTGGGAAGAGATCAACTTCTTGGCATCAGGAGAGGGCAAAGGTGCCAACTTTGGCTGGCGACTCAGGGAAGGCCTACAGCCAACCCCAAAAAAAAACATCGGTGGCAGCCGACCCACGAGCACCGTTGATCCAATTTATGTCTACAAACATGGCAACAAGTCCAATGAGGGAATTTCTGTAACTGGAGGTCATGTTTACCGAGGGCCTATTAAGAGTCTACAAGGGAAATATTTTTTTGCCGATTATGGCAACCCACGAATCTGGTCGATCGAAGTGAAAAATGGTAAGGCATGCAACTTCATGGACTGGACCGAACAGCTCAAGGCAACTCAAGGTCCTATCAGCCAGATAAGCTCATTTGGAGAAGATTGCGACGGTAATCTCTTGATCATCTCCATCTCTGGAAACATCTACCAGCTTGTAGATCGATAACTCACTCAGTCGCTGTAGGGAATATCATAAATATCCCGCAGCTTATCTTTCACTTCTTTGCCAATGACCATTAGCACTGGCAGTAAAAGCAAAGTAATCAATGTGGAGAATAATATACCAAACGCAAGCGAGGCCGCCATCGGCTTTAAGAACTGAGCTTGAACCTCCGTCTCCAACAACAAGGGAGCTAGGCCAAGAAAAGTAGTCAGCGAAGTTAATAAAATAGCGCGGAAACGATCCGCGCCTGCCTGAGCACAGCAATCAAACAAACTGACGCCCTCAGCACGTAGATCATTGATTCGGCACACTAGCACAAGGGAGTCGTTCACAACCACTCCAGATAGGGCTAAAATACCAAATACAGAAAGTATAGACACAGGTAACCCCATCAAGTAATGACCGAGCAAAGCTCCAATAATACCGAAAGGAATAACCGACATAATGATGAGTGGCTTCGCATAGCTTTTTAATGGAATGGCGATTAAAATGTAGATGAAAATAATCGAGAAAAAGAATCCCTTTACGAGAGAGCTTAATGATTTTTTGCGCTGCT
>JAQXBQ010000200.1 GCA_029252325.1 Akkermansiaceae bacterium
GATATTTAGCACAATCAGGCTTCATACAATGCCCATATAAGAGCCTACTCGGGGAGCGCCCCCCTCTTCCCCCGCCTCCCATAAGCTCATCAAAGAGGTCAAAAGATACAGAAATTAACGAGTTTATTATCCTATCACGAAATGTCCCATAATCGTACCATATCATATCACCAGCAACAACCACCTGCCCAGAGTGGTTATATGCTAAAATGAATTATCTCGCACATCTGGTTCTAGCTGATGACTCTGATGCCTCCCGCATTGGTAATTTGCTTGGGGACTTTACCAAGGGCACCATCGCCAGCCTTGCTGAGATCTACCCTGCTGAGATCATTCGAGGCATTAAGATGCACCGTGCGGTTGACCGATTTACCGATTCGCATCCTGTTTTCAAGAATACTAAATTACTTCTAGAATCAAAAAGACGAAGGTTTTCAGGAGTTATTATCGACATTATATTTGATCATCACTTATCGGTTCATTGGCAAGATTATCACCACCAACCCTTGGAGTCCTTCATTCAGGATATTTACCAAGCTATCGACAATCACCCGGAATGGCAGGCAGGAAGATTGGCCGAGATTTTCCCATCGATGAAGCATGAAAACTGGCTACACACTTATAATAGCATCGAGGGTATTGCTCTCACTTTAGATCGAGTATCGCGTAGAGGCAAACGAACCGCTCAAATCGCTGACGGCATCATCGACCTACGGGAAAATTACGCCCAATTTGAAGCGAACTTCAGAACTTTCATGCCCAGCTTATTGGACTTTACCGATACTTGGAAAAAGCAGCATTAAGCTGTGTGCATTACCGCACTTCGCCATCAACAAGGGTGCTCCACACACTGAAATCTTCGTTCATTATCACCATATCAGCTTGGTAGCCGGGTTCAATTTTACCAAGATCCTTTAACCCCAGTGACTGCGCCTGGTTCCATGATGTTGCTTTCACAAGCTGCGATAATGGCAAGCCTGTCCACTCAAATACATTCCGAAGACCCTCGTTAAAACGAAGCACGCTGCCCGCTAAAGCACCACCGTCTTTGAGTCGCGCCTGCTTGCCTTCAATAATTACATCTAGTCCTCCCAGTTGCACTTGTCCTGAATCAATCCATGAACCACTCATCGAATCGGTAATCAACATCAACTGCTCAATAGGTTTTACACTGAACATCAGCTTGAGAAAATCAGGGCACAGATGAACACCATCACAAATAAGCTCCATCTTGAGGTCATCATCTAACAAACCAGACCCCACCATTCCAATTTCACGATGATGCAATGCGCTCATGGCGTTACCAAAATGAGTGAGATGAGTCAGACCTGCCTCCTTTGCCAGCATCATCTGCTCATGTGTTGCCGATGAATGAGCTGCTGAGCAGGTAATTCCAGCTCGCTTAGCCATAGCAATGCAATCATTTGCACCCTCAACATCTGGAGCAATCGACAATATCGATATCGGTGCCTTGTTGGCAATATCATCCAGCTCCGACCAGTTTGGCTTGCGAACAAACTGAGGATTTTGAGCGCCCGCATTATTACGATTGATGTATGGTCCCTCTATATGCAGACCTGGTGTTTTAGCATATTCTTGGTGGCTCATGTATTGCGCACACTTCTCTGCAATCTGCGCCAACAACTCCTGAGGCTGAGTTAGAGTGGTAGGCAACCATGTCGTCACTCCCTCCCTTAATTTACGTTTGGCAATGTGGCGTATACTTTCCAGATTATTATCACAGACGTCTTTACCGTCAGCTCCATGTGCATGAATATCGATAAAACCAGGCATGACATAACGCCCGCCGGCATCGATTACCTCATCCGCATCAGACAAGGGTTGAGCACTGTCATCAACAGCTACCACCTTGCCCGCATCAACGAGAATCGACCCACGCCGAACATCGAGGTCAGGAGAGATGATATGTGCATTTAAGATAATCAATCGCATCTTACTTAATGAAGCTTCCTTAGTCTTTACTCAAAATCATATCCTTGGACTTCCAAAAATATGACCAACCCGAAATTACCGTTAAGGCAACAGCAGGCCACAGTGATAGAGGAAACAAAAGATAATCCTTATCCGACAAGTACTGCAGGCCCGTGATCAAAGAACTACTTGAATCAATTGATTCGAAAGTAAGATAAACCAGAGCTGTAATAATAAACGTCAGCTGGAATGTTGTTTTCCATTTACCCAAATTATCCGCGGCGATGATCTTACCCTCTTCGACAGCTATCTGTCTTATACCGGTCACTAAAAACTCACGGCAAATGATCAAGGCGGTCACCCACACAGGGCACAAACCCTTGGATGATAAATAAACAAAACCAGAGCAAACTAAAATCTTATCTGCCAATGGGTCAAGAAGCTTACCCAATGATGTAACCAAACCCATTCTACGGGCTAAGTAGCCATCTAACCAATCAGAAATCGCACCAAGAACAAAAGCCCCCAAAGCAATTGCATAGCCAGCCACCCCTTCAGCAGAAGCGGCGACGCAAAATACAGCCGTTAAAACAAGACGGAAGAGAGTGATGGAATTTGGTAAATTCATAAATAAAAAGGCTAAAAACTGACCAATGTCAGCGCCAAGTCAATATTATGCTCAGAGTCTTCACATAGGGCAACCCTTCGCTGATGAAAAAAGCAGAGTTATTAAAACTTGCAAATTTATGACATTACAGCTCATTTACATGGCTACATTCAACTTGCTGATGCTTACCCGCAAGGCTGGTGAATAATCTCCTACCTCAACTTACCTCAACAAATATGGAAAAATCAGATTTCGGACTAATTGGCCTCGCTGTGATGGGTCAAAACCTTGTGCTCAATGTGGAAAGCCGCGGCTTCCAAGTTTCCGTGTATAACCGCACGACGGCAACCATGACCGATTTCATCGATCAAAATGCCAGCAAAAATCTAATCGGCTGTGAGTCTCTTGAGGAGTTTGTAGACTCATTGGCGAGCCCCCGCAAAATTCAAATCATGGTCAAGGCTGGCGGCCCTGTCGATGCTGTGATTGAGTCCCTGATACCATTACTCGACAATGACGACATTATCATCGACGGCGGCAACTCCGTCTACACAGATTCAGAACGCCGTGACAAATGGTGTGCAGAGCATGGCCTACGCTTTATCGGCGCAGGAGTATCCGGTGGCGAAGAAGGAGCCCTTAAAGGCCCCTCAATCATGCCAGGTGGTCCACAAAGCACATGGCAAGTAATGCAGCCTATTTTTGAAGCTATCTCTGCTAAGGTAGATGGGGAACCTTGTGTTGTCCACATCGGCGAAGGCGGCGCGGGGCACTTTGTCAAAATGGTGCATAATGGTATTGAATACGGCGATATGCAGCTCATTTGTGAAGCTTACAACATCTTCAAGGCGGCTGGCTTCTCCAACGAGGAACTCGCCGATATATTTGCTGATTGGAATGCAGGTGACCTCGAGAGCTTTCTCATCGAAATCACAGCCAACATCTTCAAACAAACCGACGCAGAAACAGGCAAACACATCGTCGATCTCATCGTCGACAAAGCCGGCCAGAAGGGCACAGGAAGATGGACGATGATGGAGGCTGTCGATCATGCTGTCCCCCTGTCTTGTATAGGAGCATCGGTCGAAGCCCGCATCCTCTCTGCTATCCGTGACCAAAGGCTCGCTGCATCCAAAATTTTAACAGGGCCATCTAATGATGATTTCAACATGGGGGCACTCGACAAAAAGGAGCTTATCACCAAAGTGCGTGATGCTCTTTACGCATCAAAAATAGTCTCTTACGCACAAGGCCTTGACCTCATTTCAAAAGTGGGTGCAGAAAAAGGATGGGACCTCAATCTCGGCGAGATCGCTAAAATCTGGCGTGGCGGCTGTATCATACGCGCGCGCTTCCTGAATCGCATCACTGAAGCTTACCAAGGCAGTGACGCCCCCACCAACCTCATGCTCGCACCTTTCTTCACAGAAATCCTCACCAACGCACAACAAAACTGGCGTGAAGTAGTATCCCTTGCAGCTCTGAATGGCATACCTGTGCCGAGCTTTGGCGGATCACTCTCATACTATGACAGCTACCGAAGCGAGCGTTTGCCAGCTAACCTTCTTCAAGCTCAACGAGACTTTTTCGGCGCACACACTTATGAGCGCCTGGACAAGGCTGAAGGTGAGTTCTTTCACACTGAAGATTGGCCTGAGCTGATTGACTAAGCGCTCCAATCTGTCCTCAGAGGCCTGTGTAGGTCACAGACCATTCACCGCATTGATCAGCTCACGAAGCCGACCAAAATTGCGGTGCTTGTGTCGAAACACAAGTCTTGGCAGCGAATCGAGTTGTGGTTCATCTTCCTCCGCAGTCAGTGGACCACTCTGCTTGAAACCCCCGCTTTTGAGAACATCTGAGAAGTCTTTATGCAACCTCTTCATGTGACCCTCAGTTAGCTTTTTTTGCATTCGAATGATGAGCTTGTCACCTATGTAACGATAAGAGTGGAAATTGGAATAAAATCTCCGGACCTCCTCGACCGCTTCATCAATGTCGTCGGTCACTTTGTATAATGAAAAATCACTCTCTGAGATCATCCCAAGCCGACTAAGGTGCTCCTCGATAAACTGCTGCCAGAACTTCCAGTAAGTGCCACCCTTAGCATCGATAAGAATCAACGGGTAAATCCTCGTCTTTCCAGTTTGAATAAGGGTAAGCGTCTCAAAGATCTCATCCATGGTGCCAAAGCCACCAGGAAAAGCAGCAACAGCATCTGACTCTTTCACAAATGAAAGCTTACGAGTGAAGAAAAAGTTGAAATCTACCAACTTTTCGTCACCCGCAATAAAAGCATTGGCGGCAGACTCAAATGGCAGATTGATATTCAAACCGAAGCTATCCTCACGCCCAGCTCCCTCATTACCTGCCGCCATAATACCTGGACCTGCACCAGTGATCGTCATGAACCCAGCATCACGCATCTTTGCTGCAAATTCGACAGTTGCCTTGTATTCAGGCTCTTCAGGATCTGTTCTTGCAGAGCCAAATATAGAAATCTTAGGACAATTACGGAATGGATAAAACACCTCATTAGCGACACGCATTTCACGAAGTGCTTGATTCATCGTTTTGAAGTCTCCTTCCGTTACGGCCCCACGCGAAATGCGAATGGCTGAGATCAACATTTCAGCAAGCAAACAATTATCCTCGCCTCCAGAAATTTCATTGGCCAACGCCATGATGCGATCATCCAATGCCTTCTCACCAGTCGAGCCAATAAATGAGCAAGACTGGTGGTGTATCATTCCGCCAGTGAAATCTCTTTCCTGCGGTATTTTAGTAGGTGTAACGTGCTGACTCATAATAAATCTATTTTCTAATTAGTAGTGGATTCTTCAAGCGGCGAGGGAAATATGATTGATCTTAAATGCGGGTAAGCGGATGACCAAGCAGCTATGCACTTAATGTTCTGAAGTGACTTTCTGCAGCCGACGAAGCCGCTCCAGCGCCTGCCCAGAGTCGATCAGCTCTGCAGCTAATTGAACGCCCTGCCCCATGGTGTCTGCTAGTCCAGCACAGGCCAAGCCAGCCCCTGCATTCAATAATACAATCTCACGCTTAGGCCCTGTTTCTTTTCCACTGAGGATATCAGTCAGAATAATGGCATTCTCTGAGGCATCGCCACCCTCGAGTTCTTTAACGTCACATACTGACATGCCAAAATCCTCTGGCTTCACCTCTTCATCAACAAGAGATTGATATCGACCCGATTTACAAATGCGGGTTGGGCCCAACAAGCTGACTTCATCGACTGGACCACCGTCTGCAGTCATACCATGGACAACCCAGGCACTGTCACGCCCCAGTCGTTGGAGAATCTCTGCAAATACAGAATCCATATTAGGATCACATACTCCAACCAGCTGACACTGGGGTCTTGCGGGATTCAAAAGCGGCCCTATCAAATTAAAAATCGTTCGTGTCCCCTCTTGAGCTAACATTTTTCTTACCCCGACCACCGCTTTAAACGCAGGGTGATAAATGGGGGCGAACAAAAAACCGACTCCTGCAACATCAAGGCACTTACGAAAAACCTCTGGCGTAACATCTATTTTCACCCCCAAAGCCTCCAGTACGTCGGCACCACCACTTTTAGATGTAATACCGCGATTACCATGTTTGACGACTACCGCACCACCTGCAGCGATTACAAACATACTCGTCGTCGATACATTGAAAAGGTTGAGCTTATCTCCACCTGTGCCACAAACATCAATGGTCGGCCCACTGAAATTCATTTCAGAAACTCCCGGATCTACGGCACGTTCCAGAAAAGCCTCAACGAACCCGGCAATCTCAACAGCCGTCTCGCCCTTTGCTGTTAAGCCTCTTAAAAAAGCGGCCTTTTTCTCATCGCCAACATCCTCATTGAGCAACATCTCTGTTGCCGCATAGATCTCTCGAAGACCCAACTCATGACCCTCCTCAACGTGCTTAATCAATGCATCCATAACGCTATTAGCCTAGGCTCGGAGGCGTCCTAGAACAAGAAAAATACGTCTTTCTGCCATTCGTAATATGAGCGCCCACACAGTGACTATTAGGATGAAAACCAAACATGTCCATATTGACGTCCACCAATAAGACTCATGCTTCGCCCACTCAACGATAGGGCGCCTAAGGTATCCGTTGCATAAAAATAGATACACGGAAAGCTGACCAAGAAGCAGCATCAAGCGGTCACAAGCATCTACTTTTCGGATGAAATGAGTTAAGCCGCGCAGCAGTGGCAATAGAAACATCAATAACGCGACCCGCGAGGGAATCCACAAAACATAGAAAAAATTACCACCTATAAATAAGGCCGTGCTCAATACGATCAACCACCATGGAATGACTATATCATCATGACGGGCAAACCATATCCCCATCGCACAAACCCCAAGGTGGCCCAAGATACTGTGGTTTATATTGAGCTCAAATTCTGAATAAAGAACATGACCTAGCACCGATTGCAAAGCCCAAGCAGCCACCAATAAAACGTAGAGGACTTTGTCCCCGTATTTTTGCAACAGCTTCCAAACAAATGGTAAAATCAAATAAAACTGGAGAATCACACCGATAAACCACCATGGACCAATGGGTCGATATACGTTGTCGGGAATGAAGTTAGACAAACCTACCATCTGTCGCAACAAGTTGACTGAATCATCGCGCCAAACCCCACCCCAGTCTGTGCGTAGCCCTTCATAGACGAAATAACCCAAGCCCGAAATAATAATGGCAGGGTAGAAAGCCTTCCACCTTTTGGTCTGAAACACCCACCAACTAGGCATTGAAGAGCTATATTTTTTGGTCAGGCCGTATGCACTAAGGAAAAAAAAGACCTGCACGCCGTAATGCCCCAAGTAAGAGGCCACCAGGCGCAGCGAATCCAAAGGGTGCTGCCACACACCGTCCATGAACAAACGTACCCGGTCTACCTGAAAACCAAACTCGTTCTCTCCGGGGGACACCGGCAACCAGTGCATGAAATTATGTGCCATAATCATGACAATCGCGAACGCTCGCAAATAAAAGCTCTCGTCCAGCGTCATGCCACGCCAAAGATAACCCACTCGGCCCAAGCCCGCTATTTTAGAATATTCACTTGCCATGGATTTCATCGATGAAGGGTTGTAGATACTTTTTCGCTTTGACCTCACCAACCCCCTTGATGCGCATCGCTGCCTCGATACTCACAGGACGGAGGCGGGTAAAATACTCCAATGTCTTGTTGGGAAAAATAAGATAATGCGGCACGCCGTCTCGCTTCGCGAGCTCACTGCGTATCTCCTTGAGCTTCGAATGCAGCTGACTATCAAAATCAAATTCTTGTAATTCCACGCCGTTAGCATCCTTCAACGCTGAATCATTTTCGCCATGACGATCTGGCCATATGATGCGGCACTCAGATTCACCAAGCATAACCTTTTCCCCCTGATCAGTCAGAGTAAGCAGTGGGTAATCTCCTCTTTGTGTGTGTATCAAAGCAGCGTCATGTAGCGACCTAAACAACTCATTCAGATAAGCTGTGCCGTAATCTTTGAGTAGCCCATAAGTTGATAGTTCATTTAAGCGCACCCTCAGAACTTCTTGGGACTTACTGCCCATCAACATTTGAACGACACGACCACGCCCAAAACGCCCTTGCCATCCTTCTGCTGTTTTGCGGCTCATCCGAGCAACCCCACTCAGCGCCTTGCGTGCGATCAACGTCTCAGAATCATTTGCAGCAACCCTCACCTCTCCGCCGAAATTGTTAGAACAAATATCACAATTGCCACATGTCGGGGCATCATGTTCGCCAAAGTATTCCAAAATAGCTTGCTGGCGGCATTGTCTACTGTAGCAAACCCTTACAATCTCATCGAGTTTCTGCCGATCTCTGCGCTCCTTCTCCTCAAGTGCCTCACGATCGACATGTAGCTCACCTGCCATCACATCAGGTCGTCTGAGGCGCGTCCCCTTCATCCGCCTGCCAGCTACATCAAAACGCTCTACATACCCTCCTCGCGCCAAGATAGAGAGCACAGAGCCGACAGCCATGGTGTTTTTAATACCCGCGCCGTCCGCGATCTCATCCATCGTTTTGAAGACTTCGAAATTATCATCCACTTCATTTTGTAAAAATGAATAGCACGCCGTGATTTGCTGATACCCTGGATTTGCTCCCTCAATAAAAAACTCCTGAGTGCGGGTGTCTGCATAGTTGAAAAACATTTCGCAATAAGCCTCATCACCATCACGCCCTGCCCTGCCCGCCTCTTGATAATAAGCCTCAACACTCCCGGGTATTTCGAAGTGAGCCACAAATCTGACATCTGAACGGTCAATCCCCATTCCAAAGGCATTGGTAGCAACCGCAACATCAGCCTTCTTACTAATGAAGTCATTCTGTGTTCGTTCCCTCTCTGCCTCACTCATCCCACCATGGTAAGCGATACATTTAACGCCCCAACCATGTAAGGTTTCTGCAACCTCCTCAACCCTCTTGCGTGTGGAGCAGTAGACAACTCCAGTTTTCCATTCAGCAATCATTTCGCGCAGGCGTGTGTATTTAGCCGCACGCTTATCAACGGAAGTGATCGATAGAGATAGATTGGGTCTACTGAACCCACTGAGTGTTTCGAATGGTTCTCTCAACGCAAGCACCTCAAGAATGTCCTTACGCACAACGGGGGTCGCTGTAGCAGTGAGCGCAAGCGCCTGAGGTCGGCCCAGATGATCTAGCACCTTACCCAAACGCATGTATTCGGGGCGGAAATCATGCCCCCACTGGCTGAGGCAGTGGGCCTCATCCACGGCAAAGAGTGCTATATTGACGTCAGCAAGCGCTGACATAAACGACTCAGCACGGAATCGCTCAGGAGCAATGTAGACGAGCTTGTATTCCGCCGCTTTCATCTTCTCGATTCGCTCTCTTTGCTCTGGCCAGCTCAAGGTTGAGTTAATCATGGTAGCGGCTATGCCACGATCCTGCAGAGCATCTACCTGGTCTTTCATCAAGGCAATCAAGGGCGAGACAACCAATGTCACCCCTTCTAAACATAAGGCCGGCAATTGGTAACATAGCGACTTACCTCCACCTGTGGGCATCACCACAAGCCCGTCTTGGCCAGATATAATTTGATCGACCACCTCCTCTTGTCCGTCAAGAAAGGCATCGAAGCCAAAATAATCTTTCAGTGCCTCTTTTGGCTCAATCACACATGCCATACAACGTAGAGAGAAACAAAACAGAACCATCATGGCAACTTCTTTGCTGTTTAGATGTCACCAATCGCATGCAGCAAGCCTAAATAGACTCTTGATTGCATAAGATGTCACCCATCTCCCAGTATACGCTTGAATATTGTCAGCTTAGGCATCACTAAACAGGCATGTCTGATTCTGACCAAACTTCATCATGGAATGACTATCTGGGTTCGCATACGCGATATTCCGAACTTGGATTCTCCATAGATACCTCACGCATGGATATCCCATCAAACTATGCGGATTCGCTCTCTAGTGAAATCTCACGTGCGTATGCAGGACTCAAGTCAATCGAAGCAGGTGAAATCATGAACCCTGATGAGGGGCGCATGGTCGGGCATTACTGGTTACGTAACCCCGAGCTTGCCCCCAATGATGAAATTAAAAAACAAATCACGGAGCCCATTGCCAACCTGAAAGCATTTGCTCAGAAAATACGCCGGGGAGAAATCACCACCCCCAAAGGTGGCCGGTTTGAAAACCTTCTCATTATCGGTATTGGCGGTTCTGCACTCGGCCCCCAATTTATCTACGAAGCTCTCGGAGCCAAAAGCCCTCTTAAAACTTTCTTCTTCGACAACACCGATCCTGCGGGCATGGATGTTATCCTTCATGAAATCATCACCAAAACTCATGGCGGACTAGGAAAAACACTATCTCTGGTCATTTCAAAGTCTGGCGGCACGGCCGAAACTCGTAACGGCATGCTTGAAGCTCAGTCTGCTTACGAATCCTCTGGCATTGATTTCGGCCCACATGCCGTTGCTGTCACCGGTGATGATTCAAAGTTGTTCAACTTTGCAACAGACAACAAATTTTTGGCTACCTTCCCCATGGAAGACTGGGTTGGCGGACGTACTTCTGTAATGTCTACGGTCGGCCTTATTCCTGCAGCACTGCAAGGCATCGATATTGATGCCCTTCTTGAAGGTGCTGCAACAATGGATGAGCGCACACGCTCGAGCAACACTTCACAAAATGCCGCAATGCAACTCGCACTTGCGTGGCACCATGCGGGCAACGGCAAGGGCGAGAAAGATATGGTGGTTCTGCCCTATAAGGATTCTCTTGTCCTTTTCTCCAAATATCTGCAGCAGCTCGTCATGGAGTCACTCGGCAAAGAGCACGACCTTGATGGCAATACCGTGCACCAAGGCATCGCAGTATACGGAAACAAGGGATCCACTGATCAACATGCATACGTGCAGCAGCTTCGCGATGGAGTTGCTAACTTTTTCGCCACCTTCATCGAAGTTCGAAAATCCCGCGAAGGCGCAAGTGTCGAGGTCGATCCTGACACCACCGCCGGCGACTATCTGCAAGGATTCCTTCGAGGAAGCCGCTCTGCTCTCTATGAAAGTGGCCGCAAGTCGATTACAATTTCTATTGAAGAGGTGACGCCCCAGAGCATCGGCTCTCTCATTGCTCTGTTTGAACGGGCCGTCTCCATCTATGCCCTTCTCGTCAACATCAACGCGTATCACCAACCCGGTGTCGAGGCCGGAAAAAAGGCTGCTGGCATGTTTCTTGCGCTCCTAGGACAGGTAAAAAAGCAGCTTAATAAAGAAAACCGGAATGCTGTGACCATCGCATCAGCGATAAACGCAAATGCAGAGGATGTTTACCACTGTCTTACCCATCTCTCATCCAATGGTCAGGCTGAGGTCAAACATGGCAATAATCCTGCAGAAGACACTTTTAGCATCATCTAATCTGCCATCTTCAGTAACACATTCCCCCTATCCATAAATTCACACTTGAATCTTGTCGCACAGCACTTCAGTGTGCGCCCGCTCGCTGATAATGAAGTGAGCTACTGAATGTTCCCATGAAAGCAATTCTAGCACTCGAAGACGGACGAACTTTTGAAGGCGAAGCCTTTGGTCATACTGGCACTACAACCGGAGAAGCCTGTTTCAACACTTCGATGACCGGTTATCAAGAAATCATCACGGATCCATCTTACCGTGGTCAGATCGTGACAATGACCTACCCATTGATAGGAAATTATGGGGTAAACCCAGAAGATGCCGAATCCTCCCAGCCCCATGTCAGAGGCTTAGTCATTGGCGAGCTCTCACCAGTCTCATCCAACTGGCGTTCGCTCCAGACACTACCAGAGTATTTCGCAGAGCACCAAATTATTGGCATCGAAGGCATCGACACCAGAGCCCTTACCAAGCACCTTCGTTCTGCTGGCGCCATGCGATCATGTATCTCTACGGAACTTTCCAAAGAAGACGCAATCAAAGCAGCTCAAGAATCATCCCCTATGGCTGGCTCAGACTTCGTCAAGGAAGTATCGACTCCAGAGCCTTATGTCTGGGAAAGAGAGTCTCGTGAATGGACCATTCCAAATGCCTCGACAGGCCAAGAAGGCACCTATATCGAGCTCCCCGAAATCAAATACAACATTGTTGCTTATGATTTCGGTATCAAATGGGATATATTACGCCACCTACGCCAGGGCGGATTCAACGTTACCGTGGTGAACTCCCGCACACCTGCTGAGGAAGTCCTTGCTATGAAGCCAGACGGCGTCTTTTTGTCTAATGGCCCAGGTGACCCAGCAGCGCTAGATTACATCCACGCTGAAGTGAAAAAGTTACTCGGAGAAACTCCAATTTTTGGAATTTGTCTCGGACACCAAATCCTCACTCATGCTTTCGGCGGCAGTACCTACAAGCTTAAGTTTGGTCACCGTGGTGGCAATCAACCCGTGAAAGACCTGCGCAATGGCAAAGTTTCTATCACAGCTCAGAACCATGGATTTGCAACTGACCTCGATTCGTTACCAGAGAGCATTGAGATTACCCATGTTAACCTCAACGATGATACAGTCGAAGGCTTCCGTCACAAGGAGCTTCCTGCTTTCTCCGTTCAGTATCACCCAGAAGCTGCACCGGGGCCCAATGATGCCACCTACTTCTTTGCTGAGTTTGCAGAGCTCATCGAGCAGACACGCTAAGGGCACTCACTTTGCCAACTGCTGCGCTTTTTACGCTACTTAAATTATATGAACACGATCATTTGCGGCCTCCAATGGGGCGACGAGGGAAAAGGTAAAATTGTTGATTACTTGACCGAGACAGCAGACGTTGTCGCTCGCGGTCAGGGAGGTAACAATGCGGGTCACACCGTCATCGCTAATGACACCAAATATATTCTCCATCTGATTCCATCTGGTATTTTGTGGGAAGGTAAAAGTTGCATTATTGGCAACGGCGTTGTCATGGACCCCGTCGGATTATGCCAAGAAATTACTGAGCTTGAAGAAGCAGGTATACCTGTCGATGACAACAAATTGCTCATCTCTGACAGAGCTCACGTTGTCTTACCTTACCACCGTGAGCTCGATGCTGCACGCGAGGCTGCCCTCGGAAAAAACAAGATAGGCACAACCAAACGCGGCATCGGCCCAACGTATGCTGACAAAGCAAACCGTATTGGACTGCGCCTTGCGGACATGCTCGATGAGAACACCGCCCGCGAACTTATTGAAATACGCTTGAACGAAGCCAATTCGACACTAGCAAAGCATGATTTGCCTACATTCACAGTCGACCAGGTCTGGCAAGAAGTCGCACCAGCTATTGAGCGACTCCGCCCACATATTACCAATGTTATTCCAGCACTCCATACCGCATGGAAAGAAGGCAAAACTATCCTCTTTGAAGGAGCTCAGGGCTCATTCCTAGATGTCGACTTCGGCACCTATCCTTTTGTAACCTCATCCAATACAACCTCTGGAGGCGCATGCACAGGCTCAGGCCTACCTCCGACTGCCATCGAGCGTGTCGTCGGAGTATGCAAGGCTTACACCACCCGTGTCGGCTCAGGGCCTTTCATCACAGAAAACGATGACATCTCAGCCTATTTCCATGCCCGCGGTATGGAATTCGGCGCCACCACTGGACGCCCCCGCCGTTGTGGCTGGCTAGATATGGTGTTGATTCGTTATGCCTGCATGGTTAATGGCGTCACTGATTTGGCCGTTACCATTCTAGATGGTCTAGACGAACGCGACTCCATCAAGGTCTGCGTGGCGTATGAGATCGATGGCGAACGCCATGACTTCCCGCCAGCCAATCGCGCCGCATGGGATCGTGCCCAGCCTGTCTACGAGGAATTTCCCGGCTGGCAGAGTGATACAACCTCTGCCCGTTCATGGGATGAATTACCAGATAACGCTCGTGCTTATCTGACTCGCCTCGGTGAGCTTGCCGGCGCCCCCGTGAGCTATATTGGCAATGGCCCGGAAAGAGAGCAAACGATAGTTGTGTAGCTCACTGGAGAGCTGTTGTGTGGTGAATTAGAGCTTCCATGACACGCCGCCTCTGGCGTCCCCTCACAAGCCACCTCTGGCGTCTATGGCGCCAATCTATCGATACTCCAATGCTGTGCTAACTCCGCACCTCGTGAGTAGAGAAAACGGTCATGCACACGCCCCTTTCCTCCCTGCCAGAACTCAATACGTTCGGGCCTGACTCGATACCCACCCCAGAAACTAGGAAGAGGCACATCCCCTCCTTTAAATTTCGCCTTAAGTTCAGCCATTTTATTGAGTAGCAGAGCACGCGAATCTACAACACTCGACTGATCCGAGACCCAAGCTCCGATCTGGCTCTCTCGGGGACGAGAAGCAAAATATTTCAGTGACTCCGCAGCGCTTACTTTTTCTACAGCACCTTCAATGCGGACCTGTCTCTCCATAGGCAGCCAAGGAAAAAGCACTGACACCAGAGCCACCGAGGCCATCTCTTTAGCCTTGGCACTACCATAATTGGTGTAGAAAACGAAACCTTCTTCATCAAAGAACTTCAACAATACCGTGCGCGACGCAGGGCAGCCATCAATCCCAATCGTAGAGAGCACCATCGCATTCGGCTCATAAATTTCTGCCTGCCGAGCTTCACTGAACCATTGCTCAAACTGAACAAAAGGATCCTGGTTAAGATCGGCACGACGAAGCTCTCGGCTACCATACTCCTCGCGCATTGCAGCGACTTCTTCACGACTCTTGGACATATGATTTTTCTAAACCCTAATCGCCGAATTCCAAATACCAAAATGAGAATTTTAAAAGTCTCACTGGGACATGCCCTGGTGATAATCAACTAACGGCCGCCAAGATTTTGGATGGTCTGAAAGATAGCGGTAATCATCAAATAAGCCATCGTACCAATAAGCAATGCCATCACGACCAATACCACAGGCATGATCAACTCCATAATGCGAGCGAGGCTCTTATTCAGCTCGGTATCGTAGCGCTCGGCAGCCCGGCGCAGCGACTTATCAATTTTACCTGTTTTCTCACCGACTGACACCATATCAATGAGCAGCGGCGGAAAAATACCTGATTGAATCAATGATCGTGAAAACGACCGGCCATCCCCAACCATCTCAATCACTTTGTTCATGTGTTGCCTAATATGGAGGTTCTGTGTCGCATCACGTGCCAACTCCAAAGAACGCAACAAAGGCAAACCATTACCAACTAGGTTTGCAAGTGTTTCTAGAAATTGCACATAGAAACGAGATTCAATAACTCGGCCAACCAACGGTATTTTTAATTTCGCACGATCCCATGTCAGCTTGTTAGCTTCGGCATCCTTCCACGCCTTAAATACCAGTGCGCTTCCAACGATAGTCAGCAACATCACCAACCACCACTCCTGAAAGAAGTCACTGGCACCTATGAGGATTTTTGCCCCCAAGGGAATCTTTCCTCCTGGCGTACTCGATATCAGGTCTGTCAACTGAGGTATAAGTTTGGTAACAAAAATAATTCCTACTCCAATACCTGCAAGAATCAAAAATGCAGGGTAAATCAAAGCCAGGGTAACCTTACTTTGAAGTTGCTGAAGCGTTTTCAAGTAATGGGCTTGGCGCTCAAGAATAGTGTCAAGCGCACCACTAGCCTCCCCTGCCGCTGCCAGACTGCAATATAGCGGACCAAAACTATCACTTGTCTTCTTCAATGCTACAGAGAAGCTGCCGCCATCACGGACATACTGCCGAATCTCAGTAGATACATCCTTGAGAGAGCCCAGCTCCTCTCGGTTCTCCATCGATTTTAACGCTGGCTCAAGCTGAAGACCAGCACTGAGCATTTCACTTAACTCCTCGGTAAAGAGCACAACCTCAGCCCGCTTCAACTTGAGTAGACCTTGGTCATCACGACGCCCAGAAAAAGTCGATGAACCACGTTCATTTGCACTAGACGCAGACTGCTTTTTTTTACCTACTGCCGCGTCGCCGGTTGAAAGCTGTGAGAGCTTAACTGGTTGCAAACCCCGGCCTGCCAGGACTTGCAAAGCCTCCGAACGATCGAAAGCAGTAATTTCTCCAGTGTCTAGATTCCCGTTTTTGGCGAGTGCCTTGTAAGTAAATATAGCCATCTAATATCTGTGCTCAACTAGTCAAGATCTACCTATTAACAAAGCTCCGCGCTGGTGACAGATATCACTTCCTCGAGAGTTGTTTCACCAGCAAAACATTTACACCAACCATACTCCCTCATGGGAACATAACCATCACTGTATGCTTGTTCGAGAAGCCTGCGCATATCGTCCCCCTTGACGATCAGATCTTGCATTTCCTCGGTGATCAGAACGACTTCATAAATAGCAAGTCGACCGCTAAAACCTGTATTACGACACTGATCACACCCCACTGCATCGTAACACTGTCCCTGCATATGATCAGGAATTTCCATCTCTATGCGCTGCTGTGGGCTAATTGCACGAGGTGTTTTGCATTGAGGACATAATCTACGCACTAAGCGTTGTGCCAAAAAGGCTCTTACCGATGCAGACAAGAGAAAAGGCTCCACCCCCATATCGGTCAGTCTGCTGATCCCACCCATGGCATCATTGGTGTGTAAGGTGCTAAAAACCAAGTGACCTGTCAGCGAGGCTCGAATCGCAATTTCAGCCGTCTCTAGGTCACGAATTTCTCCAATCATTACAATGTTGGGGTCCGCACGAAGAATAGAGCGCAAGCCACTGGCGAAGGTTAAGCCGATTTCAGATTTCACCGCAATTTGCATCACACCTGGCAGCTTATTCTCAACAGGGTCTTCAATGGTGACAATGCGCGTGTCATCAGTATTCACTTCATTCAGAAACGAATACAGACTGGTAGATTTACCTGATCCTGTTGGGCCTGTGATTAATACAATACCGTTTGATAAACCAAGCAGCTGAGAGATTTTCTCCTCAACAAATGGTTCGAGCTGAAGTTTACTAATAGTAAATTTCTCTTGGTTAAGCAGGCGCAGACTCACGCTCTCACCTTCGACTGTGGGCACGGTAGCCACACGAACATCAATCGTCTGCCCTTCAAACTGAAGATTAATTCGACCATCCTGAGGTAAACGCCGCTCTGCAATATCGAGATGCGCCATGATCTTTAAACGAGCAATAACTGAACTCTGTAGAGCTTTGATATTATCAGGAACGGTTACATCCACTAGTAGCCCATCAATACGGTATCGAATACGCAGATTATCATGAAGCGGCTCAACATGAATATCAGTCGCCCGTTGCAACAGCGCCTCCCTGATGATTTGATTCACAAATTTAACAACGCTCGCCTCTTCATCCTCGTCCGCATCAATGACATTGGCCTCGTCACTTGACTCAAGGTTATCATAATCAAGGTCTCGCCCTTCAAGGATCTGTTCAAAAGTATCTGCACCCACTCCATACAGCTTACGCAATGCTTCGTGAATACGCCTGCGTGATGCCATTTTCCAGACGATCGGCAGGCTGATTTGCTGCGTTGCCGCCTGCTTGGCTAATAAATTGAGCGGGTCGTATGTCAATAGCACGAGTTGCTGCACACCACCCTCGTCGAGAATCTCCATAGGCAGCAAACGGTGAGCTAGCGCCACACGAGGCCCACAAATAGCTCGAATTGCCTCTACGTCGACAAACTCCGCAATGCTCTTCACCCACTCCATGCCTGACTGCTGAGCCAGCGCAGACAAATATGACTCTTCATCCACCACCCCCGAATCGAGAATATCATCTATAGGTGAGCGTTGCTGTTCAGCCGCGGCTTGAACAACACTGGCAAATGTATCCAGATCTTGGCATCCGCTGTGACGCGCTGGGGCGATGAGTAAGTTAGTCATTCAATAAGAGGCAATGGACAATTCGATACAGTTCACTATTCACTTTAATGACAGAAAGGCAACACTCCGTCTGTAAAATCAGCCCTGGACCTGAGCTTGGCAAATACACACCCCTATTTATTAAGCCTCTATTTCCTGACCTCCGACGTGAAATCCAATTTTTCTTCGTGGCTTCTCATCTTCAATCTTACGCGTATAGCATACGACCTGGAAACTAGATTGATGACTAATAAACATGCAAGGAGCCCCCTCAAGGCGACCTTCCACAACCACGCTGGAATGCCCGTCCTCGCCTAGACTTTGCACCTCCACGGCATCACCATTTGACATCAGCGCAAAGATTGCGGGTTCTTCATCCTCTGGCAATCCCTCACGCCACTTCGTAACTCGTATCGCTAGGCGACGGATAAATTCACCCGATGACTCAAACCTGTGCTTCTGCTCATCAGGCATATGCGATAAAATTTCATGTACATCAGGCATCCCCGTGGCACCAGGGAGCGTCAAATAAGGGCGACGAATGTTATTATTCTCGGACATGCGCACAGCCTAATAGATCTCAAAAGAATTGGCACGAACGTTTTTAATAGTGCAGTAGCCAACGTGCTGTCAGCTGGCTTATTGATCAAGCTTCTCAACCACTGCGTATGCGTTGTGATTATGAATGGACTCGTAATTTTCTGCCTCTACACGATACCACACGATGTTATCTTGAGCATTCGAACGAGCTGCTACATTGCGCACCAGGTCTTCCACAAAGACAGGGTTGTCGTAAGCACGTTCAGTGACTGCTTTCTCATCTGGTCTTTTTAACAAACTATATAGCTCACAACTTGCAGATGCCTCCACCAGATCTATCAAATCTTCAATCCAAATTGGCTCTTTGAAGCGAACGGAATAGGTGACCGTGCCACGCTGATTGTGCGCGCCTCTCTCACTGATGGCTTTGGAACAAGGGCATAGTGTGGCTACCGGAACGATCACAGTCAAAATGAAATCATGATTGCCTTCAATGTCGGACTCAGCCTCAAAGACGACCTCATAGTCCATAACGCCAGAGATTTGGGTAACCGGCGCCGGCTTGCTCCGAAAAAAAGGAAAACGAAATTCTACATGTGCCTTGCGAGCTTCCAATCTGCCCAAAAGCTCCTCGGGAATAGCCGTCATCTCTCTGACATCGAGACAATTACCATGTGAATTGAGAACCTCGACAAAGCGACTCATGTGAGTGCCTTTGAATTGGTGAGGTAAATCCACTGCCAACGCTGTGGTGGCAACTGTGCGTTGAGTGCTGCCGTCTTTGTTGCGTACCTCCAACGGGAACTTGAGCGCCTTGACTCCAACACGGTCGATAGCAATCTTCCTATCGTCCATCTCATTTTGAGTGTCCGTAAGTTCCTTCATTACTTTTAAAAGATAATATCGACGATGTCCTTAAAAAAAAAGCCTGCCCGGAATCAGCGGACAGGCTTAGAAATTGTTGTAATCACAACTGGTAATTAACCAAGCAGGTTACATGCACGTGCACGCTTAACCTCACGTGTGATCTTGCGATGAAGCTTAGCTGAAACGCCAGTAACACGACGTGGAAGAATTTTCCCAGTCTCCGTAGTGAACTTGTTGAGCAACTCTACATTCTTGTAATCAACCTCAGCTGCTGGAATGTCATGACGACGATGAGGCATTGGGCGGTTTGCTTTCCAATATGCAATACGGCGCTCTTTGTTCTTTGGAGTAGATATGGATGACATGATGTATAAATTAGTTAATGTTGCTTTTGATTCAGCAGAATTGGTTAGCGCATTTCGCGGTGAAGCGTGCGGCGGCGTAGGAATGGGTTGTATTTCACCTTCTCCAAACGTCCCGGAGTGCGGAGGCTTTTCTTGTTGCGCGTGGAAGTGTAGCGGGAAGTAGGTTTACCTTCAGCTTTGGCTTCTGTGCATTCGAGGATGATGATGTCGCGTGCCATGATTTATGAGTGTATTGTAAAATTTTGTCGCATTCACTTGGGCATTACTAAGTAAACAACCAAAGTTTGCAGGGAGGCGAAAACTACCGATTTCCGCTCATTGGTCAAGCAGAGAATCTGAAGATTGCCGCTTTTTCGTCGATTTTAACGCATATTACCGTTGGAGAAGCCGAATTCTGACTTGGGAGAGTGACGATTGTTGCCGTGCTCTTTTTCCCAACGTGACTGACAGCCAACGGTATAGCGAGCAAAAGGAATTGCTTCGAGGCGCTCATTGGGAATGAGCTCACCAGACATTTCACAAACCCCATAAACGCCAGTCTCTGCTCTGGTAATGGCCTGCTCAATTTCACTGAGAGCATCTTGCTCTTTAGCTAAGAGGTTGAGGGCAAAGTCGCGGTCGTAGGAGTCACTGCCAGCATCACCAGTATGCATACCACCACCACCGGTTTCCATGCCATCGGTATTTTTGAGCGTATCGTGTGTTACGCCATACATCGCATCAAGAATGCCATCGCGCAGATCAAGTAGTTTTTGGTGTTGCTTCTTAGCAAAACCTTTCAATACCACAGGCTTGGAAGGAACTTTTTTGCGGATCACTTTTTTTGCCGCTGCTTTGACTACAGGCTTCTTTACTGCCTTCTTAGGTGCTTTTTTCGCTACCTTCTTAGAAACCTTCTTCGCTGCTTTTTTGCTAGTCTTTTTAGCCGGCTTTGAGACAACTTTCTTTGGCGCTTTTTTAGCAGCTTTCTTTTTCACAACTTTTTTAACGACCTTTTTCTTGGTCGCTTTTTTTACCATTTTCTTGGTCGCTTTTTTCGGCGTTTTTTTTGCGACCTTTTTAGGTGCTTTTTTTGCCACTCGCTTAGTAAGCTTTTTGGATATTTTCTTTTTTGCTGCCATGGGAAATAAATCGTTGTAAAGAATGAAACTGATTGATGATGAGTGTTTTCAATTGAAAAACAGTGAAGCCCAAAAGCATTAGTTTTGAGGGCGGCAATGGCTATTCACTTTTGAACCTCACTGCAAGCATAATTTCCAAGATTTGGCTCAAGCTCCGAAAACACGCCTCTACAAACCACCAATCTGGCGTAGCCAAGTGCACAAAAACAAACCACTTATAGTCTATTCAGAAGCCAAATCTGGCATACCCCTACCCTTGACTGGGATCTTTAAGGGCCGCCTCGTGCTTTTTTTTCTGCAACATGATCCACGCCTTGTCAGCGTTGGATAATTTATTAAAGGATGTCACTCCTCTTTGTCCATCTGGGTCGACCAAGGTCACCTTTCCAGATTTAAAACGATACAATTTGGCGAATGTTTTGCGGCCATCTCTGCTTTCCCATAGCCGATAACCGCGCTTTTCGTATTTATCACGCCATTCCTCGTATCCACTATCTATCATAACCACAGCCTTAACCATTCGCGCCTGATAATATTCTCCGCCTCCTTTTTTGTATCCACGATACTTGACGTATACTTCGCCCCCTGGCTTGAGAAGCAACACCGTCGGGCATCCTTTTACTCCGTACCGCTCGATTAGTTTTTTAATGTATTTCACCTTTCGTATCCCGATGTCCTTGGATCGCTCCCTTGAAGACACCTGCTTATCTACACGCAAGCGGACAATATGATTCGTTGCCCATTCTTCAAAACCAGGCGTCGAAAAAACATCTTCGCTCAAATGCCGGCAGGTCGGGCTGTGCATTGAATCTGTGAACCAGATCAGCAACGCCTTACCCGTTTGTCGAGACTGCTGGCTCGCCTCCTTGAAGCTTTGATGCCACGCCTTGCTTTGAGGGCTTTGCCATAGCTGCTCCAAACCGCTATCGATGGCTTCATCTGGATTCTCTGGAGCCCATATTATATCCTCTTCTGGCGTAATGCCCTCGCCGCTTAGGCCTGCAACTGGAGCACTTCCCTCACCTATTCGCACGGCCATCGAATTCTCCACTCCCGCGATAGCCCCTCCGGCTCGCTGATAGGCACGCAAGCCGCCCTCGCCCTGCTGAGCCTGCGAGACATCAGGTGCAGAACATGACAAAAAGCTCAAGCAGCTCGCAAGAACCAACAAGACAATGACCAAACGATGATGCATCAGGCTCATAGTTTCGCTAATGATCATTGTAATGGCAACCGGTAAGTTCGATGATGCATTAATAATGAGGTCATTTTTCCTGTGGCCGGTGTGAGTTACCTCTCAATCGACTAAAATCGATGTGCTACCTTGACACTTGCCTCATCTTTGAGTGAGCATGGCCCTCCCTCACAATGGAAAATACGCCCAATTTACCGATCAAGCTTCAAAGTCAGCTGTTACTAGCTGACCCCTCTCTTCGTGATGGTTTTTTTAATAAAAGCGTTATTTTCCTGACCGACCATAACCACGAGGATGGCGCACACGGTCTCATTCTCAATCACCCCACAGGGCAAACCGTCGGCGATTTACTCAGCTCCGATGAATTTAGAGATCTTGCCAATATCCCGATACACCTTGGAGGTCCGGTAGGCCAAGAGCATTTGACCTTTGCCGCATTCTGGACGGATCATAATGACGAACTTCAATTCACAACTCGGATCAGTGCTGCTGACGCCGTCAAGCGATCTCACCAGCCAGGTGCTCTCATCAGAGCATTTGCAGGACATTCGGCATGGGAGCCCGCTCAGCTTGAATCAGAACTAAAGAAACAATCATGGATACTTACACTCCCAACGAACAAAATTCTTAAGAGTCATCATACCGAAGAATTGTGGTCGGATTTATTGAGAAACATTTCGCCTTACCACAAAATATTGGCTGAAGCACCCGATGACATCTACTTGAACTAGATTAAGTTCGTTAATACCTACGCCATAGCGAGGGCATGAAAAGTACGAGCACCGCATAGAGCTCAAGACGACCCAAAATCATAAGTAGAGACAGGAAAACTTTAGTAACTGGTAGTAAATGTGAGTAATTGCCGGTTGGGCCAACCTCTCCGAATCCTGGGCCAGTATTAGTAAAGGTAGCTAAAACACAGCCGAAAACAGTCTCAAAACCGATGCCATTGACTGACTCAAACAAAGCTACAATGAAGCAAGAAATAATAATAATAAACGCATAGAGCGCCACAAAGCCAACAGCTTGCGCCCTCTCTGAATCCCCCGTGGCATTACCATTCACATGCATACGAAAGACCTGATTAGGGCGGAAAGCCTTTACGATTTCAAGTCTCGCCGTTTTAAGAAACACAATAAGACGGCTCACCTTCATTCCTCCAGCAGTTGATCCAGAGCACCCGCCTACACACATCATTACAGCTATCAGCATGACGGCGAATACAGGCCACTTCGTGTAATCCACTGTCGCATACCCAGTCGTTGACCCCAGTGAGGCTAGGGTGAAAAAACAATGCCTCAGAGAAGTCCAAAAACCATCGTAGTGTGAACCAGACAAACCGATTGTCAGCGTTACCACTGCCAAAATACATATCATCACAAAGAGCTTACCCTCCTCTTCATCTCTAAGCCGCTTCCATCGTTTTCTCAGAATAACTGCCCAGAGCACAAAATTAATACTGCATAAAATCATAAACAAGCCCAGCCACAGCTCGATAAGCCAGCCATTACCCCAATCCATGTAATGCCCTATACTGTCGTTATGCGGACTGAACCCAGCCGTTGAAACTACAGTGAAAGTGTGAGCAATGGCGTTGTAGGTTGTCAGCCCCAAAGCCTTGAGCCCAGCGAAGCAAACAACCGTGATACAAACATAGATTTTCCACAGAAGCATGGCTGTATCACGAATACGCGCCGTACTTGACTCTCCCGTCTGGAAGGACGATTCATTGCAGAAGAGCGACTTCGAACCGAGTCCAAGGTAAGAAAGTAGCGCTACGAATAAAACCAATATGCCCATACCCCCCAACCACTGTGTTACAGCTCGCCACATCAGTATACCACGAGGCCATGACTCAATGTCACCACCAGCAGCTGCATCTGAGCCCATCACCGTAGAGCCTGTAGTGGTAAAACCGGACACAGATTCAAAAAATGCATCAGCCAGATCTAATTTCGGCTCTCCCAGCAAATAAGGTAGGCTGCCAACCGTTCCGCATAGTAACCATCCCAAGCCAACGACGACAATCCCCTCTCGACGTGGCACTCGCTCGATCTTACCGATACAGCAAAGCATCAAGACAGCTCCGAACGCAGCCACAATTACTGCAGATAGAAACAATGAACTTGCTGCAGACCCGCTACCGTCAGCGACATCAAACTGCGCGAATACGCCACAAGCTGCCATCGCAATACTCACGAGTAAGAGTAGGGCTCCAAGAAATTTAGCTAGAATACGGAAGTTCATGATTTCAATGTAACAAACCAGAAATCGCGGGTCAGTTATCTGACCAGCTTGAGAAATTTACGACGAACTTTAGGCACCACCATTGCATAGATCGTATCGCCGGGTTCTAGGACATCCTCCGGACCAGGAACAATTGCATGCAAACCTCTCATTCTGGCCACCAAGACACAACCTTCAGGCCAATCAATCTCAGAAACCATGTGCTCTGTCGCAATAGAGGCTTTAGCGACTTGCGTCTCGATCACTTCCCCCACCCCAATTTTTTTAACGGTGTGAAACCGATCGGAGGTGAGAAATCTTTCCAGCTCACGAAGGGTTGCTTCGCGTGGACTCACAGCTGCAAGAACACCAAAATGTCGGCCACTAACACCTATCGCTTGGGCATAATCCGCACGATGAATGAGGGTCAGACAATTCTTGGCCCCGAGATTATTGGCCTGCAAACAGGTCATGACGTTATCCTCATCACTACCGCTGGTTGAGATAAAGAAATCAGCATCACCCACCTGTTCCTCTTCTAGCTCAGAAAGCACTGTGCCATCCGTATTGATGACCGTGGTGTTTGAGAGCAAGCCCGTGAGCTCTTGTGCTCGTGCCTTGTCCTTTTCAATGATGCGAACTTTGCACTGAAAGCTCTCCAGCATTTGCGCCAAAGAGAAACCATACTCACCCCCACTGAAAATCACTACTCGTATTTCATCCACTTTCGCTTTTCCTTTTTGCAAGCGTGTTGACAATTTCCTGAGTTTGTTCGGATCTCCGAAAATGGTAACCACATCTCCAGCGCACAATGCATCCTCGGCAGAGGGCACGAAATGGTCTCCTCCTCGGGTAATACTTGCAACACGAGTTCTCTCTGGAGCCTTCAAATCAATCAGACGCTTTCCTACTGCGTCGCTTTCCTCACTGACACGCAGTTGCTGGAGCTCAATACGACCGCGGGCAATCTCCTCTACCATGAGTGAATCAGGGTTTCGCACGAACTTGGAAAGCTCAATGGCGCTCAGACGCTCGGAGCTAAATACATGATCAATGCCAAAGTGACCCCGATAATCAAACAACCACTCCTCCCGTTGCTGCGCGGGACTAACACGGGCAATTACTTTCTCCGCATTCAATTTTTTCGCCATGGATGCCGACATCACATTGATGGTGCTCTCGCTAGTGACCGCCAAAAAAAGCTCACATTCAGAAACTCCTGCTTCAAGCAGAGTATTAGCACTAGCACCGCTTCCGGTGATGACCCTGCCATCAATCTGCGACTCAAGCTCCGTCGCCACCAAGGCATCAAACTCGACTACAACAATGCTGTGAGCCTCACGGGATAAGGATATAGCTAGGTGACGTCCAATCTCTCCAGCTCCTACAATGATAATTTTCATAGTTGCAGCCTCCTGCCGCGAGAGGGTGTTGCCATTTTTGGAGTGGAAAAGCAAGGACAGAAGGCGAAAGGCATCTCGCTCAACAAATAAAGGATAGAACAGTAAAACAGCTTGCCCAGCACACCAATAGAGCCATAATCCCGCGCATTCAAAAGTAGAATCACCATGGAAAACGTCATTATTATAGGAACAGGCCCAGCCGGCTACACCGCAGCTATCTATGCCTCACGCGCAGATCTCAACCCTCTCATTCTTACTGGAACCCAGCCTGGAGGCCAACTGACGACGACGACAGATGTCGAGAATTTCCCCGGCTTTCCAGAAGGCATTACCGGTCCGGAATTGATGGTCAGCATGCAGCAGCAAGCAGAGCGATTCGGTACGAGAGTGGAGTTTGGACGGGTTGAGTCAGTCGATAAAAATGCAGACGGCACCTTCACCCTCAAAGTTGGCGAAAAAGAGATCCAAACCAAATCCGTCATCATATGTTCGGGGGCATCAGCCCGTTACCTTGGTCTCCCAGGCGAGGATGAGCTCACCAAGGGAGGGCACGGACTTACAGCATGTGCAACCTGTGACGGCGCCTTTTACCGAGATGTTCCAGTTTGCGTCATAGGCGGTGGCGACTCCGCATGTGAAGAAGCCACTTTCCTCACTAAATTTGCCAGCAAGGTTTACCTCATACACCGTCGCGAAGAGCTCAGAGCATCTAAAATCATGGCTCAGCGTGCACTCGATAACGAAAAAATTGAACCTATTTGGAATTCAACCATCAAGGAATATATTACCAATGACAAAGGGGATATTCAAGCTGTACTCCTAGAAAACACGCAAGACGGCTCAACTTCCGAACTAGTCGTCGAAGGTGTATTTATGGCTATTGGCCACACACCCAACAGCAGCTTCCTTAACGGCCTCGTTGAAACCGACGACCAAGGTTACATTCTTCAAAAACATGGCACACTCACAAGTGTTGAGGGCATATATGCCGCTGGGGACATCTCAGACACAGAATACCGCCAAGCAATCACTGCTGCTGGACAAGGTTGTGCTGCAGCTATCGAAGTTGAGCGGTGGCTCGCTGACCAAGCATAGTCAAAGCCCATCAGGGCGCTTACAGGGTTAGCATTGCTCGAATACACATTGTCTCCCAGCTGCCCATCCCACCCAAGCAAGCAATTAGAACCTATTTGAATGACGAATAATCGCTCAGACAGGTTTTTATTCCTGCTCTTATTGTTTTGTTTCTGTGTCTCAGCGCGAGCAGACACGGTTGACAGCGAGCCTGGACCAACAGTGGATCAACCTCTCGTTAAGAAAATTTCGCCTCACCTCTTTAAAATAGGGCTCATCTCATTCAATAAAGAGACTCGAGAAATTCACATACCTGCTCAGACAAATATCACCAAACCCGAGATAGTGATCGAATACTTACTGGTGCACTTTAACGGCGAAAAAATTCACGAATCGCTACTTACCACTGAGGCTAAACCAACCAATATCAATATTGCGCTCAAGCTACTCAACTACAAAGAATCTCAGGAATTATTCCGTATCCCTAATCCAAATGGCACCTTGAGTGATAAATATCCAATCGTATCGGAGGAGGTCAAAAAAGCTGCGCGTTTTAAAATATTGATCACCTGGAAAGATAATGAGTTAACAAAAACTATTCCTATTACAGATTGGATTTATAACGAAAGCACTCAGAAAAACATGAAGCACACACCATGGATTTACAACGGGTCTTTCATCCATGAAAAATCATTCAACGCCAAACTGACAGGCAGTATCGTCGCTATCTATAACAACATTGGCGCAATTGCTAATTACTCGGGTGATGACCGAAATGATGACAGCTTGTGGTCGCCATCTAAAAACACTCCCGATGAGGGAACTCCCATTAAGGTCACCTTGCAACCATGGGTCAACGTGCCATAATGTATTGAGTCATTACTAATATTATAATGAAATTTCTATACACGATCTTTGCATTTAGTCTTCTTACTGTCTTCTCTATTAACGCGCAAAACAAACAAAAGGACTACCTTTCGGTCAAACTTGAGATTACCCGCGCGATCGAGAGGGGTAATGCCTTTCTTCAATCTCAACAAAATAAAGACGGCTTCTGGGGTGATGCCAAATACCCCGCCTACACAGCCTTAGCACTCACCGCAGCAATGAGATCACCGTCGTATGAAAAAATTGATTACATTGATAAAGCATACACTTGGCTAAAAAAACAACAAAAAGACGACGGAGGAATATATGGCAAAGGGCTTGGCACCTACAACACCGCTACATCCATTGTTGCCCTCGTCTCAGCTGATGACCCCTCTTACCACTCAATGATTTTGAAAGCTCGCAGGTTCCTTATCAACCAACAAACTGATTGGGACAACAAAGGCGTGGCTGATAATAAATACGACGGTGGAATTGGCTACGGTGGATCCTACCAGCACTCGGACCTATCCAACACCTACCTCTCAATTGAGGCTCTCAAACTATCTCGTCATATCGCTCAAGACGATGCCTCGGGCAAGCAACCTGAACTCAACTGGGAAGCTGCCATTCAGTTCATATCTCGCACCCAAAACCTAGAGGAAACCAATGACCTACCCAACACAGGCAACGACGGTTCCTTCAACTACTTTCCAGGCAATTCTAAAGCCGGCCTGCGCACCAATATTGACGGAGCTGAGGTTTTGCGTGGCTATGGGTCGATGTCATACGCTGCACTGCTTTCGATGATCTATGCCGAACTGGACGAAACCGATATCCGTGTCGTAGCTGTCAAAGCTTGGCTCTCCGAAAACTTCACCGTCAAAGAGAATCCTGGCCTAGCTACCAAAGAGAACCCGAACCTTGGTCAACAAGGACTTTTCTACTACTACCACACCATGGCCAAAGGCCTAGCCGCGGCTAACGTAGATATGCTGAGTTCTAAAGGCGGCAGGGAAATCGATTGGCGCAACGAACTCTCCAATGCCCTGCTATCAACTCAGGCATCTAATGGCTCATGGGTAAACAAGAATTCCCGCTGGTGGGAAAGCGATCCTGTACTTGTGACCGCTTATGCCGTATTGGCTCTGGAGCAAATCTACGACTCCATCCCTGATTAATGGATAACCTGTTACTCTCAGTCGCAACATCACCTTACAATCGACCGTTAATGGCCGATCAAAACCATACTTTTCATCGTCATGTGTCTTGCCACTTGACCCAGGGGTTGCAAAATGTTGTAGTAATGTATTCAACATTATAAATGTGTGCATAAACCAATTTAAATTGGGCAGTTTTGAACTGCTCGCCAATGCACCCACTTCCAATCTAGACAACTATAAATCGACGAAGTCGAAAGCGCTATGATATCCGAGGAACTCCCAGAACATCAAATATTCCACATCCTCAAGCAGGGAGAAGAGGCGCCTATTGGACCATACAGTCAAATTCAAATAGGCCAACTTCTCAACGCAGGCCAGATTGAGGCATCCGACTACGTTTATTATCCTGAGTTAAGTGGATGGGAGACACTCTCAGGTGTTTTTGAGTTGCACCAGAAACTGAGCGGTTTTGGTGATGATGGCCAAGAACCACATATTGTTGACCAGAGTTTTGCCCTTGTGGAGTCACTAGCTGAACCTGATGAAAAAATCTATTATGTTGCTGTGCAGCATATTCCATTGTTAAAGGTAACGGCTGCCGTCAAACTCACTGGGCCGAAGTCGATCGTCTTAACCGACCGTCGAATCTACGTGCTCACACCCAAATTAATAGGCAACACTGAGCTCAACCAGTATCATCACAAGCAGATCGATAGAGTGATGAAAAGAGTCTCCCCTGATGAGCAAGAGGGCGCGTTCATCATCGCACTACAATCCGGAGATTGGGTCGAAACTACCAAGATTCCTAAGTCCCAGCTCGAGCGTCTTGAACAAATCGCCCGTGAATTACTGGAACACCAAGATCAAGAGGAGCCCGTCAACTAATTCAATCGCTCACACCAAGCTCTGCCCCTGCATCCTACCGAAGCCCCCTGTCTGGCTAATGAATTAAGTTTGATCTTTCCTGTATCCTACCCGTGTGTCGAGCTCTTCGCGTAATGCATCGATGCCCTCGCCGGTATCAGCAGAAATAGGTATGATCGTCTGTTTTGGGAAGCGAGCTCGGAAATGCGCTAGGTTTTCTTCGGCTCCATCGAGGTCCATTTTGTTCGCAACAATGATCCACTCGAACTTGGATAAGTCCTCATCATAGAGCTTGATTTCTGTTCTGAGTGTCTGCAGGTCTTCAATCGGATCACGCATTTCACTTCCCGCCATGTCGATGACGAAGAGCAGTATCTTACAACGCGTAATGTGACGCAAAAACTCGTGACCTAAACCACGATTATCATGCGCCCCTTCAATGAGCCCAGGAATATCCGCTACAGTGCAGCGACGATACTTGGGAAATTCGACCACTCCCACCATCGGATTGAGGGTCGTGAAAGGATAATTGCCGATTTTAGGCGTAGCGTGTGACAATTGATTGACGAGAGTTGATTTGCCCGCATTGGGAAACCCGACCATACCAGCATCGGCAATACGCCTCAGTTCAAGGTAGAATACCCCATAATCTGCTTCTGTGCCCAAGGTGTGTTCCTCTGGAGCCTGATTGGTCGATGTTTTGTAATGCCAGTTACCCTTCCCCCCTGTACCTCCTGCACAAAGAACAAATTCATCACCATACTCGGTAAGATCAACGATAGGCTCCAAGTCGACCCCTTGTTCGCTGCGCTCAAGCTCTACCGCCTCAGATACGGTAGTGGCGTTACTACGATACACCACTGTTCCTGGGGGCACTTTACCTATTTTGTCCCTTGAGCTTTTGCCGTGCTTTCGGTTGCCTCCACCGTGTTCACCTCGCTTAGCCACAAGCTTAGGGTCGTAGGAATAAGCCTTGAGGTTATCCACAGCTGGATCAACGCGAAGTATCACTGAGCCACCGTTACCACCGTCACCGCCATCAGGGCCGCCTTTGGGACGGAATTTCTCACGTCTAAAGTGCACAACCCCGTTGCCGCCGTCACCGGCTTCGGCATAAATTCTAATATGATCGATAAACATGACTGGAAATAAGGTGGAATGAAGGGCAACAGAACATGCCCATGGCCGTGGCGGCGGGTTCTGATAACATCAATTGCTGGAATGAAAATGCAAAATAGCCTAAATTTAACATTTTTCGCTTGGCAAATACCGATTCTTCGTACAATTTCCGCCCCCTGCCACCTACGGCAAACCTATTTCTAAACAATCAGATTATGCTTACTCTCAGACTCAACCGCCAAGGCACCAAAGATCGTCCCTTCTACAAGATCGTTGCTGTCGACAGCCGCAAGCGCCGTGACGGCCGCTACATCGAGCAGATTGGCTCATACAATCCTATGGATGACGGGGTTAACTTCACCCTCGATGTCGCCAAGGCTGAAGATTGGATCGCCAAAGGGGCCCAGCCTTCAGATACCGTGCGTGACATTATCAAGAAAGCGCGTAAAGAATCACTCTCATCCGAAGCTTAATCCAACGATTTCGGAACGCCTTATTTATTTTTAACGCATCGACTCAGGTCGATGCGTTTTTGTTTGAACAGACATGAGTTCTGTCTAAATTGAGTTTGTAATAATCATGGAAGATATACCCGCCGTTCAAATCAACCACTTGGTCAAGGAGTTCCCTTCTCCTTTCCGAAAAACAAAAATACGAGCTGTTGATGACGTATCACTGACAATCATGCCCGGTGAAGTCTATGGACTGATCGGTCCTAACGGATCTGGCAAGTCAACAACGATGAAAGCCCTGCTTGGGCTGCTCAGACCCACCGCTGGAAGTTGTTACGTTTTCGGGAAAAATTCGCTTAAGACAGACTCCAGACAAGAGATCGGATTCTTACCTGAAAACCCTTATTTTTACAAACACCTCAGTGGCGAGGAGACTTTACGCTTTTATGCAAAGCTCTGCGGTATGCGAGGCAAGGCTCTCAATAACCATGTAGATAAGATGCTGGAAATGGTATCTCTTCAGGATGCGCGCAAGCGCAGAGTTGGTGGGTATTCCAAAGGCATGCTTCAAAGAATCGGCCTCGCACAGGCACTCATTCACGAACCTCGCTTAATCATCCTTGATGAACCCACTGCTGGCGTTGACCCCGTTGGCTCTCGTGAGATCAGAGACCTTATTGTTCAGCTCAAGGATAAGGGCGTAACCGTCTTTCTCTGCTCCCACCTGCTCGAACAAGTTCAAGAAGTTTGCGATCACGTAGGCATTATTTTTAACGGGAAAATTGTCAAAGCTGGGCCGCTAGAAGATCTTATTGCTATTGAAGATCAAACCGAAATATTAATTAAAGATGCGGGTCCACGCACACTTGCACGAATCAAGGCTGTGATTGCTGATTCTGAAAATGCCGATTTTATAAGTATGGGCAAACCTCGGACAACACTCGAAAGACTATTCCTCGATGAAGCTAAAAAATCCAACGCAACAACTATGACTGCAGACCAGAAAGGAGGAGACCGTGCGTAGAAATGCTTTTTTCTCACCGGCTCGCATTTTCGTGATTGCAAGCCACACCTTCACACACTTGGTGCGCATGAAGGTCTTTTACTTCTTAGGCGTCTTCGCCGTATTAATGCTTGCAGCTAGCTTCTTTGAGATGCCATGGAGCAGAACCACCGAGGACAGCGCAGAACAAGAACTTATCGTCTTGAAGAGCACTGCAATGGGTGCAATGGCAATGTTCTCTATATTGTTTGCCATCGCCGCTACGGCATTGCTCATTCCCAAGGACCTGGAGGACAGGACTCTTTATACGATTCTCAGTAAACCCGTACCCAGATTAGACTATCTCATTGGGAAGCTAGCCGGCGTTTTGATTCTTGTGACGGTGTCTCTCCTCTTGATGAATGGGCTGCTCTCAATCATTTTACATTTTAAAACTGAGGAACTCTTACTCGTTGAAATGGCGAAGGCAGAAGCACACGGCTGGTCAGCTGAGCACCTCGAATTACGTTTGTCTGCAGTGGCACAGCAAGGAGTAACATGGACTCTTCAGGCTGGCATTGGAGCCATTCTCTTCAAGGCTATGGTCATGGCATCATTAGCTCTGCTCATCTCAACGTTTTCGAGCTCCACCTTATTCACCATCGTAATTGCGGTTGTGATTTATTTCATGGGTCACTTTACAGAAGATGCACGCAACTACTGGCTACACAGCCAAAGTGGCGGAGTCTCGAAAGAGGTCAAGCTCATGACTCAGGGTATTGCCCTTATCTTCCCTGACTTCCAGTTATACAACATTATTGATTCCACGATCGAGGGCAAGAAAGTGCCCCAAGGAATTTTCACACGGCTCGCTATCTTAACACTCTTTTATTCAGGCATCTACAGTGTTTTGGCTTGGTTCACCTTCAGAAAAAAAGAATTTTAAATGCGAACTGCCGTTCAAATCGTTGTCATTTTTGTTGTCCTTCTGGTCTTTGGCTTTGCCAAATATCAGCATGAGGATCGACTAAGCCGCGATATGGTAAGTCATAAGTTAATCCAGCCACCTCTCCGTGATGGCACAAGCCTTCAATTGGGTCAAACAGGAGCTGCTGTCGCACTCGGCGGCTTGCGATCTCTCGTCGCTGCGATATGGAACTTCAGAGCATTTATTCATTTTGAAGAACTCAATTGGATCAAGGTGGAAGAGGCCTATGAAGTTACTACAACGCTTCAGCCAGAAACCACATACTATTGGGAAACAGGAGCATGGCATCTCCATACTAATGCATCAAGCTACTTCAGGGAGAACAACGATTTAAGCCCCTACAGACGAAAATCGATGCAAAAACGTTACATTGAAAAAGGATCATCCTTTCTTGAACTTGGCATTACACACAACCCTGACAATTGGAAACTACATCGCAACCTCTCGCGTATATGGAGTGATCATCACAAAATCCCAGATATCAAACGCGCAATAAAACACTTCGATAACACACTCAATTGTAAAAGTTTACCTGAATTTAGGCGCGCTCAAACTCAAAGATTTAAATACTACGCAATGACACGGCTCGATACCATCCAAGAGGAAACTTATCGCCTTGGATGCGAGCTTTTCAAGGCGTCTACTGATAACCATTTACCCAAACTATCCTGTACTCTTTTTGCATTGCAAAATGCACTTAACATTCCACAAAAGGAGCGCATTCCTGACAGCGAGCTCTTCCCAAATAGTGAAATGCAACTAGCTTGGCTAAAGCACTACATCGCAGCGAAAAAAATCGGCTACCCCATGAATGGAGTTGATTTGAAAATTCAACAGTTGGAAACAAAGGCGCTATTCAAACTTTGACTAGCAGACCAAATTCAAGTCGAACGCAGTAGGTTTAAGATCCAGCGACAAGCTATTACTATTCTTTTACACAGAGCTGATCCAAGACCCCCATTAAAAATATATCAAAGATATGAGAATCGCATTGTTCAGTGACATCCACGCCAACCTTGAAGCATTAGATGCTGTTTTGGCTGATTCTGCTGCTCAAAGTTGTGACAGCCATATCTGCCTCGGAGACATTGTAGGCTACAATGCCGACCCAGTAGCCTGTGTTGAAAAAATACAATCCTTAGTGTGCCCTGTGGTCAAAGGAAACCACGATCAGGACAGCAGCAGTGATAGCTCTCTGGACATGATGAACTCAAATGCTGCTGAAGCAATACGCTGGACCCGTGAGCAGCTCAGTCCAGATCAGCGTATGTGGCTCGCGCGCCTAAGATTAGTGCGGCAGATCCAGGACTTCACCGTTGTTCACTCTACACTCGATCAGCCTACATCATGGAATTATGTAACCAATAAATTCGATGCGATGGCTAGTTTTTCATACCAGGTGACCCCCGTTTGTTTTTACGGCCACACACACGTTCCACGTATTTTTGTCAGCGACAACCGTGTTCATGAAGTTCCCGCTGAATCTGTTGTGATCGAAGCTGGATCAAAATATTTTCTCAATACAGGAGCTGTCGGTCAACCACGTGACGGTGATTGGCGTGCCTCTTATTGCATTTACGATACCGACCGAAAGACAGTTCACTTTCGCCGTGTTGAATACGACATTCAGACAACACAGGCAAAAATAATAGCCGCAGGGCTTCCTGAGTTTCTTGCTCAAAGACTGGCTCAAGGTCGCTAGAAAATGGCACCAGAAATTGACTAGTCATCGAAACCATCTTGACCAGCGAGGCTTAAAGCTTGCCAAATGGGAACATCAGCCGGCGCCCATTTTAGGCTGCCGCATTGGTTTAACTTTACCCAGCGAAGTTCAGCATGCTCAAGGGCTCTCGGTTGACCTAGACTCAGACTACAAATGAACGGCCACAAGCGTATTGAATACTCAGGGTAGTGATGCTCTACTTTAGGCAACGCCATGCAAACCTCAATCTCGCAAGCTAGCTCTTCTATGATCTCACGCTTGATTGCTGACCTGAAATCCTCACCCGCTTCTACCTTTCCACCGGGAAACTCCCAGCAACCAGCCAGCACCTTACCCATGGGACGCTTGCAAACTAGCAGTCTCTTATCCTGATCGCTTATAATCGCACAAACAACGTCAATCACGTTAAACATTCTACCCCACATTTCGACCATAAAACAACCTACAATGTCCCCGACGAATACTCCTCTCGAAGATGATGCCTGTGACATCATCGCCAAAGCTATGCATGGCCTGGGTCTATCAGCAACGCAACTTGCTGGCAAAGCGAAGCTCTCAGAAAACGATGTCCATACTACCCTCCAGGGCCACTACGAAGATCATACATTAAGATCACTGTCACTTGCACTTGAGCTTTCACCTCTCGCCTTAACAGGTATTGCTTGCTACCACCCTGAGATCAGCCCACCGAATGGACTTATTAGAATTGTCTCTGCATTTGGTCATGCGGGAGTAAATGCATACATGATCGTCAAAGACAAACATGCTGTAATCTTCGATACAGGAACAGATGCATCTCCTCTCTTCAGCTATCTTGAGCAATATCAACTGATACTGGATGCTCTATACATCACCCACCGGCATCATGACCACGTTGCAGCTATTAAAAGATTTGATAAAACTCGAATTATTTACCCAGAAGATACAAAGCACGGCCAAAAAGAGAATATCCTCTCTGGTGAACAGCTCACCACTATTGATGTAAGCGGTCATTCTAATCCCGCAAAAGCCTATTACTATGATGGTCTAGACACCTCTGTTTGTATTGTTGGCGATAGTGTATTTGCTGGATCTATGGGAAAGTGCCCCGACACCAAAAGCTATAAGCAAGCCCTGAGAACTGCGCGAGAAAACCTCATGAGCCTGCCCCCAGACACCATACTCTGCCCGGGTCATGGCCCACTCACCTCCATAGCTTGCGAACAAGCAAGCAACCCCTTCTTGGCCAACACACGGGACGATTTTCAACAGTGAAATAAATCAAGTGCTATCACTCTGCCTTAGTAGCACTGGCTATCACAAAGCAGACCTAAAAACTCAGGCATCATCGCACAATACAGCGAATTGTTGCCACCTCTCGATAACTGATTCATGACAAGCTCAGCTGAATCATCACTATTAGAGGGGGTGCAACGCTCAAAACGATGCTCTCCTGCATGAAGTTCTTGGCGAATATAGGGCGAACCAGTATCACGCGTGACTCGAAGCTCTAAGCCAGGTGCTATGAACTCCATCTTCCCGACAGGTGCAGATAAAGGGTCGGTCACAACTTGTGCAACCAAGCTAGATCCTTCCGCTGTTTCATAGTAGTAGACATCTCCGTGATCGCTATCCAGCGACAGCTCACTACTACGTTTCCACCCAGTTCTTTGAATCACCCATGCCAACAACTGAAGTCCAGCCATTCGGTGCTCAGGGTGCACCACAACTTTCAAATCGCTGACATGCTCTAGAGCATTCACAGCCATTGGATCATCGAACAAACCCGCAATCGCCATGCGAATTTGAGAACTGCGCGTCCATTCAATATCCATAGGCAACAATGATTGCTCGCTTTGCATAGCCTCACTGACGCAAGCGTATGCTTCCATCGGATTTGACCACTCTGAACTATCAAAAATAAAACGATCGATCAAGCTATACAGGCGTTCAGAAAACAATGAGCTCAACTCCCCTTGCCACCAGAACACGAGCGGCAGATCACTGCTGAGGTGAGAAAACACAGTATTACGGAGCCTACCGGTCGACCTTCCTGTGAGCTGGAATGCGACCTGTTCACAACAAACACTTTTTCGTCCATGAGACAAATGACAGTGCGCCGTAATCCACGCGCGGATAGAAGCTTCAGGGTTGTCACGATCGACCCCAATCAACAGAGCCCGACAGGCATGCTCTCGGGTAATGATTTGAACGTATTCCGAGTTTTTAATGATCGCGCCATTACGCTCGGAGTAGACCGCTAGATTAACTAGAGAAGCATTCGTACTGGCCTTATCTTCCTCCCACAGCAAATGAAGCTCCTTGTCGACATCAGCAATAGCCACCTCTTTACCTAGGGCTAGTGCATAATCATTGTCTGTGTAGTCAGTCATCATTGCCACCTCCTAAAGCCTTCTCCATTTATGACCATTTTCGCCCAACAGGTCGTCTGCTTCTTTTGGCCCCCATGTACCAGCAACATATTCTGACATCACTGGTGTCTCTTTTGATTGATGCCAAGCATGGTGGATATGATCAATAAACTTCCAAGCTTCTTCCACTTCATCTCGACGGGCAAACAAGGTCGCATCGCCAGCCATTGAGTCCAAGAGCAGCCGCTCGTAAGCCTCCGGGCTACCTTTACCAAAACTCGTAGCATAATGAAAATCCATCTTCACTGGCTCCATGCGCAAGCTAGAACCAGGTATTTTAGATACCATACGTAGCGAGATACCCTCATCAGGTTGGATACGCATAACGAGGACATTTCCACCGGGAACTCCGCCGGACAGCGCGTTAAACAATACCGTTGGGGGCTCTTTGAAATGAATTGATATCTCGGTAGCTTTCTTTGGAAGCTGTTTGCCCATGCGGACATAAAAGGGAACACCACTCCAGCGCCATGTATCAACAAGCACGCGCAATGCTACATAAGACTCAGTCATCGACTCCGGGTCAACTCGATCCTCGTCGCGATACCCGACCACATTTTCGCCATCAACATGTCCGGCCACATATTGGGCACGCACAACATTTTCAGCGACAAGCTCTGGCGTATCCCACTGCCTCAACGAACGTAAAACCTTGACCTTTTCATCCCTAACTCCATCTGCAGAAAGATCGGTTGGGGGCTCCATTGCAACTAAGCTTAATAACTGTAGCAGATGATTTTGCACCATATCCCGCATAGCACCAGAGCTGTCATAGTAACCGCCTCTACCACCCTCCATACCGAGATTCTCGGAGCAAGTAATTTGAATCTGCTCAATACAGCGGTTGTTCCACAAAGGCTCAAAAATAGCGTTTGCAAATCTCAGCACCATAATGTTTTGGGCTGTCTCTTTTCCTAGGTAGTGATCGATTCGGTAGGTATCACGCTCCCTAAATGTCTTACTGACAACCTTATTGAGGTGTTTAGCAGTAGGCAAATTGGTCCCAAACGGTTTTTCGACGATAACCCGGGACCAAAAACCTTTTTTGTTATGGTTGATACCAGCTTCCTTAATGTTTGCCAAAATATCATCAAAATATTCTGGCGCACTAGCAATATAGAACAACCTGTGACCACTGCCCCCTCGCTCACGGTCAATCTCGTCGAGTCGTTCAGATAGGCGCGCATAGCCACTGGCATCCTGAAACTCACTCTGATGGTAATGAATATTTTCAGCGTAATCTTCCCATATTGAGTCATCATGGCCGCTTCTCGAAACCTTCTGATTAACCTCTTTAAGACCTAGTCGAAATTCTTGATCGGACTTATCTCGCCGAGCAAAGCCAATGATCTTTACACCTGCCGGCAAAGCCCCTTCCACCTGCAGGTTATACAAAGCCGGTATCAACTTGCGATGGGTAAGATCACCAGTAGCACCAAAAATAACCACCGTGCAGGCCTCAGGCCGAGAGCGAGATTCCAAATCTTTGCGGAATGGGTTTTTCATAATTGTGATGTAACGAGGAGATAGTTTGCCGGTCACTTCCTATTCATAGCACTCAGATTCCAGCAAAATGTTGTGTTATTGTAATGGTGTTACTCATCTCATCAAGCCAAACCATCAACTGATCCAGACATCTTGGACTGTAGCATTATGAGCAAGATCAATAATTACTAACCAAAAGCCGTGAGAAATGCCACCTCAAGAGCCAACTGTTCTTGAACATTAGTTTCCAAATTAGCCCGCAACTCTTCAATACCCTCCATCCTATGAAGCAAGTTATTGATCGTATGATTTGATGCTACCGATTCTGTAGTGTCTCGTTCGGCAGGAAAGTCCAACTGCCCTACCAAACATTTCTGACGCACGACATCCCCCATCCAGCAAACCAATGTCTCAATGAGCTTCTCACGCTCATTAAGATATTCAGACTCCGTTAGCGCTAGGTAGTATTTCTCACGGTTTTTGAGCCAGTCACCACTGTCTGTTGTATTCTTATACTTTTTGCTCTCTTCTTTAAATGCGATGTCATTGCATTTGCTTATCTCTGATTTTTGTTGTGCCAAAATCGCACTGAAGGAAGCTCGCAGCGTTAAGGCCGCCTGCATATTACCGACACCTTGCTTACTCATCGAAGCCAGAGCAGACAATAGCTCCTGACTTGCCTCACCAACAACGCTCTGATCTGCCAGTGCCATGAGTGGCAACTTGACACAGCGCGACAACACGGTTGGCAATAAAAGCTCAGGAGAATCACTGACTAAAAGCAGTAAACATTCAGGCGGTGGCTCTTCCAAAGTTTTCAAAAAAGCATTTTCCGCACCTACCCCCATTCGGTCTGCACCAATAACAACCCCTACTTTCCACTTTCCTGGCGCTGATGCTACGTGGAAAGATTTTTCCAAATCCCGCATATCCTCCACGGTAATACGGCGAGATTTTGACCGAGGCCTAACCACCCTGACCAAGTCACCTTCGAGCTCGTCTAGTGATTTCTCTTCAGGAATCTCAACTTCACCAAATAGATTATTTCCCGTGAGGCCATTGTCATCAGGATTAACCATTTGTATGATTCGCGCTGCCAGCGAAGCCTTGCCACTTCCCGCCGGCCCTGTGATCAGGAAAGCATGCGCCAACCTGCCTCTGTCGTGTGCCTCTTCTATTAAACCAAACGCTTTGTCTGCTGTGTAAGCCATTCCTATACACTGTGCCAAGCTGAGTAAATTCGGCAACTTGAAAAGCTATTTTAACCATAAGAAAAAACAAAGTTACTGACGCGTGTCGTTATACATCGACAGAAGAATAATAAATCATCACATTTATTGCTCACTCACATAATCATCATGAAAAAACTAATACTCGCCAGCCTCCTACTGGTAACAAACCTCACATTCTCCAATGCCGACACACAGCAATGGATGACCGACTTCAAGGCTGCAAAGCAAAAAGCCGCTGCAGAAAATAAAGACATGTTGGTCAACTTCACCGGATCGGACTGGTGTGGCTGGTGTATCAAGCTTGTCGATGAGGTTTTCAAATACGACAGCTTCAAGCAAGGCGTCGCCGATAAATTTGTTCTCGTTGAGATTGATTTCCCCCAGGACAAATCAAAACTCGATGCCGCCACTCAGCAACAAAACGAAATTCTGAAAGGAGAATACTCCATTCAGGGATTTCCCACAATACTGCTACTTGATTCGGAAGGCCTCCCATACGCCCAAACAGGCTACCAAGCTGGCGGACCAGAAAAATACCTTGTCCACCTCGATGAGCTGCGTGCCATAAAAGAAAAACGTAATCGCGCCATTGAAGACGCCAATAAACTAGAAGGCACTGAAAGTGCAGCAGCATTAATTACCGCTATTGAGATGATTCCAGAGGGTCAGCAAAACCATTACAGTGACACTATCAAGCAAATCGCAGAGCTTGACCCTGATGACCAAACCGGATTCTTAGCTGCTCAGGCTAAAAAAAGTGCAGAGAAAGAACTCCAGAATAAGATCATGACTGCTATGAAATCAGGGAAAACAGATGGGATTTCTGCCTTGGTTGATCAATTCATCACAGATTACAAGATTGTCGGAGAACAAAAACAGAACCTACTCTCAGCGAAAATAAACCCACTACTAGCTTCACAAAAATTTGATGCTGTTGCCCAAGTCATTAACGAGATTATCGCTATCGATTCTGATACAAGAATGGGGAAAATTGCCACCAAATTTCTTCCTCGTTTAAAAACAATCCGCGAGCAGGCAGCCAAGCCCAGAGTAAACCCCCCACACGGACAACCTGGTCACATTCACAATGAATAAGCGAACGCAGGTGATTTCTACAGGTCACCTCTACAGCCATTAACTTTCAACATACGCGTCAGCATATTTCCTGCTGGCGCGTTTTTTATTC